>SHVM01000069.1 GCA_009694265.1 Pseudolabrys sp.
CGCGTCGTAGGCCCGCTCGGCACGTTCACCGGCCATCCGATGCTTGAGCATTTCAAATATGTCGCGGCGCATGCGCGCGTCGTGCCGAAAATGACGATACCCTCGCCGTCGTCGCTGCATTTTCGATACGGCCGCGACGCCATTCCGGGTTCGATCTATCCGGACATGGAAGACTTCTATGTTGATTTGGGCCGGACTTACGCCATGGCCGTGCGCGGTTTTGCCGATGCCAGCTGCCGCTATCTGCAATTGGACGAAGTTAATCTGGCCTATCTCTGCGATCCCAAGCTGCGGGCGCAGGTGAGCGAGCGCGGTGAGGATCCGGCGCAGCTGCCTGCCGCCTATGCCCGCCTGATCAACGCCGCGATCTCGGATATTCCTGCCGGTATGACCATCGCCATGCATTTGTGCCGCGGCAATTTTCAGTCCACTTTCGTGGCCTCGGGCGGCTACGAGCCGGTGGCGGATATTCTGTTCAACACGATCGACGTGCACGGCTATTTTCTCGAATATGACAGCGACCGCGCCGGCTCCTTCGCGCCGCTGCGTTTCGTGCCGAAAGGCAAGACGGTGGTGCTCGGCCTGGTCACCACCAAAAGCGGGCGGCTGGAATCCAAGGACGAGATCAAGCGCCGCATCGATGCGGCCGCGAAATTTATCGATCTCGACCAGCTCTGCCTGTCGCCGCAATGCGGCTTTGCCTCCACCGAGGAAGGCAATATCCTGGCCGAGGACGAGCAATGGGCGAAGCTCAGGATGATCGTGGAGATCGCCGAAGAAGTGTGGGGGTAATGCAGATGAGCATGCGCACCATACCGCCATTCCGCGCCGATCATGTCGGCAGCTTGCTGCGTCCCGTTGCGCTGAAAAAAGCGCGCGAGCAGCACGCCAAGGGCGAGATCGATGCGGGTGCGCTCAAGGCGGTCGAAGATCGCGAGATCGAGCGCATCATCAAACGCCAGGAAGATGTCGGCCTGCAATCCATCACCGACGGCGAATTTCGCCGGTCCTGGTGGCATCTTGATTTTCTCTGGGGTCTCGACGGCGTCGAGAAACACATCATGGACACTGGCGTCGCCTTTGCAGCCGTCACCACACGCAACGAAGGCGCCAAGGTCACCGGCAAGCTCGGCGCGTCCCGCCATCCGATGATCGAGCATTTCAAGTTTGTGGCGGCGCATACCAAACACGCGCCGAAAATTACCATCCCGGCGCCATCGGCGATCTACGGCCGCCCAATGCGCACACCAATCGATGAAAAAGTCTATCCGCGCATGGATGCGTTCTTCGATGATCTCGGTCAGGCCTATAAAAGAGCCGTGCGCGGTTTCGCCGATGCCGGTTGCCGCTATTTGCAGCTCGACGAGGTATTCATCGCCATGCTGTGCGATCCGAAATACCGCCAGGCGATGACGGCGCGCGGTGACGATCCGGAAAAGCTCGGTGCGCTCTACGGCGATCTCATCAACACCGCGATGTCGGACATTCCCACCGGCATGACCATCACCATGCATATGTGCCGCGGCAATTATAAATCGACTTACATGGGTTCGGGCGGTTACGAAGCGGTACAGGAAGTGCTGTTCGACAAGATCAAGGTGCACGGCTTCTTCATGGAATATGACAGTGACCGCGCCGGCGGATTCGAACCGTTGCGTTTGGTGCCGAAGGGCAAGACGGTGGTGCTCGGCCTGGTCACCACCAAAAGCGGGCGGCTGGAATCCAAGGACGAGATCAAGCGCCGCATCGATGCGGCGGCGAAATTTATCGATCTCGATCAGCTCTGTCTGTCGCCGCAATGCGGCTTCGCATCGACCGAGGAAGGCAATATCCTGGCCGAGGACGAGCAATGGGCTAAGCTCAAGATGATCGTGGAGATCGCCGAAGAAGTGTGGGGCAAATTGTGACAGGCATCGTCGCCGGCAAAACCGCCATCGTTACCGGGGCCGGGCGCGGCATCGGGCGGGCGATCGCGCTACTGCTGGCGGCGGAAGGCGCCCGCGTCGTGGTCTGCGACATCGGCGCCAGCCTGCAAGGCGAAGGCTCCGACGCAGGACCTGCGCAGGAGACCGTCGAAGCGATCAAAAAATCTGGCGGGCAGGCGATCACGTCCACGCTCTCGATCGCCGAGCCGAAGAATGCCGACGTAATTGTCAAAACCGCGCTCGATGCTTTCGGCCGCGTCGACATATTGGTGAACAATGCCGGCATCCTGCGCGATGTCATTTTCCACAAGATGAGCTGGTCGGATTGGTCCGACGTCATCAATGTGCATCTCAACGGCGCGTTCAACATGAGCCGCGCGGTCGCCGGTCACTTCCGCGAGCAGAATTCGGGTTGCTACGTCCACATGACCTCAACTTCGGGCCTGGTGGGCAATTTCGGCCAGGCCAATTACATGGCGGCCAAGATGGGTATCATCGGCCTGTCGCGCGGCATCGCGCTCGACATGGCGCGCTTCAATGTGCGCTCGAACTGCATCGCGCCGTTTGCCTGGACGCGCATGATCGAGTCGATTCCGGCGCAAACCGAAGCTGAAAAGCGCCGTGTCGCGGCGTTCCAGCAGATGACGCCGGAGAAAATCGCGCCGCTCGCAGTTTATCTCGCCGCTGATGCGGCGGCTGGCATTTCCGGGCAAATCCTGTCGGTGCGCAATAATGAGATTTATCTGTTCAACCAGCCGCGGCCGGTCCGCACCATCCACCGTTCCGACGGCTGGACGCCGGAAAAGCTCCAGGCCGAGCTTAAAGACGCCTTCGCCGGCTCGTTCACGCCGCTGGAGCGCTCGGAACAAGTCTTCAACTGGGACCCGATCTAGCCCCACTTGTCATGCCCCGTCCCCGCCTGCTTAGAGTGGGACCATGAGCAAACGCAGCGCCGACACGGACGAATTCGCCGACATTCGTGAATCGGTGCGGGCGCTATGCGCCAAGTTCCCCGGCGACTATTGGCGCAAGCTCGACCGCGAGCGCGCCTATCCAACTGAATTTGTCGCGGCGCTCACCCAGGCCGGCTATCTCGCCGCTTTGATTCCGGAAGAATATGGCGGCAGCGGGCTCACCATCGGCGCGGCCGCCGCGATCATGGAAGAAGTGCATGCCTCGGGCTGCAATGGCGCCGCCTGCCACGCCCAGATGTACATCATGGGCACGATCCTGCGGCACGGCAGCCTCGCGCAGAAGCAGAGCTATCTGCCTAAGATCGCCAGCGGTGAATTGCGGCTGCAGGCCTTCGGCGTGACTGAGCCGACCTCCGGCACCGACACGCTCTCCTTGCGCACCACGGCCAAGCGCGAAGGCAACGACCACTACATCATCAATGGCCAGAAGCTCTGGACCTCGCGCGCCGAACATTCCGACTTGATGCTTTTGCTCGCGCGCACCACGCCGAAGGAACAGGCCAAAAAGCGCACCGACGGCCTGTCGGCGTTCCTGGTGGATATGCGGCTGGCGCAAGGCACCGGTATCAGCATCAATCCAATCCGCACCATGATGAACCACGCCACCACGGAAGTGTTCTTCGACGACCTGCGCGTGCCGGCGGAAAATCTGATCGGCGAGGAAGGCCAGGGCTTTCGCTACATTCTCGCCGGCATGAATGCCGAACGCATTTTGATCGGCGCGGAATGCATCGGCGACGCCAAATGGTTCATCGCCAAAGCCACCGCCTATGCCAAGGAGCGAGCGCTGTTCGGCCGGCCGATCGGGCAGAACCAGGGCGTGCAGTTTCCGATCGCGCGCGCCTATGCGCAGATGCGCGCCGCCGAATTGATGGTGCGCGAGGCCGCACGCAAATATGAAGCGGGCGCCGACATCGGGCCTGAGGCAAATATGGCGAAGCTGCTCGCCGCCGATGCCTCGTGGTATGCTGCCGACATGTGCGTGCAGACCTTTGGCGGTTTCGGTTTCGCCGAGGAATACGACGTCGAGCGCAAGTTTCGCGAAACCCGACTCTACCAGGTGGCGCCGATTTCCACCAACATGATCCTGTCGTATTTGGCCGAGCACGTACTCGGTCTGCCGCGTTCGTATTGAAATGCCGCTTCCCCTCGAAGGCCTCCTGGTCGTCTCCGTCGAACAAGCCGTGGCGGCGCCGCAGTGCACCTGTCGCCTCGCCGATGCCGGCGCGCGCGTGATCAAGGTCGAGCGGCCGGAAGGCGACTTCGCGCGCCACTACGATCACGTGGTGCATGGCGAGAGCGCGAATTTCGTCTGGCTCAATCGCGGCAAAGAATCACTCGTGCTCGATCTCGCGCAGACGCAAGACAAGGCGCTGCTTGAGGCCATGCTCGCCAAGGCCGACGTGTTCGTGCAAAACCTGAAACCCGGCGCGCTCGCCAAGCTCGGCTTTTCCTTCGCGCGCTTGCGCAAGGACTATCCGCGGCTGATCTGCTGCTCGATCTCCGGCTATGGCGAGAGCGGGCCCTACGCGCAACGCAAGGCCTATGACCTGCTGATCCAAGCAGAATCCGGCGTCTCATCCGTGACCGGCGGGCCGGAAGGCCCGGCGCGTGTCGGCGTGTCCATCGTCGACATTTGCGCCGGTTTGAACGCTTATGAAGCGATCCTGGAAGCGCTGATCGTACGCGCCACGACCGGCGAGGGCGCGGAGATTTCAATTTCCATGTTCGACGGCATGGCGGAATGGATGACGGTGCCGCTGCTGCACGAGGAAGGCGGCGCGCCGTTCAAGCGTATCGGGCTGGCGCATGCTGCGATCGCGCCCTATGGCGTGTTCAAGAGCCGCGACGGCGCCGACATTCTCATTGCCATCCAGAACGACCGCGAATGGCGCGTGCTGGCGGAAAAAGTGCTTGGCGATTCTGCGCTTGGAACAAATCCGAAATTCGCCACCAATCCGAAGCGAGTCGAACATCGCGCCGACACCGACGCGCACGTTGCCGCCGACTTCGGCAAGCACGATGTCGCCACGCTGATGCAGAAACTCGAGGGCAACGATATCGCATTTGCGCGCGTCAACGACACGGCGCTGCTGTCGAGGCATCCGCATCTGCGGCGCATCAGCGTGGGCGCGCCGAGCGGGCCGGTGAGCATGCCGGCGCCGGCGCCGCAGCGTGCCGGCAAGACGCGCAGCTACGGAGCAATCCCCGCGCTCGGCCAGCACAGCGAAAAAATCAGGGCGGAATTCGGCCGGAAAGCGGTTTAATGTTCGCGCACAAAAGCGGAGAGGGACGCATGGACATCGGCTTTATCGGACTGGGCAATATGGGGCAGCCGATGGCGCGGCGGCTGATCGAGGCCGGCCACACGCTGGTCGTCTACGACACGCGCAACGACGCGGTGGCGCCGCTGGTGGCGCTTGGCGCCAAGCTTGCGTCGTCGCCTCAGGATGTCGCCGACCGGGTTGAGACCGTGATGGCCAGCCTGCCGTCGCTGCAAATTTCCGCGAAGGTCGCCACCGGCGAGGGCGGCGTCATCCATGGCAAACGCATCAAGCGCTTTGTCGATCTCTCCACCACCGGTTCGCGCGTGGCGGCGGAAATAAGCGCTGCGCTGGCCAAGAAAAACATCGTGCAGATCGACTCGCCGGTGAGCGGCGGCGTCGGCGGCGCCAATAAGGGCACGCTTGCCGTCATGGTGTCCGGGCCGCAAGCCGACATCGACGTGGTGAAGGACGCGCTTAGCGTTTTCGGCAAGGTGTTCGTGATCGGCCACAAGCCCGGCATGGCGCAGACCATGAAGCTCGCCAATAATTTCCTGTCCGCCACCGCGATGGCGGCGACCTCGGAAGCAGTGGCGATGGGGGTCAAGGCGGGCCTCGATCCGGCGGTGATGATCGATGTCATCAATGCCGGCTCCGGCCGCACCACGGCATCGGACGGCAAGTTTCCGCAGGCGGTGCTGCCGCGCACGTTCAATTACGGATTCACCACCGCGCTGATGCTCAAGGATGTGCGCCTCTGTGTCGAGGAATCAAAAACCCTCGGCACGCCCAATGACGTCATGAGCGCCGTGCTGGATCAATGGGAGCTCACCAATACGGAATTCGGCGGCGACACCGACTTCACCGCCATCGTTAAAATGATCGAGCGCCGCGCCGGCGTCATCGTGGGCAAAGCCGGGAGCAAGTGATGAGCGACGATATCCACGAGGTCTATGCCGTCTGCTACGCCAGCCACGCGCGCAAGCGATCTGAAAATTATATTTTCGGCGACCCGCACGACGAGATGACGTCGATTTTCTATTACGTCTGGGTGATCAAAGGGCCGCACGGCACATTCGTGGTCGATACCGGCTTCGACGAGGCGGCGGCCAAGGAGCGCGGCCGCAAGATCATCCATCCGGTCGGCGAAGGGCTCAAGGCACTGGGCGTCGCGCCCGAAAAGATCGAGCACGTCATCGCCACCCACATGCATTGGGATCACGCCGGCAATTACGACCTGTTCCCGAACGCGCGTTATCATATTCAAGATACTGAAATGGCCTACGCCACCGGCCGCTGCATGTGCCACAAGACGCTGCGCATTCCGTTCAGCGAAAGCGACGTGCACGCCATGGTCGCCAAGGTTTACGCTTACCGATGTGAATTCCACGACGGCACCGACGAACTCGCTCCCGGCATCACCGTGCACAAGATCGGCGGCCATTCGAAGGGCCTGCAATGCGTGCGGGTCAAGACCAAGCGCGGTAGCGTGGTGCTCGCCTCCGACTGTTGCCACCTCTATTCGCATATCGACGAGGGCCGCGTGTTTCCGATCACCTATTCCGTCGGCGATACGCTTGAGGGCTATAAGACGCTGCTGAAGCTCGCGTCGTCGCGCCACCACATGGTGCCGGGCCACGATCCGGCGGTGCTGGATATTTATCCGGCGGCAAAACCCGGCTTGGAAAATTGGATCGTGCGACTCGACGTGGCACCGAAAGTTTAGGCTAATCCCAACTCCGCGAAGGCATTGCTGTGGTGCTCGGCGCTGTCGGGCGAAAAGCAGCAGAAAATGACGCGGCTTATGCCGCGCGCACTTGCCGCCAGTTCCGACGCGACGGTGCCGACCGCGATGCGCGCGGCAAGCTCGCCGGGAAAACGATAGACGCCGGTGGAAATCGCAGGATATGCGATCGAGGTTAGACCGTGGGCCGCTGCCAGATCGAGCGCGGCCCGGTAACAGCCGGCGAGCAAAGATTCCTCGTCGGCGCCCCCGCCGTGCCACACCGGCCCGACCGCATGGATCACATGGCGCGCCTTGAGCCTATAGCCGCGCGTGATCTTGGCGCTGCCGGTTTCGCAGCCGCCCAGCGTGCGGCATTCGGCCAGCAACTCCGGTCCTGCCGCGCGATGAATGGCGCCGTCGACCCCGCCGCCGCCCAAGAGCGATGAGTTCGCCGCATTGACGATTGTCTCCATGTCGAGCGTGGTGATGTCGGCGACACAGATTTCCAGATGCGTTTTGCCGATTTCGGCGATGAGCAAAGTCATAAGTGCGACTATATCACCCGCGCTCGGAATAGACTTCCGCATTGAGATTGACGCTGCTGTGCATGCCGATATCGTCATAATGCGCGTCGAGAAAGCGACGCGCCGCGCGCTGGCCGAGCTTGCGCAGCAATTCGAAGGATTCGTAGTCGTTGCGCAGCTTGCCGGCCGACGAGAAGCGCTCGCCCAGCCCCTCAAGCACGATGCGGTGCACCCTGATCTGGCGGTATTCATTTGGCCCGGTGCCGTGCGGCAGCCGGCCCTGGTCGATCAGCCGGTTGACGAATTCGATGGCGCGCAATTCCGCCATCAGCGCGGAATTGAAAGTGATCTCGCTGACGCGTGCCATGATCTCGCGCGTTGAGGTCGGAATTTTCTTGCGCACCAGCGGATTGATCTGGACGATCAGCACGTCCTCGGTATCGGTCGAGCGGAAGAACGGGTAAAGCACCGGATTGCCGAGATAGCCGCCGTCCCAATAGGGGACGCCGTCAATCTCCACGGCGCGGAACACCGCCGGCAGGCAGGCCGAGGCCATCACCACTTCGGCGGAAATTTTCTCGCGCGGAAAAATATGCAGCCGTCCGGTCTGCACATTGGTGGCGGCGATGAAGATCTGCCGCGGGTCGGCGCGCAGGCCTTCGAAATCGACAAAGCGCTCGATCATTTCCTTGAACGGATTGATGTTGAGCGGATTGACGTCGTAGGGCGACAGATGCCGTGACCACGCGGTCAGCCAGTCGAACGAGGGCGAGCCCTCGCTTGGTAAAAACGAAAACAGCCGGTCGGTCACCGCGCGCTGCACGGCGGGCAGCTCGCCGCCGAGACTTGCCGCGCGCCAGAAATCGGCGAGCCGTTTGCGCGCTTCCTGCGGCCCGCCGCGCGTGAGCCCGTCGGCCAGCATCACCGCGTTGACCGCGCCGGCCGAGGTTCCGGAAATTCCTTCGACCGTCAGCCGCCCATCTTCCAGCAGATGATCGAGCACGCCCCAGGTGAAGGCGCCATGGACGCCGCCGCCTTGCAGCGCGAGATTGATGCGCTTGGTGCCTGCCGGCTTGCCCTGTCTGTCGCCGCCAAAGGCGCGCGCGAGAAATTCGATCATCGATGATTCATTACTGCGCCACCCAGCCGCCGTCGATGGAATAGGCCGAGCCGGTGATGGTCGCGGCCGCGTCACTGCACAGGAATACCGCCAGCGCGCCGATACCTTCCGGCTTGGTAAACGAATGCATCGGCTGCTTCTCCGACACCAGCGCCACCTCCGCCTCTTTCACCGATTGTCCCGACGTCTTGGCGCGCGCATCGATCTGCAACTGTACCAGCGGTGTGAGCACCCAGCCCGGGCAAATTGCGTTGCAGGTGATGCCGTCATTGGCAGCTTCGATGGCGACCACCTTGGTCAAGCCGACGATGCCGTGCTTGGCCGCCACGTAAGCAACCTTCTGACCGCTGGCGACCAATCCATGCGCCGAGGCGATGTTGACGATGCGGCCCCATTTGCGCTTCTTCATGCCGGGCATGGCGGCGCGGATCGTGTGGAACGCCGACGACAGATTGATGGCGACGACCGCGTCCCATTTCTCGACCGGGAAATCCTCGATATTCGCCACGTGCTGGATGCCGGCATTGTTCACCAGCACGTCGAGCGCGCCGTATTCCTTCTCGGTCGCGGCGATCATCGCCGCGATCTCGGAAGGCTTGCTCATGTCGGCTGGCGAATAGCGCGCCTTGATGCCGAATTCCGTCTCCAGCCGGGCGCGCTCCTGCTCGATGGCCGCCTTGTCGCCGAAACCGTTGAGCATCAGATTGGCGCCGTCCGCTGCCAGCGCGCGCGCGATGGCCAGTCCGATGCCGGAGGTGGAGCCGGTGACCAGCGCGGTCTTGCCCGCAATATTGCCTTTGAGCATGACAGTCCTCGTATTCAATGAAGGCCGGAACCTGCCTTTATTATTGTTGCAGTGCAATATATATGTTGGTTCTTTCGCGATTCAGCGGGTAACGCGTTAGACTTGAGTATGAAGGCGGAACGCTCTTTGGCCAGAAAAACCCACGCGCACGTAGTCTTCCCGACGCCCGGTCACGACCATGACCGTTGCGCCAGCAACGCCATCGCGCATGCCGAGGCGATCTGCGCGGCGCGCAAGGAGCGGCTGACGCCGATCCGCCGCCGCGTGCTGCAGGCACTGCTGGCCAGCCACCAGCCGCTCGGCGCCTATGAGCTGATCGACCGGCTGGCGGTGCGCGGTGCGCGGCCCGCGCCGATCACGATCTATCGCGCGCTCGATTTTTTGCGCGAGCAGGGCCTCGTGCACCGCATCGAAAGCCGCAATGCGTTCATCGCCTGCGTGCACAATCACGAAAGCGGCGATCCGGTGGTGTTCCTGATCTGCGAGCAATGCGGCGCGGTCGGCGAGGTGGCCTCGGCGGTCGTCGCCGACACCATCAGAAGCGCCTCGCGCGCCGCCGGCTTCACGCCAAAGACGCCGGTGATCGAGATCATCGGCATCTGCGCGCATTGCAAAGCGGCGTAACCGCCAAAACCTCTCCGCCGGAAATCTCATCTCATGTCGAGCGGGTCTTCGTCCCATCATGTCACCCGCCGGCTCGATCCGCTTGCCGCTGCGATTGTGGTGGTGCTGTGCCTGTCATGGGGCGTCAACCAGGTGGCGGTGAAGCTTGCCATTCACGACATCCCGCCGCTGATCCAATCGACCATCCGATCCATCGTCGCGTCGCTGATCGTCGCCGCCTGGTGCAAGGCGCGCGGTATTCCCTTACTGATGCGCGACGGCACGCTGCTGCCGGGGCTTGCCGCTGGCGTGTGCTTCGGCATCGAATTTATTTGCATCTTCCAAGGCCTCGCCTACACCACGGCGACGCGCGCGGTGCTGTTCATTTACCTCGCGCCGTTTTTCGTGGTGCTCGGCGCGCGCATATTTTTGCCGGCCGACCGTTTCGGCGCGGCGCAGTGGCTGGGGCTTGGTTTGTCGTTTGCCGGCATGATGGTGGCCTTCGGCCTGCCGACGCCGGCGCTCGATCCGCGGCAAGCCATCGGCGACGTCATGATGGTGGGCGGCGCCGTGTTCTGGTCGGCGACCACGCTGATCATCAAGGCGAGTTCGCTCAATCGCGTGCCGGCCGAAAAAGTGATGCTCTACCAGCTCGTGGTCTCGATCCCGATGCTGGCAGCGGCGGCGCTGCTATTCGGCCAGCGCATCGAGCACATGCCGTCGGCACTGGCGATCGGCTCGCTCGTCTATCAGACCGTCTGGGTCGTGAGCGTCACATTCGTGGTCTGGTTCGCGCTGATGGCGCGCTATTCCGCCAACCGGCTTTCGGCTTTCTCGTTCTTGACGCCATTGTTCGGCGTCGCCGCCGGCCATCTGCTGCTGGGCGAGCCGTTGACGCCGGCCTTTGCCGCCGCGGTGGCGCTGGTGGCGACCGGCCTGGTGCTGGTGAACCGCACGCGTTGACCGTGTTATAGTTGTCTGGCACTCCCGTGGCCAGGAAATACCGATGAGTACGAGCGCACAGGAACGTCATAAATCGGTCGCGGTCGATGTCGGCGGCGTCATCGTCGGCGGCGGTGCGCCCATCGTCGTGCAGTCGATGACCAATACCGACACCGCCGACGTGGAGGCGACCGCCGCGCAGGTCGCTGCGCTCGCGCACGCCGGATCGGAACTCGTTCGCATCACCGTCGACCGCGACGAGGCGGCAGCCAGCGTGCCGCGCATCAAGGAACGCTTGGCCAAGATGGGCGCCGCCGTGCCGCTGGTCGGCGACTTCCATTACAACGGCCACACGCTGCTGGCCGAATATCCGGGCTGCGCCGAGGCGCTCGACAAATACCGCATCAATCCCGGCAATGTCGGTTTCAAGAACAAGCGCGATCCGCAATTCACCCAGATCGTCGAAATGGCGATCAAACACAACAAGCCGGTGCGCATCGGCGTCAATTGGGGTTCGCTCGACCAGGAATTGCTGACGCGGCTGATGGACGAGAACGCGAAATCGGCCAAGCCGCGCGGCGCCCGCGAAGTCACGCACGAGGCCATGGTGCAGTCGGCGCTGCTGTCGGCCAAGCGCGCCGAAGAGATCGGGCTGTCGCGCAACCGCATTATTTTGTCCGCAAAAGTGTCGGCGGTGCAGGACCTGATCGCGGTTTACACCGAGCTGGCGCGCCGTTCCGATTACGCGCTGCATCTCGGCCTCACCGAAGCAGGCATGGGCTCCAAGGGCATCGTCGCCTCCAGCGCCGCCATGGGCGTGCTGCTGCAACAAGGCATCGGCGACACGGTTCGTGTGTCGCTCACGCCGGAGCCGAACGGCGATCGCACGCTGGAGGTTCAAGTCGCGCAGGAATTGCTGCAGACCATGGGGCTTCGTACCTTTGTACCGCTGGTCGCCGCCTGTCCCGGCTGCGGGCGCACGACCTCGACCACGTTCCAGGAACTGGCCAGCGACATCCAGGGTTTCATCCGCACCTCGATGCCTGAATGGAAGAAAAATTATCCCGGCGTCGAGACGCTCACCGTCGCGGTCATGGGCTGCATCGTCAACGGGCCGGGCGAGAGCAAACACGCCGACATCGGCATCTCGCTGCCCGGCACCGGCGAGCAGCCGGTCGCGCCGGTGTTTGTCGATGGCAAAAAAGTCGCCACCCTGCGCGGAGCGACGCTGACCGCGGATTTCAAGCAGATGGTGGTGGATTATATCGAACGACGCTTCGGCACCGGCCAGCGCGCGGCGGAGTAATTTTTGCTGCAATTATTATTATGTCATCACCGGGCTTGTCCCGGTGATCCCGCTTAGGAGGATACGTGCGTCCCTAAGCGAGATGGCCGGGACAAGCCCGGCCATGACAAATAATAGCTACATCCACCCCCGCCATCTTTCCCGTGGTTGGCGACACTGTCTTCCTCAAGATCGAGCCTGCATAATCGCCGTCATATCAGATTTGAAATCATGTTCACGGTCAGCGCCAGCACCGTCAGATTGAAGAAGAACGACAGCACGCCATGGATCGCCACGATCCGGCGCATGACCTTGCTGGTCACGGCGACGTCGGAGACTTGGCTGGTCATGCCGATGACCAGCGAGAAATAGAGAAAATCCCAATAGTCGGGTTTCGCCTCGCCGGGAAACTTAAGCCCACCGATTTTTCCATCACGGCGTTCGCCATAGTATTCATGCGCGTAATGCAGCGAAAAATCATATGGACGAACGACCATGACAGCAGGATGGTCGCCGCCGCCAGCAGCACATGGGCGATGGCGTCGCCGGGCGGTGCCTGCTTCAAGCCGCCGAGCTCGACCACGATGGCGACCATGCTGGCCAAGGTGGCGACGATGGTCAGCAACAGAATAGCGAAGGCGCCCTCATCCTGTTCCGAGGCGCGCTTGCGGATGCGCGCGACATCGGCGCGCAGCACCATGGGGTAGGTCAAGCCAAGATAGAGCGCGATGCCCACGTCCCAGCCGGCCAGAACGCGCGTCGGCAGTCGAACATCGCCTGGCAGCAGCACGCTCACGGAGATCCCGACAGCGGCGGCGATCATCAGCTTGGCATGCAGCCGCGCGACGCGGATCGGCAACGGGGGCAGGGATGTGTGTTTGGGGGATTGTTTGCTCGGGGCCATGGCGTCCGGAACTACCGTTGCCGCTGGGCGATGAAGCGGGCGGCGGCACGCAGTATATCGGCTTTCGCGCCGAATGGCGCCAGCGCGACGTCGGCTTGGCCGATCAGCGCATCGAGCCTTGCGCGGGCGCTGGCCGCGCCCAAGGCTGCCACCAGCGTGGCCTTGCCGGCGGCGGCGTCTTTGCCTGCGGTTTTACCGAGCGTGGCGCTGTCGCCCTCGACATCGAGCAGGTCGTCGGCGATCTGGTATGCTTGGCCGACCGCCGCGCCATAGCGGTCGATTGCCACGCGCGCGGCCGCGTCGGCCTGGCCCAGGATCGCGCCGGCCCGGCAGGCAAAACCGATCAGCCCGCCGGTCTTCATGGCTTGCATGGTTGCGATCTCGTTCTCCGGCAGTATCCGCTTACGGTCGAAGCGGCCTTCGGCGGCGAGATCGAGCATCTGCCCGCCGGCCATGCCGCCGAGGCCGGCCGCGCGCGCCAGCGCCATCACCAGCGCGATGCGCACATCCGCGTCGGGATGCACGTCGGCGCGCGCCACACAATCGAACGCCAAAGTGAGCAGCGCATCGCCGGCCAGAATCGCGGTCGCCTGATCGAAGGCCTTGTGCACGGTCGGCAGCCCACGCCGCAGGTCGTCGTCGTCCATGGCCGGCAGGTCGTCATGTACCAGCGAGTAACAATGCAGACATTCGAGCGCGGCGCCGGTCAGCAGCGCGCCGTCGCGAGAGGCGCCAAAAAGCGTGGCGGTCTCCACCAGCAGAAACGGGCGCAGCCGTTTTCCCCCGCCGAGCACGGCATGGCGCATGGCGGCCAGCAAACGCTGTGGCCGCACGATCTCGCCCGGCAACGCCTGATCGCCGAGCAGGCGTTCAAGCAGGGCGTCGGTCTCGGCCGCGACGGCGGCCAGCCGTGTGGCAAAGTCCTGTTGGGAACCAGAGTCCATGGGCACATATTTGCCTTAGTGTCTGACTGAAAAAGAAGCTGAGTGATTTCAGCCAGTTGTGATTCCTTCGGATTGGATCGATTCGAAGGAGAGCACGATGGCCTGGACCGAAATCACTCGGCGACAGTATAGGCGCGAGGGCTTGCGGTATGAAAGCGATACG
>SHVM01000009.1 GCA_009694265.1 Pseudolabrys sp.
GGCCGCTGCCGTAGACTGGCAAAAGATTTCGAAGCGACCATCGCCAGCGCCGTTGCTTGGGCGCTCGTCGCTCACATCCGCATCCTCACGCGCCGGATCGCAAGAGCTTGAGATCAAAGGAAATCATTTTGAGTCAGACTCTTAGTGCCGCAGCGACCGCAATTGGCGGCATAGATGGGTTAAAGTCGCCGGGCCATGTTTCGACCCGATAATAATCGCCCCGGCAAACGGTTAAGCGTTGCCTATGACATGCTGCGGCTGCCACGCGTGGCGCGGCCGCTGCGCGCCACCGTTCTTGCCGTGCTGGTCGTGCTGCTGCTGCCTTACCTGCTCACCCCGCTTTATGCGGTCGTGAACCCGGTTTCCACGGTGATGCTGTGGCGGACCATGACAGCTGAGCGGGTCGAGCGCCACTATGTGCCGCTGGTGCGCATTTCTCCAGCGCTGACGCTGGCGGTGATCATTGCCGAGGATGGCCGTTACTGCAGCCATCATGGCGTGGACTTTAAGGAAATCCGCGACGCCATCGCCGATGCCGACGATCTCGACGATTTGCGCGGCGGCTCCACCATCACCCAGCAACTGGCGAAAAACCTGTTCCTCTGGGGCGGCCGCAGCTTTGTGCGCAAGGCGCTGGAATTGCCGCTGGCGCTATGGATCGATCTGGTGCTGTCGAAGCGGCGGGTGCTGGAGATTTACCTCAACATCGCGGAATGGGGACCCAACGGCGAATTCGGCGTGGAGGCCGGCAGCCGCCGCGCTTTTGGTAAACCGGCGCGCGATTTGTCGCCCTCACAGGCGGCGATGCTGGCCGCGGTGCTGCCGAGCCCCGCCAAGCGCGATGCCCATGCGCCAGGTCCCGGCCTGCGCCGGCTTGCGGGGCTTTATGCCGCCCGCTCCACGCGCTCGCCCGAGGCCGCCCATTGCGTGCGCAAACCTTAAACTTTGCCCCCTAGCCTTGGGCTACACCATCCTCTATAAGCCCGGCTTCATATCGAAATTTGCCGACATCGCGTTTTCTTGAGGAGTTCCTGTCCATGGCTGTGCCGAAACGAAAAACCTCGCCGTCGCGCCGCGGCATGCGCCGCTCCGCCGACGCGCTCAAGCGGCCGAGCTATATCGAGGACAAGGATTCCGGCGAACTGCGCCGTCCGCATCACATCGACCTGAAGACCGGCATGTACAAAGGCCGTCAGGTTTTGAAGGCGAAGACCGAAGCGTAACGCCGGGAGCAAAGCTGGAAATGTTTCTCATCGGCTTTCCCCTGCTGATCATCCCGTTCGCGATCTACAACATCATCGCCTTCCTGATGCCGGGCGTGAGCTGGACCGCGGCGTCCACCACCGTGCACATGGTGTCGGGCGGCGACTGGTCGATGTCGGCGGGCGACATGCTGATCGCGCTTGCCGTCCTGCTGCTGTTCGGCGAGATGATGAAATCGACCCGCATCGGCATCCGCACCGTGGTCGATCATGCGCTGTCGCTGATCCTGTTCCTCGGCATGATGGTCGAATTCCTGATGGTGAAACAGGCCGCCAGCGCGACTTTTTTCCTGCTGCTGGTCATCAGCTTTGTCGATGTGCTCGGCGGCTTCGCGGTGACGCTGCGTTCGGCCCAGCGCGACCTTAACGTCGAAGGCATGCCGCATATTTCGTCCTGATCCCCAATTCCGGAATTTAAAATGAGCCGCGATTTTCAGCTTCCCGGCCGCTCGCCGGTCATCGCCTGCGACGCCATGGCCGCAAGCTCGCATCCGCTCGCGACACTGACCGCCCTCGACGTGCTGCGCGCCGGCGGCAATGCGGCCGACGCCGCGGTGGCCGCTTGCGCGGTGCTCGGCGTGGTCGAGCCGCAAAGCACCGGCATCGGCGGCGATTGCTTCTGCATCATCTCGCAGCCAGACAAGCCGGTATGGGGCTATAACGGCTGCGGGCGCGCCGGCGCCGCGGCTTCGACCGAGGCGCTGCTCAAGCAGGGCGTCAAAGAAATCGGTGCGACTTCGGCGCATGCGGTGACGGTGCCGGGCGCCATCGAAGCCTGGGATGTCATCCTCAAGGCCCACGGCCGTTTCGGCCTCGACCGCGCGCTTGGTCCCGCCATTCGCTTTGCCGAAAGCGGTTTCCCGGTGGCGTCGCGCATTTCCCATGCCTGGGCCAACATGTTGCCGAAACTCGCCGCCAATCCGGGCGCGGTGCGCAATTTCCTGTTCGATGGCCGCGCGCCGCTTGAAGGCGACGTCGTCAAACTTCCGGCGCTGGCCGCGACCATGAAAGCAATCGCGCAAAAAGGGGCGCGCGCATTCTACGAAGGTGAAATCGCGCAGGATATGGCCAAGACCCTGGCGGCGCTCGGCTCGTTCCAGACTGAGGCGGATTTCACCGGCCATCGCGGTGAAATCGTCATGCCCATTTCCACCAATTACCGCGGCCTCGACATTCTCGAATTGCCGCCGAACGGGCAGGGGCTCACCGCGCTGGTGCTGCTCAATATCCTGGAAAACTTCGACATGGCGGCGCTGGAGCCGCTCGGTCCCGAGCGCTTTCACATCGTGCTGGAAGCCGCCCGCATGGCCTATGCCGTGCGCGACAGCCATATAGCGGATCCGGCTCATATGCGCGTGAAGGTGCCGGACCTGCTCGACAAGGCATTCGCCAAAAAGCTCGCCGGGAAAATCGACCTTGCGTGCCGTACCGCGCTGCCGTCGGCGCCGACGCCTGACAGCGACACGGTCTATCTGACGGTGGTCGATCGCGATCGCATGGCGGTGTCGTTCATCAACTCGCTTTTTTCCAATTTCGGCTCCGGCATTTGTACGGAAAAGACCGGCATCATTCTGAACAACCGCGGCGGTTGTTTCGTGGTCGATCCCAAGCATCCGAACACGTTCGGCGCCGGCAAGCGGCCGATGCACACCATCATTCCTGCGCATGCTATGCGCGACGGACGCTGCGAGATGACCTTCGGCGTCATGGGTTCGCACTACCAGCCCATGGGCCATGCCCAGGTCGTGCTCAACATGTATGACTACGGCATGGACGTGCAGCAGGCGATCGACGCGCCGCGCATCTTCTTTGAAGGAGACGACACCGTGCCCGAGCGCGGCGTCGCGCCGGCGACGCTCGAAGGCTTGCGCGCCAGGGGCCACAAACTGGTCACCGCTTCGTCGCCCTGGGGCGGCGGGCAGGCAATCGTCATTGACTGGAAACGCGGCGTGCTGATCGCGGGCTCGGAGCCGCGCAAGGATGGCTGCGCAATAGGCTACTAGAGCATGATGCAATTAGGTTGGCGCGTATCCTGCGTTTTTGAAGTAGTTGGCGCATTCTTGTGGTGAGAAGGCTTGGAGAAGCTGACCGATTGCCGCACAGACGGCGTCGACGGTGCGATCTGCCATGCCAACGAGATCATCCCGGTGGCGGAGCGGCTCGGGCTGGTGCGCATGCTGGATTATCGCGTGCTTGAACTGGTGGTGGGGGAACTCACCGCAGAACCTGCGCTTAACGCCAGCGTCAATGTTTCGCCGGCCTCCGCCATGGATCCCGACTGGTGGGCGGGCCTCGGCGGGCTGCTGCGCGCCAATTCCGGCGCGGCCGAGCGGCTCATCATCGAGATCACCGAGACCGCGGCGATCCAGGATGTCGACGACGCGCGCGGTTTCGTTGCCCGTGTGAAAGATCTTGGCTGCCGCATCGCCATCGACGATTTCGGCGCCGGCAATACCTCGTTCCGCAATTTGCGCAAGCTCGGCGTCGACATTGTCAAAATCGACGGCGCCTTCGTGCAGAACATCATGAAGTCGAGCGACGACCGCGCCTTCGTGCGCACGCTGGTCGATCTGGCGCGCCGGCTCGGCCTCAAGACCGTCGCCGAATGGGTGCAGGATGAGGAATCGGCCCAGCTCTTGCTGGGCTTTGGCTGCGATTACCTGCAAGGTCAATTGATCGGGCTCGCCACGCCGGAGCGGCCGTGGCTGGACAAAAAAAATCGCGCCGCGAGTGCGTAAAAATTCTTATTCCTTATTGCCGAGCTTATCGAGCTTCTTCTGCATCTCGTCGAGCTGCTGCTTGAGCTCGTCCATCTCGCTGGACGAGCCTTGCGGCTTGTCCGCCGCAGACTTGGCTTGGCCGCGCGCGAAAGGCGCGAACATGGCGAAGGTTTTTTCGAACATTTCCATGTTCCGGCGCACCTGGTCCTCGATCGTTCCGAAGCCGCCGGCGCCGAAGGCCTGGGTGATCTGCTCGCGGAATTTGCCTTGCTGGCTGGTGAGCGAATCGATCGACTGTTCGAGGAAGCTCGGCACCAGCATCTGCATGCTGTTACCGTAGAAGCGGATCAACTGCCGCAGGAAGGCGATCGGCAGCAGGCTTTGGCCTTCCTTGTTCTCCTGCTCAAAGATGATCTGCGCCAGCACCGAGCGGGTGATTTCCTCGCCGGTCTTGGCGTCGAAGACGACGAAATTATCGCCCGCCTTGACCATGGTGGCGAGGTCCTCGAGCGTGACGTAAGTGCTGGTCCCGGTATTGTAGAGCCGCCGGTTGGCGTATTTCTTGATCGTAATCGGCTCTTTTTCTTCAGCCATTTTGATCGCTTATCCCCTGCCCAGAGCTTGAGCATAGCTGCTTTCGCCACCCGCCTGCCACCGTTTTGTCGCGGCGCGGGAGGCCGCCCGCGCACTGCGGCTTCCCTTGCGGAAAGCTCAAAAAAGGGCCAATTCTCGCGCTTATCCGTGAGGCGCCCGTCATTGACAGGGCTGCCCGGTCTGCCAAACATGCGGCAGTGCCATAAAGGCGGCTGTCTTGCCCCGCAATCGACGTTAAGAGGAGTTTCGGATGAAAGACGACATCGTCATCGTAAGCGCCGCCCGCACGCCCGTCGGCTCATTCAATGGGGCATTCGCCAATCTTCCGGCCCATGAACTCGGCAAGGCCGCCATTCAAGAAGCCTTGAAGCGGGCCGGCGTCGAAGGCGGCCGCGTTTCCGAAGTGATCATGGGGCAGATCCTCACCGCCGGTCAGGGCCAGAACCCGGCGCGGCAAGCCTCGATCGCGGCCGGTATTCCGGTCGAATGCCCTGCCTGGGGCGTGAACCAGCTATGCGGTTCCGGCCTGCGCGCGGTCGCGCTCGGCTATCAGGCTATCATGAACGGCGACAGCGAGATCGTGGTGGCCGGCGGCCAGGAGTCGATGAGCATGGCGCCGCACGCGCAGCATCTGCGCAACGGCGTGAAGATGGGCGCGTTCGAAATGGTCGACACCATGATCAAGGACGGGCTGTGGGACGCCTTCAACGGCTATCACATGGGCACTACCGCGGAGAACGTCGCCAAGCAATATCAGATCACCCGCGCCCAGCAGGACGAATTCGCAGTCAAGTCGCAGAACAAAGCGGAAGCAGCCCAGGCCGCCGGCAAGTTCAAGGACGAAATCGTCGCCGTCACCATCAAGTCGCGCAAAGGCGATATTGTCGTCGATACCGACGAATATCCGAAGAAGGGCGTCACGCTCGACGCACTCTCCAAGCTGCGTCCGGCCTTCGACAAGGAAGGCACGGTGACGGCTGCCAGCGCCTCCGGCATCAATGACGGCGCGGCGGCGGTGGTGCTGATGAAGGCGTCGGAAGCCGCCAAGCTCGGCAAGACGCCGCTGGCGCGCATCGTGTCGTGGGCGCAGGCCGGCGTCGATCCCTCGATCATGGGCACCGGGCCGATCCCCGCCTCGCGCGCCGCGCTCAAGAAGGCCGGCTGGAAGCACGACGATCTCGATCTGGTCGAAGCCAACGAGGCCTTTGCCGCGCAGGCTTGTGCGGTCAACAAAGATCTCGGCTGGGACACCGCGAAGGTCAACGTCAATGGCGGCGCCATCGCCATAGGCCATCCGATCGGAGCCTCCGGCGCGCGCGTGCTGACCACGCTGCTGTTCGAGATGAAACGCCGCAACGCCAAGAAGGGCCTGGCGACGTTGTGCATCGGCGGTGGAATGGGCATCGCCATGTGTGTCGAGCGCTGAAAGCGCGAAGACACACCAAGGAAATGTGCGTTGAAAGATAAAAAGAAGAAAAATAACTTTGGGAGGAGTGGGATATGTCTCGCGTTGCATTGGTTACCGGCGGCACCCGTGGCATCGGTGCCGCGATCGCCAAGGCGTTGAAGGCGGCCGGCTACAAAGTCGCGGCCAATTACGGTGGCAACGACGCAGCAGCGCAGAAATTCAAAACGGAAACCGGCATTCCGGTGTTCAAATGGGACGTTTCGTCCTTTGAGGCCTGCGAAGCCGGTGTCAAAAAAGTCGAGGCCGAACTGGGCGCAATCGAGGTGCTGGTCAATAATGCCGGCATCACGCGCGACGCCATGCTGCATCGCATGAAGCCGGAGCAGTGGACCGAAGTCATCGCCACCAATCTCGGCTCGCTGTTCAACATGAGCCGGCAGGTGATCGAGGGCATGCGAACGCGCAAGTTCGGCCGCATCGTCAACATCTCTTCGATCAATGGTCAGAAGGGCCAGATGGGCCAAACCAATTATTCCGCCGCCAAGGCCGGCGAGCTCGGCTTCACCAAGGCGCTGGCGCAGGAAGCCGCGCGCGCCGGCATCACCGTGAACGCCATTTGCCCGGGCTACATCAACACCGAGATGGTGCAAGCGGTGCCGAAGGATGTGCTGGAGAAGTCGATCCTGCCGCTGATTCCGATCGGCCGCCTGGGCGAACCGGAAGAGATCGCGCGCTGCGTGGTGTTCCTGGCCTCCGACGAGGCCGGCCTGATTACCGGCTCGACGCTTTCGGCCAATGGCGGGCAGTATTTCGCGTAGCGATTAGAAAAACCCCACCGATTCGCATCCCGTTCCGGCTTTGAAGCTGTGCTTGGTGCGCCGCTGCGGGATATCGATGACGTGCATCGATCCGTCGCCCTGGCAGCCGACGAACAGTTCATCCCCGCGAAATGCGAAATCCATCGGCTCGCTGCCGACTGGCACAGCTGTCTGCGCGCCGAATGAAGCGTCGATCAAGCTCACCATGTTGCTGTTCAGGCTGCTGACGACGACCAGGCGACCATCGGGGGAATAGCGCGCGATCTGGGCTGCCTTCGGCACGCCTTCGAGACGCACCTCGCGGGTGACTTTCCCGGCCGCCGTGTCGATCAGGAATAAGACTGGCGCTTCGTCGCTGACCGCGACCACCGTGCGGCCGTCATTGGAGACGGCGATGCCGGCAAGCGCCTGCGGGGTCTTGATCTTGCCCAGCAGTTTGCGGTTCGGCACATCGATCACCGAGACCGTGGCGTCTTCCTCGTTGTCGGTGTAGAGCCGCTGCCCGTCGGGCGCGATGGCGAGCCGGTGACCGTTGGTCGAACCGCTCTCGATGGTGTCGATCATCTTGTTGGTTTTCGGATCGATCACCGCCACCACCGCACTGTTTTCGCAGGTGATGTAGGTCAGCCCATCGGCGCCCAGCCTGACCGTGTGCGGCGCGCTATAGGGGCGCAGGTCGATGTCGCCGGCACGCTTGCGTTTGAGCAGATCGATGACATGCAGCACGTGTCCGGGGTTTGGGTTGCGGCCGTGGATGCCGTCGCCGAAGATTGGAACATAGGCCAGCCTGGTTTCCGGGATCACAAGCAATTCGTGAACGGTGCGCTGGAAGCCCTCGATCACAGTCTCCGTTTCATAAGTTTGCGGATTGAGAAACAGGATTTTGCAGCCGATTTTGTCGACCGCGATCATGCCGCGCACGGCGCTTGAGCTTGTCATCGCTTGGCCTTCGATTTGCGTTTGGCTGGGGCTGTTTTTGCGGGTTTGGCCTTCGGCATGCGCCAATTGCCTTCCGCCTTGTCGAGCCGCACCGACCAGTATTCCCAGGCGCGCGCGACCGGGCCCGGCCGCAGATTATATTCGCCGGCGAGATCTGTCTCGGCGGCGGTGAGCGGCGACACATTGCCGAGACCGTGTGCCTGGATCTGCATTGCCGCGTTGCGCGCCGTGTAGATGGTGCGGAACGTGAGTTCCTCGAGCGTCGTGCCGGCCACCGTTGCACCATGCCGGCGCATCAGCACGATCCAGTTAGGGCCCAAAGCGCGCGCCAGCGAGGCGCCTTCCTCGGGCTTGGCCACGATCAGATTGGTGTCGCCGAAGTCATCGCGGCTGTCCCAGAACGGCACCTTCGCGCCCAGCGTCGCGCCGAGATGATAGACGGCTTTCAGCTCCATGCCGGAAATGCAGAACGGCAGGATCGACGGCGCGTGATGGTGGCAGACCGCCATCACCTCCGGCCGTGCCTTGTAGATTTCGCCGTGGATGACACGCTCGCCATAGAGTCGCATCTCGACCGGCTTGACGATCTGCGAATCGAGCGTGAATTCGAGAATATCCTCCGCCTGCACCAGCTCCGGCCCGCGCGAATACGACATCAGATAGCGGCCCGGATCGGCCGGATGCCGCATGGTGACGTGGCCGAAGGCATCGAGCACGCCTTCGTTGGCGATCATGCGGTTGGCGCGCGCGAGCAGCTCGCGGGCGGCGTCGAGTTTGCTTGGCACCGGCGTTCTCCCTGCTCTTTGGCCTAGAACTTGTTCTTCCGCGCGCGGATTTCGGCGAACACCTGCGCCGGCTGTTTGCCCGTCATGCCGATGCTGGCCGCGACCTCCGGCAGATCGGCACGCAGGAAGGGGTTCGCCAGTTTCTCATCGCCGATGGTGACGGGAATCGTCGGCTTGCCTTGCGCGATCTGCTCCTTTACCTGCGCTTCGCGCGCGGCCAGCGCCGCATTATTCGGCTCGATGGTGCGCGAGAATTTTATATTGGCGGCGGTGTATTCATGCCCGCAATAAATCCTGGTGTCGTCCGGCAGATCGCGCAATTTGGTGAGCGAGCGCCACATCATTCCGGGCGTACCTTCGATCACGCGGCCGCAGCCGATGGAGAACAGCGTGTCGCCCACGAAGGCGAGCTTGGCGGCGTTAAACCAATAAGAAATGTGGCCATTGGTGTGGCCCGGCGTCTCGATCACATTGGCGGAAAGTTTGCCGACCGACACCTTGTCGCCCTCGCGTACGGTCAGGTCCACCGCCGGAATCTTCTCGGCTTCCGCCGCCGGCGCCACCACGCGGCATTTGTATTTTTCTTTCAGCTCTATGATGCCGTCGGTGTGGTCGGCGTGGTGATGGGTGACCAGGATGTCGGTGAGTTTCCAGCCGGTGGCCTTGAGCGCGGCCTCGACGGCAGCCGCTTCCGGCGCATCGATGGAGGCGGTGGCCCCGCTTTCCGGGTCATGCAGCAGCACCCCGTAATTGTCTTTCAGGCAAAGAAACAGGCGGGTTTCCGCAGGCATAGGCTTGATCCTTGGGCTTGATCTTCTTGAACGAATGTCAACGGCGTTAACCGTACCACGCGGATGAATTGCCGTGTATGTGGCAGGCGTGAAGAGAGCTACGCGATTTGGCGCGGCCTTCGTGCTAAATTCGGCGCATGTCGATCGACGTTGTGGACCTGCGCAACTTCTATGGCCAGCGCCTGGGCGTGGTGGCCCGCCGTTTCGTCGGCCGCGGCATTCGCAGCCTGTGGCGCGATACCGCCGGGCAGCGCGTGCTCGGCATCGGTTATGCCACGCCCTATCTCGGCCTGTTCCGCGAGGAGGCCGAGCGCTGCCTTGCCTTCATGCCGGCCGGGCAGGGCGTGGTGAAATGGCCGACCACGCGGCCGGCGCTCTCGGCCCTGGTGGACGAGAACGAGCTTCCGCTGGTCGATAGCGCGGTCGATCGCGTGCTGCTCGTGCATGGTTTGGAAATGACCTACGACCCGGCCGTGCTGTTGCGCGAAGTGTGGCGGGTGCTGGCGGCGGGCGGGCGGCTGCTGGCGGTGGTGCCGAACCGGCGCGGTCTGTGGGCACGCATGGACACCACGCCATTCGGTCATGGCCGACCCTATTCACGCACGCAGATCAATCAGCTGCTGCGCGAGACCTGGTTTACCCCGACCGGGTGGAGCGAGGCGCTCTATGTGCCGCCGGTCGCGCGCGGCTGGTTTTTACGCTCGGCGGTGGCGTGGGAGCGCACCGGCGCGACGCTGTCGGCGCCATTCGCCGGCGTGCATCTGGTGGAAGCGACCAAGCAGGTCTATCGCGCGATCCCGGCGCGCCGCGAAAAGCGGCGGCTGGTTCCGGCGCTGGAGCCGGCGCTGTCACCTGGCACGTGAATTAAAGAATCAGAATTCTCAATCGCTCGTCCCCGCGAAAGCGGGGACCCAGCTTTTTCTGAGATCGAAGCTCTGGATTCCCGCTTACGCGGGAATGAGCGGGGTGCGGTTCAATCCGGTTGACGCGGCGGCTCGTCGCCGCCTTCGCTTGGGCCGGTAGGCGCCGCGCCTTGCGGAGCGGCGTTGCCGAAATTATCCGGACGCTGGAAACCGCCGCCCGGGCGATGACGCCGGCGGCGGCGATGTCCGAAACGATCCTGACCGCCGCCCCGCTCGTGGCCGTTGGGCCCGTCGGTCTGGTTGCCATTGGGGTCGGCAATCGGCTGCGGCTGGCCGCCCCCGGTGATGAAGGCCGGCAAACCCGTCACGTCCGGCGCGGCGTTGTTGCCGGTTTGGCTCGGCTGCACATAGGGCTGATGCTGGGGCTGCTGCTGCGGCTGATGTTGCGGCTGTTGTTGCGGGCGGGGCTGATGCTGGTCGCGCGGCGGAAACGGCTGTGCATCGCGCGGAATAAACGGCTGCGGCTGCGGCTGTGCCTGCGGCGGCTGCGGCGTGTAGCTCGGCTCGTTCTGGCCCGAGAAAGGCTGGCCGTCGTCGCCGTCGTCGTCAAAATTGTCGTCCGCCGCGCCTTGCGGCGTGGCCTGCTGGCCCTGCGGGTTCTGCTGATTGTTGTAATAGGGGTTCTGCTGGCGGAATTGTTCCTGCGCGACGGCGATCAGGCGGAAATAATGTTCGGCGTGCTGGTAATAATTCTCAGCCGCCACCGGATCGCCGGAGCTCTGCGAGTCGCGCGCGAGCTGGATGTATTTCTCCGCGATATGCGAGGCGGTGCCGCGGATTTTCACGTCGGGCCCGTTCGACTCGTAGACCCGTATGAGCGGATTCTGGCTTTTGCGGTGATTGTTATTATTATTATTGCTGCGTCCCCGCATGCGTTTTTGACCGTTTCTCATGATGTGCCTTTTCGCAAACCTCTCGCTTCGCTTCACCGCGGCGTTTCCGCCGATTGATTTCCGCACCAAGTCTTGTCGCACTAAGTCTTGTCGCACCAAATCTTGTCGCACTAAGTCCATACGAATTGCACGGCGCGACCGGACTTGCCTCTAGCTGTCCGCGCGAACGATCGATCGTTTTCGTTTCAGTATCGCGATTGCTACAGCAACCCCAAAGTTGCAGATTTAGCCGCGATCTTGCCGCGGCGTTGCCAACCTCTCGTTACGCACATCCTCAAAGTTTAAAAATGTGATGCGCCCAACCGGTGAAGCATCCAAACCCGTATCTGGCGATTTCGATTGCCGTCTTTTTTCGGCGCTTCGTCATCGGCTTTGCGCCGTCGCCTCACAGAGCGTCTTGGCTCCGGGGTTTCGTGGCGATGCACCCTCACGGGTCGATTCCGTGAGGGGAAGCTAGTCGTTTCCGCACCACATTCCAAGCGGTTTTTTCGGCCCAAACGAGCCCTGCGCTTTTCGCCACGTCGCAATGCGGCCTACTCATGGTAGTACATTTGGCAGGATACTTGCGCCCAATGCGCGCGAGATTCCGGCCAAATCATTGCGCGCGGCGCCGGCCGTCAATCCAGCATTGGTAAACAGCGTATGGACCGCCGATTCCTGGCCCGCGCCAAGTTCCACGATCAGCCGGCCGCCCGGCGCCAGCAGGCGGCGGGCCTCATGGGCAATGGCGCGGTAACCATTCAGACCGTCACTGCCGCCATCTAGCGCCAGGACTGGATCGTAGTCGCGCACCTCCGGCGCAAGCGTAGCGATATCGCCGCGCGCGATATAGGGCGGGTTGCTCATAATCAAATCGAACGGCCCCGGCAGGCCCGCGGCGATATCGCATTCGACGAATGAGCAACGGGATGCGAGGCCGTGGCGTTCGGCATTGGCGCTTGCGATGTCCAAAGCCGGCCGGCTGATATCGGTGCCGGTGCCGCGCGCGTTAGGCAATTCGCTGAGCAGCGCAAGCAGCAGCGCGCCCGATCCGGTGCCGATGTCGAGAATGCGCAAACCCTCCATCCGCAAGTTCTTCATGCCCAAGCCGCCGCGCACGACAAAATCGAGCGCGGCTTCGATCAGCGTTTCGGTTTCCGACCGCGG
The DNA here is from genome assembly GCA_009694265.1 of Pseudolabrys sp. GTDB lineage: Bacteria > Pseudomonadota > Alphaproteobacteria > Rhizobiales > Xanthobacteraceae > Pseudolabrys. Next base: position 12,280 of record SHVM01000009.1, read on the forward strand.
CACCAGCACGGCCTCGCTGATGCGCAGCGGCAGGCTCCAGAATTCCTTGACGCCGAAGATGCGTGCGACCGGCTCGCGCTTGAGCCTGCGCGCGCCCAGCGCATCGATTGTCTTGATCTCCCCGGCGCTTAGCGCGCGTTCGCCGTTGGTGATCAGCGCGGCGCGATCGATGCCGAGGGCATGGGCAACCAGCAGGCGCGCGTCGGCGTCGGCGGAATCGATCCCGGCCTGGCGGAATTTTTCGGCCAGCGCCTGCCGCGCCGTGGTGATCGTTCGCGTGGCGGCGGCCAGCATCACGTCGCGCCTTCGGCGGCGAGCAGCTCGGCCTGATGCTCGGTTACCAGCGCATCGATGAGTTCGCTCAATGCCACGCCTTCCATGATCTGCGGCAATTTGTGAAGCGTGAGATTGATGCGGTGATCGGTCACGCGGCCTTGCGGAAAATTATAAGTGCGGATTCGCTCCGAGCGGTCGCCCGATCCGATCTGTCCGCGCCGGTCCGCGGCGCGCTCGGCATCGAGTTTGCTGCGCTGCGCGTCGTAAAGCTTGGCGCGCAGCATCTTCAGCGCCTTGGCCTTGTTTTTATGCTGCGAGCGGTCTTCCTGCACGAACACGATGATGCCGCTCGGCAAATGCGTAATGCGGATGGCGGATTCGGTCTTGTTGACGTGCTGGCCGCCGGCGCCCTGCGCGCGCATAGTGTCGATCTTGAGGTCGTCGTCGTTGATCTTGATGTCGACGTCCTCGACCTCGGGCAGCACCGCGACGGTTGCCGCCGACGTATGGATGCGGCCGGAGGCTTCGGTATCGGGTACGCGCTGCACGCGATGTACGCCGGATTCGAATTTGAGCTTGGCAAACACGCCGCGGCCATGGACCTCGGCGATGACTTCCTTGAGGCCGCCTTTGGTGCCTTCGCTCATGGACAGGACTTCCGTCTTCCAGCCCTGCTGGGCGGCGTAGCGCTCATACATGCGGAACAAGTCGCCGGCGAATAATGCTGCCTCGTCGCCCCCGGTGCCGGCGCGGATTTCGAGGATGGCATCGTGATCGTCCATCGCATCCTTGGGGATCAAGGCGAGACTGATTTGCCGCTCCAACTTGTCCTTGCGCGCCTGCAATCCCGGCTTCTCGCTTTCCACCAGCTTGCGCATTTCGGCGTCGGAGGACGGGTCGGCGATCAGCGCGTCGAGGCCGTCGATCTCGGCGGAGACGGCGCGATAGGCCTTGATCGCGTCGATCACCGGACCGAGATCGGAGAATTCGCGCGACAGTTTGACGTAGTCGTCACGGCTCAAATTGGTCGCAAGCTCGCTTTCCACCAGCGAATGGCGGGAGAGCAGGGCGTCAAGCCGGTGCTGCGGAAGTGAGATCAAAGCTGCAGCCCCTCGGCCGCCGCAAAGCTCTCGAGCTTGTGGCGGATCGACACGCTGCCGACCGGCTGCTCCAGGCAGGGCAAAATGGTGGCCTCGCCCTTTTTGCAATCGAGATCGAGCAGTAAGGCCTTGACCGGTCCGACTGCCGACGGCGACAGCGACAACGAGCGGTAGCCGATAATCGCCAAGGCCAATGCGCCGATCGGCTGCGAGGCAAGCTCGCCGCACAGCGCCACCGGCTTGCCGTGCTTGCGCGCCTTGTCGGCGATGTCCTTGAGCGCGCGCAGCACCGGCGCCGACAGCGGGTCGAAACGCTGCGACACGCGGACATTGCCGCGATCGGCGGCGTACAGGAATTGCATCAGGTCGTTGGAGCCGACCGAAAGGAAATCCACCCGCTCCAGCAGCTCGTCGAGCTGGAACAGCAGCGACGGCACTTCCAGCATGGTGCCGATATGCACCCGCTCCGGTAGCGCGTGACCGTGCCGTCGCAAATGAGTCAGCTCGACCTCGACCAGCGACTTGGCCTTGTCGAATTCCTCGACCATGGCGATCATCGGGAACATCAATCGTAATTCGCGCCCGCCCGCGGCGCGCAGCAGCGCGCGCACCTGGCTGCGCAACAGGCCTGGACGATCGAGCCCGAGCCGGATCGCGCGCCAGCCGAGCGCCGGATTTTCCTCCTCGAAATTGCGCATATAGGGCAGCACCTTGTCGCCGCCGATATCGAGCGTGCGGAAGGTCACCGGCCGCTTGTCGGCGGCGTCGAGCACCGTGCGGTACAGCGCGAGCTGTTCGCCGGTGCGCGGCAGCGTGTCCGCCACCATGAACTGCAATTCGGTGCGGAACAGGCCGATGCCGGCGGCGCCGGTTTCATCGAGGTGCGGAAGATCGATGGTGAGACCGGCATTGATCATCAGCGCGATCTTCTGACCGTCCTTGGTGATGCAGGGCTGGTCGCGCAGCGCGCGGTATTGCGCCTGCCGTCGGGCGCGCAGTTTCACCCGCTCGCCATAGGCCGCTTCGATATCCTGCGGCGGGCGCATATGCACATGGCCGGTCGAGCCGTCGACGATGACGGCGTCGCCCGGCTCGACCAGGCCGGTGGCATTGGTGATCTCGCCGACGGCCGGAATGCCGAGCGCGCGCGCCACGATCGATACATGCGAGGTCGGCCCGCCTTCCTCCAGGATCAGGCCGCGCAATTTTTTGCGGTCATAGTCGAGCAGCGCCGCCGGACCCATGGAGCGCGCCACCACGATCGCATTGTCCGGCAATTGCTCTTTGCCCGGCGCATGATCCTGGCCCATCAGCACCCGCATCAGGCGGTTGGCGAGGTCGTCGAGATCGTGCAGACGGTCGCGCAGATAGGGGTCGGAGGCGCGCAGCATGCGCGCGCGCGTATCCGACTGCACGCGTTCAGCGCCGGCTTCGGCGGTGAGACCCGTCGACACCGCTTCGCTGATCCGGTGCAGCCAGCCCTGGTCGTAACTGAACATGCGATAGGCTTCGAGCACGTCGCGATGCTCGCCGCCGTCGGCCACGTCGCGGTGCTCGACCATGCGGTCGAGATCGGCGCGCAAGGTGGCGATCGCGGCATCGAGACGCTTGAGTTCGCGCGGCACGTCGTCGGCGATCACATTGGTGATGACCACGCGCGGCTCGTGCAGAACGACGTGGCCGAGCGCGATGCCGTCGGACAGCGACGTGCCGGTGACATGTATCGTATGGCGCGCGACTGGCTCGGCGCCGGGCCGCGCGAGCGAGGACAGTTCGCCCGAGGCGATCATCTCGGCGAGCACCATCGCCGTCGTTTGCAAGGCTTCTTCTTCCTCCTCGGTGTAGGTGCGGCGCGCGCGGTTCTGCACCACCAGCACGCCGAGCGTATTGCCGGCGCGCAACACCGGCACGCCGAGGAAGGAGTGGTAGATTTCTTCGCCCGTTTCCGGGCGGAACGAGAAGGCGGGGTGGTTCTGCGCGTCCGACAAATTGATCGGATTGGCTTCGCTGGCGACCAGACCGACCAGGCCCTCGTCGGCTTTCAGCACGGTCTCGTGCACCGCTTCGCGCTTCAAGCCCTCGGTGGCGTATAGCTCAAGGGTTCCGTCCACGCGCAAAACGTAGACAGAGCAAACCTCCGCCACCATGTTGGCGGCGATCAGGACGACCACCTTGTCGAGGCGATCCTGCGCGCTGACCGGCTCCGCCATGACTTCGCGAAGCCGGCGCAACAGCACGCGCGGACCGCCGAGCGCGCCACGCATATTGAAGTCCTTTAAAGCGGCTGCGAATCCGGCGTCCGCAGCCCTTATGCAGGCTATAGCGAATGGGGCGGCTCAGGGGCAAGCCAAAGCGTATGTCCACGTCATTCCGGGACCGCCCGGAAGGGCCGGACCCGGAATCCAGATGCTAATTCGGCACCTGCTTCTGGATTCCGGGTTCGCGCGCATGGCTCGCGCCCCGGAATGACGAGGAGGAGCGGGGAGAGGAGAGCTACGCCTTATCCAGCCCGTACAGCGTATGCAGCGTGCGCACCGCCAGGTCGGTCTGGGCGGCATTGATCAGCACCGAAAACTTGATCTCGGAGGTGGTGATGGCGAGGATATTGATCTTGTGCTCGGACAGCGCCTTGAACGCCTTGGCCGCCACGCCGGCATGGCTGCGCATGCCGATGCCGATGACCGAAACCTTGGCGACACCGGTGGCGCCATCCATCCGCTCATAGCCGATGGCGCCCTTGGCCTTCTCGATGGTGACGCGGGCGCGCTCGTAGTCGGCCGACGGCAGCGTGAAAGTGAGGTCGGTGGTGGCGCCGTCGGGCGAGACGTTCTGCACGATCATGTCCACATTGATGCTGGCGTCGGCGAGCGGGCCGAAGATCGCGGCGGCGACCCCGGGCTTGTCCTGCACGCGGCGGATCGAGATCTGCGCCTCGTCCTTGGAAAAGGCGATGCCGGTGACGGTTTGCTGTTCCACGATGTCTCCTTCGTCGCAAATGAGTGTGCCGGACGGGGCTTTGCGCGGATCGATGTCCTCCGGCTTCTCGAAGCTTGAACGCACGAAAATGCGCATGTTGTGCACCATGGCGAGTTCGACCGAGCGCACCTGCATGACCTTGGCGCCGAGCGAAGCGAGTTCGAGCATTTCCTCGAACGCGATCTTGTCCATGCGGTGCGCCCGCGGCGCCACGCGCGGATCGGTGGTGTAGACGCCGTCCACGTCAGTATAGATGTCGCAACGCTCGGCCTGGATGGCAACGGCAACCGCGACCGCCGAAGTATCCGAGCCGCCGCGGCCGAGCGTGGTGATGCGGCCGGTGTCCTTGTTCATGCCCTGGAAGCCGGCGATCACGGCGACTTGGCGGTGTTCCTTGAAACGCTTGATCAGTTCGGCGCCATTCACATCGAGGATGCGCGCGGAGGCGTGCGCATTGTCGGTGAGGATCGGCAATTGCCAGCCCTGCCAAGAGCGGGCATTGACGCCCATGCCTTCCAGCACAATGGCGAGCAACCCGGCGGTGACCTGCTCGCCGGTTGCCACCACCGCGTCGTATTCGCGCGCGTCATGCAGCGGGGCCGCCTGCTGCGACCACTCGACCAGTTGATTGGTCACGCCGGACATGGCCGAGACCACGACGGCTACGTCATAGCCGGCGTCGACCTCGCGCTTGACGTGGCGCGCCACGTTGCGGATGCGGTCGAGATCGGCGACCGACGTTCCGCCAAATTTCATAACCAGGCGAGCCATAAGTTTTAGAACCTGACATTCACGGACGCGCCAAAAAGCGCTAACAAGCGGCCGGCGCGAGCATGAGGCGCAGGCCGCAAAAGGCGCGTATACATACCGGCGGGGTGGTTCACCTGCAACTTTGGCCGGCGTCGTTAAGCGAGATGGTTTCAATGGTTAACACGAAAGCCCGTGCCAGCAGCGTGGATGCGGCCGAAGTGGAGCGCTTTTCGCGCATGGCCTCCGGCTGGTGGGATGCGCGCGGGCCGATGGCGGCGTTGCACAAGCTCAATCCGGTGAGGCTTGCCTATATCCGCGACAAGGCAACGGCGCGCTTTGCCCGCGACCCCAAGAAGCTCGACTGCCTCAAAGGCCTGCGCATGCTCGATATCGGCTGCGGCGGCGGCATTTTGTCGGAGCCGCTGGCGCGGCTCGGCGCGCAGATGGTGGGCGCCGATCCGGCGGCAGAGAACATCGCGGTCGCCGGCGCGCATGCACAGGAGAACGGCGTCGCGGTCGATTATCGCGCCACCACGGCCGAGGATCTTGCCGCGGCACACGAGCGCTTCGACGTGGTGCTGGCCATGGAGGTGGTCGAGCACGTCGCCGATGTTGGGTCCTTCGTTGCGACCTGCGCCTCGATGGTGAAGCCGGGCGGATTGATGATCGCCGCGACCTTGAACCGCACGCTGAAAAGCTTCGCGCTCGCCATTGTCGGCGCCGAATATGTCTTGCGCTGGCTGCCGCGCGGCACGCACCAGTGGGACAAGTTCGTCACGCCGAACGAGCTGGAGCTCGCCTTCGAGCACAGCGGCTTGCAAGTGACCGGCGAACGCGGTGTGATCTACAATCCGTTTGCCGACCGCTGGCAATTGTCATCCGACATGGATGTGAACTACATGCTGGTGGCGTCACGGTCTCAGGGAAAAGAAAAGTAGCGTTATAAAATGCTCTGGGCCGTCTTTACGCTGATCGCCGCCGCGGCGCAGACCGCGCGCAATGCCATGCAGCGCGAATTGACCGCCAGCCTCGGCACGGTCGGCGCCACCCATGTGCGTTTCCTGTTCGGCTTTCCGTTCGCGCTGATCTTTCTCGCGGGCGTCGTGATCGCGACTGGCCAAGACCTGCCGCAGACACCGCTTGCATTCTGGCCCTGGGTTGTCGCCGGCGCGCTCGGGCAGATCGCCGCCACCGCGCTGATGCTGTCCGCCATGGGCGAGCGATCCTTCGTCGTCGCCTATGCCTATATCAAGACCGAGCCGGTGCAGGTTGCGCTGTTCGGGCTGATTTTTCTCGGCGACCACATCACCCCGCTGTCGGCGGCCGCGATTCTGATCGCCACCGCCGGCGTGATCGTCATGTCGCTCAAGCCGGGCTCTGCCAGCGCCGGCACGATGCGCTCGACGCTGATCGGGCTCGGCGGCGGCACCATGTTCGCATTGTCGGCGATCAGCTATCGGGGTGCTATTCTCGCGCTCCAGCATCCGGATTTCGTACTGGCGGCGACCTTCACCCTCGCGATCGGGCTGGTGGTGCAGGCCGCGCTGCTGTCGCTCTATCTTGCGCTGCGCGATCCGCAGGTTCTACGCGCCATCATGCACGCCTGGAAGCCGTCGCTGTTTGCCGGTTTCATGGGCGCCTTCGCCTCGCAATTCTGGTTTCTTGCCTTTGCCATCACCACGGCGGCGAACGTGCGCACTTTGGCGCTGGTCGAGGTGCTGTTCGCGCAAGGCGTGACGCGATTCATCTTCAAACAGCCGACCACCAAGCGCGAAGGTGTCGGCATCGTGCTGGTGGTAATTGGCGTCGCGCTCTTGGTCTGGGCGTATTAATTCGTCATTCCGGGGCGCAAGCAAAGCTTGCGAACCCGGAATCCAGAAACACACCCAATCATTTCATCTGGATTCCGGGTCCGGCGCTGCGCGCCGTCCCGGAATGACGGAAGACCGTCAATTCCGCTCGTCCGGCAAAATCGGCAGCGGGTGGAATTCGATGCCTTCCTCGGCCAGGTCCTTGGCATCTTTCGGTGAGGCCTCGCCATAGATCGAGCGATGCTCGGTCTCGCCATAATGCATCTTGCGCGCTTCCTCGGGAAATTTCGGTCCGACATTGTCCGCGTTCTTGGTGAGATGCTCGCGCAGCTCCTTGAGCTTGGCGCGAAATTCATGCTCCTGCGGCGAGATCATAGCGACTGTTGTTTTTTCTTGCGCCGTTTCGGGCGCCTTGCGTTTTTTCGACGACGAAAGCCGCGGCGCCATGATCGCCTTCTCGACCTTGGCCGAGCCGCAATGCGGGCAGGTCACCAGGCCGCGTTTGGCCTGCTTGTCGAAACCCGCGGAATTCGGGAACCAGCTTTCGAATTCGTGGCCCTGCTCGCAAATCAGCGCGTAATGAATCATTCCGCGCTCCGCACCACATGCAGATGCGCCGGCTCGGCTATCGGCTCGACAATCTCGAAACGCCGTCCGTGTTGCAGTGATGGAATGCGCGCGCGCGCCTTCGCCACTTCCGCCAGATCGATCTCGGCCATCACCACGCCCGGTTCGGTGCTTCCTTCCGCCAGGATGCGGCCCCAGGGATCGACAATCAGCGAATGACCGAAGGTCTCGCGGCCGCTCTCATGCTTGCCGCCTTGAGCGGCGGCGAACACGAAGCAGCCGTTCTCGACCGCGCGCGCCCGCACCAAGAGATGCCAATGCGCCTCGCCGGTCTGCTGGGTGAAGGCGGATGGAATTGCCAGCATGGTGGCGCCGGCTTCGGCCAGCGCGCGGTAGAGCGCTGGAAACCGCAGATCGTAGCAGACCGTCAATCCCAGCCGGCCCCAGGGTAGATCGGACAGCACCGCCTGCTCGCCCGGCCGGTAGCTGCGCGACTCGCGATAGCTCTCGCCATTGGCGAGGTCGACATCGAACATGTGGATCTTGTCGTAGCGCGCGGCGATCCGACCCTTCGGGTCGATCAGGAACGAGCGGTTAGCGGCTTTTTCGGACGATAGCTTGATCGCCAGTGATCCGACGTGAATGGTAATGCCGAGCTTGCGCGCGAGCTCGCGCAAGGTGGCCAGAGAAGCGTCGGCGTCTTCCTCCACGATCGCGGCGAACAGCCGCTCGCGCTTGATCTCCATGATATTGGTCATTTCCGGCGTGAGCACGTAATCCGCGCCGGCGGATTTCGCTTCGCCGATCATGGCTACTGCGGCCTCGAGATTGGCGGCGGGCGCCAGTCCCGAGCGCATCTGGATCATCGCGGCCTTGAAGCTCGCTGCCGTCATGCGAACGGTCCTTGCCCGGCGAGCAGCGCGTCGAGCCTGCCGGCGCGTTCGAGCGCGTGCAGGTCGTCGTTGCCGCCGACATGCACGGGGCCGATGAATATCTGCGGCACGGTCATCCGTCCATTCGCCCGCTTGATCATCTCGTTGCGTTGCTCCCAATCGCCGTCCAGGCCGATTTCGGTGAAGGAAACACCCTTCCGGCTAAGCAGAGCCTTGGCGGCGCTGCAATAGGGGCAATACCGGGTGGTATAGATTTCGACCGGGGGCATGAGCATTCCGCTGCAATTTCGAGCATGAGTTTATATGGTGACCCGCAGCGGCGTGACAACCCGGGCGAATACCAGCACGTCGACATGGGAAGCGCCCCCCGCAGCAGCGCACGGGCACAGGTATCGACCGTGGCGCCGGAGGTCAGCACGTCGTCGATCAGCGGCTCGCGGCAGGACAGGCAGAGCGGCGGCAAGACCACGTCAAGCGCCAGCCGCAACGCAGCGCACAATCCGCCGCAAATCCGCGCGCGGCGCGGGGGCGCCTCAGTTTGTTCATGTTCTTGGCTTGCCGACACAAGCTCGTTCATGCTGCTAAGATTAACAGATGTCATCGAGCCCGGCCATATTCGACCGTTCCCTGCTGCGCGCGCGGCAGCAGCGCGCGCGGGCGCTGGGGCCTGAGACCTTTCTGATCGATCGGGTCGCCGACGAACTGGGCGAGCGGCTGTCCGCCGTGCTGCGTCAATTCGAGCGCGCCGCCGATCTCGGCACGCCGACCGATGCGGTGCGCCGCGTGCTGGCCGCTGGCGGGAAAGTCGGGACCATCGTCGATCGCGTGGCCATCGACGAGGAGGCGTTGCCGTTTGCAGACAATTCGCTCGATCTGGTGGTGTCGGCGCTGTCGCTGCAATTCGTCAATGATCTGCCCGGCACGCTGATCCAGATCCGCCGCGCGCTGAAACCAGACGGACTGCTGCTGGCGGCGCTGATCGGTGGCGACACACTCACCGAGCTGCGCGAATCTTTCGCGCAGGCCGAAAGCGAGATCGAGGGCGGCGTCTCGCCGCGGGTCGCGCCATTCGCCGATGTGCGCGAACTCGGCGCGCTCCTGCAACGCGCAGGACTAGCTTTGCCGGTGGCCGATTCCGATCGGCTTACGGTGCGCTACCCAACCGTGTTCGCGCTGATGCGTGACCTGCGCCGCATGGGCGCGGCCAATATGCTGAGCGAGCGGCGGCGCACGCCGCTCAAGCGCGCGACCTTGGCCAAAATGACAGAGATTTATGCCAGGCGTTTCGCTGATGCCGACGGCCGCTTGCGCGCGACTTTCGAGATCGTCTGGCTATCGGGCTGGGCGCCGCATGAGAGTCAGCAAAAGCCGCTCAAGCCGGGTGCCGCCGCGCAGCGGCTCGCCGATGCGCTCGGCTCACAGGAAATATCGACGGGAGAAAAGGCCGGCGAATCTAATTGAAAATATTCACGACGCTCGCCCACGTATTATTCACCGATCCGCCGAGGGTGGTGATGGCCGCGACCAGGGCGCTGGCGATGCCGGAAGCGATCAAGGCATATTCGATGGCCGTCGCGCCTTCCTGCGCAGGCAGGAAGCGGCGGATTTGACCTTTCGGTTCGAAGCGGCGCATCGGGGCATCCTGTTCAGGAAACGTGTTGGCCGGCATCACAGCAGCGCGATCAAATGGGACACCAGCGGAACGTCCGCCGGCGGCATCTCGTAGTCCCGCAGCCGGTTCGGTTTCACCCAGGCGAGAAGCTGTGCTTCCCTGGCGGTGACCGTTCCCTGCCAGCGCCGGCAGACATAGAGCGGCATCAGGAGATGAAAGTCCGGATAACTGTGGCTCGCAAAAGTGAGCGGCGCGAGACAGTCTTCGCTAACGGTGATTCCCAACTCCTCCTTGAGTTCCCGTATCAAGGTTTGCTCGGGCCGTTCGCCATCATCGATCTTGCCGCCGGGAAACTCCCACAAGCCCGCCATCGTCTTGTCCGCGGGGCGCTGTGCGATGAGCACGCGGCCGTCGGCATCGACGAGGGCGCAGGCGGCAACAAGAAGAATTTTGGCGCTCACAGCCCTACGTGCCTCGACGATAGCCAAGCCTTGGTTAAGAGGACTTCAACAGTAAGACGCCGGCAGGGCCACCTGCCACAAGGGTAAACGAACTTTTAAGAACGGTAGTCGCCATTGATGGCGATATATTCCTTGGTGAGATCGCATGTGAGCACGCGGTCGCGGCCTTTTCCCAGCCCAAGCGCGACTTTCAGGTAGATCTCGGGCTTTTTCATTGCCGCGCTGACCTTGGCCTCGTCATAGCCGGGATCGCGCGCGCCCTTGTGCGCGACGCGGATGCCGCCGAACCAGATTGATAATTTATCGCGGTTAGCCGGCTCGCCGGCTTTGCCGACCGCCATCACCACGCGGCCCCAATTGGCGTCCTCGCCGGCAATCGCGGTCTTCACCAGCGGCGAATTGGCAATCGACATGGCGATGCGCCGCGCCGAGGCTTTCGACACCGCGCCTTCCACCACAATTTCCACCAGCTTGCGGGCGCCTTCGCCGTCGCGCGCGACCTGCTCGGAAAGATTCCCCAGCACCTGCTGCAGCGCTTTCTTGAAAGCCTTGAGGCGCGGATCGGTGGCGCGCGCAATGCGCGCTGCGCCCGCCGCTTTGCCAGTCGCGAACATCATCAGTGTGTCGGAGGTCGAGGTGTCGCCGTCGATGGTCACCGCATTGAAGGTGTCGGCGACGCCGTCCTTGAGCAGCGCCTGCAGCGCCGGCGCCGCAATCGCGGCGTCGGTGAAGATGAAGGAGAGCATGGTCGCCATGTCGGGCGCGATCATGCCGGCGCCTTTGGCGATGCCGTTGATGGTCACCGTCGCCTTGCCGATACGCGCTTGCGCGGTCGCGACTTTCGGAAATGTATCGGTGGTCATGATCGCTTGTGCCGCGGTGAAGAAGTCTCCGGCGTGGGCGCGCGTGGCCAGCCCCTGCATCACCGGCACGAACTTGGAGGCGTCAAGCGGTTCGCCGATCACCCCGGTGGAGGCGAGGAAAATCTCGAATGGCTTGAGGCCCGCCGCCTTGGCGGCGGCATCGGCGGTGAGCTTGGCCGCGGCGCGCCCGCTTTTGCCGGTGAAGGCATTGGCGTTGCCGGAGTTGACCACCAGCGCGCGCGCTTTGCCGGATTTGAGATGGTCGCGGCACCACTCGACCGGCGCCGACGGGCATTTCGATTTGGTGAACACGCCGGCCACGGTGGTGCCGGCATCGAACAACGCCAGCAGAACGTCGGTGCGGCCGGCATAGCGGATACCGGCTTGCGCCGTGGCCAGCCGCACGCCGGCAATCGCCGGCATGTCCGGCACGTGCTGGGGAGCGAGGGGGGAGACTGAGGCGCTCATAATGATGGTGGCTACCAATTCCGCTCGTCCCCGCGCAAGCGGGGACCCAGGCTTAGACTGGATTCCCGCTTGCGCGGGAATGAGCGGTTTATGCGCCGCTCACTTCTTCGCCGGATCGGCCGGTGTCGCCGGCTTGTCCATGCGCTCGATCTTGGCCTCGGCGCGCAGCTTGGTGACCAGCTCGGCCTGCGCCTTGCGCGTCACATATTGCTCGATCTGCGGCTTGACCTCATCGAACTTAGGCTGCGGCTTCACGCGCATTTCCTCGACCTTGATCACGTGCCAGCCGAACTGGGTTTTCACCGGGCCCGAATTTTGGCCTTTCTCCAGACCAAAGGCCGTATCGGAGAATTCCGGGACCATCTGCTCCTTGGCGAAAAAGCCGAGATCGCCGCCATTGGCCTTGCCGGACGGATCTTCAGTCAGCTCGGTTGCGAGCTTGGCGAAATCCTCGCCCTTCTTCAGGTGCGCGATCACCGCCTTCACCTTGTCCTCGGCTTCCTTGCTGGCTTTTTCGTCGCCGGCGGCGGCACGGAAGAGAATGTGGCGCGCGTGGACTTCCTTCTCCTCGCCCATCTGCTTGACGGCATCGTCATAAACCTTGTGCATTTCGGCGTCGGTCAGCGCTTCCTTGCCGACCGATTGCAGCAGCGCTTCCATCAGCAGCTTGTTGCGGGTGAAGGCGAGCTTGCGCTTGAATGCGGGGGTGTCGCCGAGTTTCTTGGTCTCGGCGGCCTTCGACACCAGGATCATGTCGGCCAGGAACTGCACCAGATAGTCCTGCTTGGCCTCCGGCGACATCGGCGGAATCTGCCCGGCCTCCTCCTCGGCAACCGCGAGGTCGCTCTGGCGGATTTCGGTGCCGTTGATCTTGGCCACCAGCGGGTCCTTGTCCTGGGCACGCAACGGGGCAGCCGTCACCAGCAGCAGCGCCAGACTGGTGGCGAGGGTAACGGCAAGGAAACCGGCAAGCAAACCGGACTGCCGGGCGAAGTGGGAAAGGGTCATGATCAATCCTTGGACATGAAGGGCCCGCTACACCGCGGACGGCGGCGGACTTGTCACCCAACAACCACGGCTTTGCAATGGCGTAGTGGCTGCCAGACTTAACGTCCGCGTGACCACCCATTTAAGGCCGCGGCAAGCCGCCAATTGACAATAAACCGACCCCCTCCTATCTCTCGCTTAACCTCGGCTGATTGCGTTTTACAAGCGCCCTCGGCGTCGAATATGCCCGAAAAGTGCCGTATTTCCGGAACGCCGGAAGCAACATCCGGCTGCGGCGGCGCGCTAGAAGCGCCCCGGTATAATTTAGGAGTTCGTCGATGATCGGCGCTGTCGCCCGCAAGCTGTTTGGCTCCGCCAATGAACGGCGGATTCGCAGCTATCAGCCGCGGGTCGATGCCATCAACGCCATGGAATCCGAAATCGCGGCACTCTCCGATGACGCGCTCAAGGCGCGCACCGCCGAACTCAAAAAACAAGTCGCCGACGGCACCTCGCTCGACGATATTCTGGTGCCGGCCTTCGCCACCGTGCGCGAGGCGGCCAAGCGCACCATCGGCCAGCGCCATTTCGACATGCAGTTGATCGGCGGCATGATCCTGCATGAGGGCAAGATCGCCGAGATGAAGACCGGCGAAGGCAAGACCCTGGTTGCAACCCTTTCGGTCTATCTCAACGCGCTGTCGGGTCGCGGCGTGCATGTGGTGACCGTCAACGACTATCTCGCCAAGCGCGACGCGGAATGGATGGGGCAGATCTATAATTTCCTCGGACTGACCGTCGGCAATATTGTGCATGGGCTCGACGACGAGGAACGCAAGAAATCCTACGACTGCGACGTCACCTACGGCACCAATAACGAGCTCGGCTTCGACTATCTGCGCGACAATATGAAGTACCGCATGGAGGACATGGTCCAGCGCGGCCACATCTACGCCATCGTCGACGAAGTGGACTCCATCCTGATCGACGAGGCGCGCACGCCGCTGATCATTTCCGGCCCGCTCGACGACCGTTCTGAATTTTATAACACCATCGACAGCTATATCCCGGCGCTCGACAAGACCGATTTTGAGGTCGACGAGAAGCAGCGCACAGTGACGCTGACCGAAGCCGGCATGGAGAAACTCGAGCAGCGGCTGCGCGCGGCTGACGAGCTCAAGGGTGAGTCGCTCTACGACGTCGAGAACGTCTCCGTCGTCCACCACGTCAACCAGGCGCTGCGCGCCCACAAGCTGTTCCAGCGCGACAAGGACTACATCGTGCGCGGCGGCGAGGTGGTCATCATCGACGAATTCACCGGCCGCATGATGCCGGGCCGGCGCTATTCGGAAGGGCTGCACCAGGCGCTGGAGGCCAAGGAGCATCAGCCGATCCAGCCGGAGAACCAGACGCTCGCCTCGATCACTTTCCAGAACTATTTCCGCATGTACGAGAAGCTCTCGGGCATGACCGGCACGGCGCTTACCGAGGCCGACGAGTTCATGGACATCTATGAACTCGAAGTGCTGGAAGTGCCGACCAACATGCCGCTGGTGCGCATCGACGACGACGACGAAGTCTACCGCACGGCAAAAGAGAAATACCGCTCGATCATCACATTGATCGAGGACTGCAAGCTGCGCGGCCAGCCGGTGCTGGTCGGCACCACGTCGATCGAGAAATCCGAGCAGCTCGCCGAAATGCTGCGCGAGGCCGGCTGGGAGGCGCACGACTTCACCGACCCCAATGCCTTTGCCGCGCTCTATTCCGGCGACGACGGCGCCACCAAGACCAAGGTGTTCGCCATCCTCAACGCCCGCTACCACGAGCAGGAAGCCTTTATCGTCTCGCAGGCCGGCGTGCCAGGCGCCATTACCATCGCCACCAATATGGCCGGCCGCGGCACCGACATTCAGCTCGGCGGCAATGCCGACATGCGCATTCGCCAGGAAATTGCCGATATCGAGGATCCGCGCGCGCGCGAGAAAAGTTCGCAAGCCGATGAAATCCGCAAGCAGATCGCGCGCCTGAAAGAAAAGGCGCTCGCCGCCGGCGGTCTGTTCGTGCTCGGCACCGAGCGGCACGAGAGCCGGCGCATCGACAACCAGTTGCGCGGCCGCTCCGGCCGTCAGGGCGATCCCGGCCATTCCAAGTTCTTCCTGTCGCTGGAAGACGACCTGATGCGCATCTTCGGCTCCGACAAGCTCGACGGCATGCTGACCAAACTGGGCCTGAAGGAAAACGAAGCGATCATCCATCCGTGGATCAACAAGGCGCTGGAAAAGGCGCAGCAGAAGGTCGAGGCGCGCAACTTCGACATCCGCAAGAACCTGCTCAAATTCGACGACGTGATGAACGACCAGCGCAAGGTGATCTTCGAGCAGCGGCTCGATCTGATGCGCGACGAGGCGGTTGATGAGACCGTCGCCGACATGCGCCATTCGGTGATCGACGAGCTGGTCGCCAAGCATATCCCGGCCAACGCCTATGCCGAACAGTGGGACGTGGCCGGTCTGGATACCGCGCTGCGCGAAGTGCTGACGCTCGAACTTCCGGTGCAAGACTGGGCGAAAGAGGAAGGCATCGCGGACGAGGAAATGCGCGAGCGCATCGAGCGCCGCGCCGACGAATGGATGGCGGGCAAGGTCGCCAAATGGTCCCCCGATGTCATGCGCTATGTCGAGAAATCGATTTTGCTGCAGACGCTCGACCATCTCTGGCGCGAGCATCTGGTCATGCTCGAGCACCTGCGCCAGGTGATCGGTCTGCGCGGCTATGGCCAGCGCGATCCGCTCAATGAATACAAGGCGGAGGCTTTCAGCCTGTTTGAGGCGATGATCTCGCATTTGCGCGAGGCGGTCACTGGCCAGCTCATGCGCGTTGAGATCGTGCAGCCGCCTTCGGACGAGGACGCCGCCAAGCTTCCCTATATGGAAGCCCACAAGGTCAATCCCGATACCGGCGAGGACGAAATGGCGCTAGCTCCAGCGCCAAAGACGCCGGCGCTCGCCGGCAACGGTACGCAGGTCGAGCGCAATCCGAACGATCCTGCAAGCTGGGGCAAGGTCGGCCGCAACGAGGAGTGCCCGTGCGGCTCCGGCAAGAAATACAAGCACTGCCACGGCCGCTTCAGCTGACACTTGTCGCGTCGCGCCATCGGTTCGACGCGATGCAACGATCTGGCGCGGATCGTCAAATTCGCCAGATTTTGTGCGCCGTGCAGACGAGGAATACCGACCCTAGTCGCCGTTATGGTCCAGCCCAGAGTCGCCATCCATGCCGCCGTCCGCCGATCCGCAATTCCGGAAAGCTCTCCGTGATCTGGAAGCGGCTGTCGCTCTGCAGGACCAGGGACTCGCCATAAAGGCGGATCTGCAATTTCAAAAGGTGCTCAAGAAGCATCCCGACTATTTCGATGCGCTGCACTTGTACGGGCTTTTCAAGTATCAGCGGGGGCAGTTCGATGACGCCCACCGGCTGATCGCGAAAGCCTTGAAAGTCAACCCCCGCTCGGCCAATGCCCTGAACAGCTTCGGTGTGGTGCTGCAAGCACTCGGGCGGCCCGCGAACGCGCTGGCCGCGTTCGAAGGGGCGCTTGCGATAAATTCAAATCTCGTGCCCGCGCTCAGCAACCGTGGCTGCGCGTTGAATACATGCGGTCGCTTTCAAGACGCGCTCGTCAGTCTCGATCGCGCGCTGGCGATCGATGCGCGCTACGTCGAAGCAGCCGTCAATCGCGGCGCCGCGCAACTTGCGCTCAGGCGCAACGCCGAGGCGCTAGAGAGCTACGACCACGCGCTCAAGCATGCGCCGAACATGGCCGACGCCTGGTTCGGACGCGGCAATGTTCTTTATATTCTCAAGCGCTATGGCGAAGCGGCCGTCGCCTATGACAAGGCATTCACGCTAAATCCCCAATTATCCAGCGCGGAAGGTGCGCGCCTGCATAGTAAGATGCTTGCCGCTGATTGGAGCCATTTCGATACAGAATGCGCGCACCTGCTTTCAGCGGTACGCGGCGGCAAGCTCGCAGCGTCCCCATTCGTGCTGCTTTCGATGCCCGCGACGGCCGAGGATCAGTTTGAGAACGCGAAGCGCTACAGCGCATCAAAGCCCCCTGTATCCGACAAGCCACTTTGTCACGGCGAAAAATATGCGCACGGAAAGATCCGGCTGGCCTATTTGTCGGCCGACTTCGATCTTCACCCGGTCGCGCATTTGTTGGCCGGAATGTTCGAGCAGCATGATCGCTCGCGATTTGAGACATTCGCTATATCTTTTCAGCCCGACAGGCCGGGCGAGATGCTGACCCGGCTGAAAGCTGCGTTCGACCGGTTCATTGACGTTTCAAACCGCGGCGATTTCGAGATAGCGCAGTTGCTGCGCTCGCTTGAAATCGATATCGCGGTGGATCTCATGGGCTACACCATGAATTCGCGGCCGGCGATCTTGGGCTGCCGCCCCGCGCCGATCCAGGTGAGCTATCTGGGCTATGCCGCGACGATGGCTGCAAAGCACATCGATTATATTGTCGCCGACCGTATCGTCTTGCCGGACGAAGAACGGAAATACTTCACCGAGAAAGCGGTCCGCTTGCCACATACCTTTATGGTGAGCGACTCCAAGAGGCTCATTTCAGCACATACGCCGAGCCGCGCGGACTGCGGCTTGCCGGAGAACGGTTTTGTTTTTTGCGCCTTCAATAACGTCTATAAGATTCTGCCGAAAACGTTTGATATATGGATGCGCTTGCTGGGGCGCATCGATAATGCAGTGTTGTGGCTGAACAGCGCGGATCAAAGCGCGGTCCGGAATCTGCGCCGGGAAGCGGAAAATCGCGGTATCGATCCGGCGCGACTGGTCTTTGCCGAGCGCGTGCCGCGGAATGAGGATCACCTAGCACGTCATCGGCTGGCGGACCTGTTTCTCGATACGCTGCCTTACAACGCTCACAGCACCGCCAGCGATGCATTGTGGGCTGGCCTTCCGATTGTGACGTGCACCGGAACGAGCTTCGCCAGCCGCGTGGCCGCGAGCCTGCTCTATGCCGTTGGCTTACCGGAATTGGTCACCGCCACTCCACAAGCCTACGAGGCGCTGGCCTTCGAACTTGCTACGTCTCCGCCAAAGCTTGCGGAGTACAAGCAGAGGCTGGCGACAAACCGGTTGGTTGCGCCCTTGTTCGACACCGCGCGCTTTACGCGGCACATCGACGCCGTTTTTGGCGTGATGATCGATCGCCATCGGGCCGGCAAAGCTCCGGACCACATGGATCTTGGCGAGCAAACGTCCTCCGCAGATTACATGGAATCGTCCAAGGCGGGTCCGGCCGGCGAGGCAGCGATGGCCCCGGCACCGGCTCCGAGCGTGTTCGCGGCCGGCAATGGCGCGCAGACCGAGCGCAATCCGAACGATCCCGCAAGCTGGGGCAAGGTCGGCCGCAATGAGGAGTGCCCGTGCGGCTCCGGCAAGAAATACAAGCATTGCCACGGCAAGTTTGTCTGATATTCGCCGCGCCGGCATCTCGGCATGAAAAACGCCGGGCATCCCCCGGCGTTTATTTTTGCAGATTGTGCAATACTATCGCTTGCTCGCCGCGTTCACGGGTTTCGCAATGACAATGGTCGACGATCGCAAGCGCGTTACGCCGCCGTCCGATGCCGAAGGCTGGCTCGCGGCGTTCGCATCCGCTTTGCAATTGCAAGATGCCGCGGCGGCGGCATTGTTTTTACCGGATGGACTCTGGCGCGACGTGTTGGCGTTTACCTGGAGCTTGCAGACCATGGCGGGCCAGCGGTCAATCGAGGCGACGCTGCGCCAGACAATCGTGCGGACAAAGCCCGCAAATTTCCGTTTTCCGGCAAGACGAACGCCGCCGCGATGGGTCAGCCGCGCGGGCACCGAGACAATCGAGGCTATCTTCGAGTTCGAGACCGCGTTCGGCCATGGCAACGGTGTTGTGCGCCTGGTTCCCGATCCGAAACTACCCTCGCGTCTGCTCGCCTGGACGCTTGTGACAACGTTGCAGGAACTCAGAGGACACGAAGAGTCTTTCGCAATCCGCGGCGCCTGCGCGGACGACAATACGCGCGACTTTGGCGGTGCAAACTGGCTCGATCGTCTCAATGATGCGCGCAGCTTTGCCGATCGCGACCCCACGGTCGTTGTTGTCGGCGGCGGTCAGGCCGGGCTCTCGATTGCCGCGCGTTTGCATCAGCTCGGGATCGATACGCTGATCATCGACCGGCACCAGCGGATCGGCGACAATTGGCGCAAGCGGTATCATTCGCTGTCGCTGCACAATGAAGTGCATGTGAATCATCTGCCCTATCTGCCGTTCCCGCCAACTTTTCCGACCTATATTCCGAAGGACAAGCTGGCCAACTGGTTTGAGTCCTACGTCGAAAGCATGGAGCTGAATTTCTGGACCGGGACCGAGCTGGTCGACGGTAGCTACGATGCAAAGCGCAAGCATTGGACTGTCACGCTGCGCAAATCGGACAGCAGCACCCGCGTCATGCGCCCGCGTCATCTCATCTTTGCGACCGGCGTGAGCAGTATTCCCTATACGCCTGAGCTGCCCGGTCTCGGTTCGTTTGCCGGCGCGGTCGTGCATTCGGGCGATTACGCGGACGGCGGCCAATGGAAGGGCCGCAAGGCTTTGGTGCTGGGAACCGGCACCAGCGGCCACGACGTTGCCCAGGATCTTTTTTCACGTGGCGCCGATGTCACGCTGATCCAGCGCAGCAAGACTTATGTCGTGAGCCTGAAAGAGGCGCAGAGCGTCTACGCGATTTATTCCGAAGGCATTCCGTTCGAGGATTGCGATCTGCTGGCGACCTCGTTTCCTTATCCGGTTCTGCAGCGCGCCTATCAGCTTTCAACCGCGCAGGGCCGCCAGGTCGACAAGGCGCTTCTCGATGGCCTCACGGCACGCGGTTTCCGGCTGCATTTCGGGGAGGACGATACCGGCTTCCAGATGATGTATTTGCGGCGCGGCGGCGGATATTATTTCAACGTCGGATGTTCCGATCTGATTATTTCCGGCCAGATCGGCCTGCTGCAATATGCCGACATCGAAACATTTGTCGCGCAGGGAGCAAAGCTGCGCGACGGTCGGGTGATGCCGGCCGACCTGCTGGTGCTGGCGACCGGCTACAAGAACCAGCAGGAGGTCGTTCGCGCATGCCTTGGCGACGCGATTGCCGATCGCGTGGGTCCGGTCTGGGATTTCGATGAGGGCGGCGAATTGCGTAATATGTGGCGGCAAACCGCGCAGCCGGGCCTCTGGTTTACCGCCGGAAGCCTGGCGCAATGCCGGATTTATTCGCGCTATCTGGCAATCCAGATCAAGGCGATCGAAGAAGCGCTGTTGAGCTAAGCGCGCATCGTCATGCGTCTGGCGGCGCGCTTGTCTTTGATAGTGAGCGCCAGCTTCTTTCTGAACTTGCGGTCGCGCTTCAAGTGCCACTCGCGGCTCATGGCTGCGCGGCGGGTCGGGAACCATTCCGAATGCAACAGCACCCAGGCGCGCCCGCGCGTCGTGCGCGCACCCTTGCCGGTGTTGTGCTGCTTGAGACGCCGCATGACATCGTTGGTCCAGCCAACATAGGTCAGGTGGCGGGTTTCGGCGCGGCTGCCGAGGACGTAGACGAAGCAATCCATGTGTCGGGCATCGATCCTGGGGAGGCGCGGCTAGCGCGTGCCGGCGAAGCGGTTGTCGAACGAACCAACCGGGACCACCGGCGCCGCGCCCGCCAGCAGACCATTATTGCTGGCCGGCGGCGCCGCCGAGAACGCGGTGCGCATCTGCCGCTCGGGCGCGCGCGGTGGCTCATCCCTGTCGGCCTGCTTCACGGCGCGCGGCTTCGGCGCGGGTTCCGGAACATTTTCCGCGACCGCCTTGGGCTTCGCCGGCGCGATGTCGCGCGGCTTGGGATGCGGAATGCCAGCGGAGGCGGTGCGGAACGTGATGTCGCTTTTAGACTTTGCTGCGGCCGTTTCGGTCTTGCTGCCGCGCCAGTCGACCGGCTCGCTCACAGTTGCAGGCTGGGCCGGCTTGGCTTCGGTATTCTCGCTGCTAAACAGATTGCCCAGCAGTCCCGCGATCGTGGTCGGTTGCTCTTGCGTAACGGGCGCTTCGCCTTCCTTCGGCTGCGGCATCGGCACGCTCGCCATCACCACCGGCGCGCTCGTCGCCGACTCCGCTTGCGGCGGCGTCTCGAGTTTTCTGGCCGGCGGATTGGATGTGCGCGGCAACGCGCCGGGCGTCGAGGCAACCTGGAAGACGCGGCCGCTGCCGTCGTACTGATCTTGCGCGGTGAGCTTGGACGCAAACACCGGGTTCATGCCGCCGTCGAGACCATGGCGCGCTGGCGCCGTTGAGACGTTGCGAGCGATATATTCGGCCATCTGGAACTGCTCGCTCCGTCGCTTTTCGAGCACCGCATCGGCGATGGACGGATCGAGCTTGTAGACTGGGCATTTGCCCTTCGCATCGAACTTGAACGGCTTCGAGGAATTTTCAGGCTGGGCCGGGTCGAACACGTAGCGCTTCTCGCAGAAGGCAACCTTCGGCTCCTGCTTGGTGGCTTCGAAATGGTCGTAGCCTTCCTTGAGCATCTTCCAGAACGCAAAGTTCGGATTATTGCGGTGCTTGGCCATGTTCAACGCGGTCATGCGGAACGGAAAGGCCTCTAACTGGAAAGCGCTCTGCCCGCCGAAAAACGACTCGCGCGCCAGCGCGTAGATTTCCTGAATCTGCTCGTCGGTCATGGCGTAACAGCCGCGCGAGGAGCAGTCGCCATGCACCATCAACTCCGAGCCGGTGTAGCCCCAGGCGCGGTCATAGGCGTTCGGAAAGCCGGTATTGAAGGCGAGGTAGTAAGTGGAAGCCGGATTCATTTGCCCGGGCGTGATGGTGTAGAAACCCTCGGGTGCCTGGCGGTCGCCTTCCTTTTTCTTGGGGCCAAGATCGCCCGACCAGCGGCAGATCGGATAGGTCTTGAGCAGCGCGTATTGGCCGTCGCGGTTCTTTTTCCAGATCTCCATCTCCGCTTCTTCCTTGAAGATGCGGGCGAGGATCGGAGAATCCTTGTCCATGTGCTTCGCCTCGATCTCGGCGAGCGTTTTTTCGGAAAGCGGAGCCTGCGAGCGGCCGGTGGGGATGCTGTCGGGGTTGCAGCCGGCAAGCGTCATCGCCGCGGCCACAGCCGCGCACGCCAGCAGCGCTCGTACGGTGGGTCGTTTCAAACGCGATACTCCCCGAACGGGCGGGCCCCCATTGAGACATCGTTATCCTTAAGATGTGGCGTCCGCAAGGCAAACAAGTCAGCCCCGAGCCAGCGCCAAGCCTATGGTGAAGCAAAGGTAAACGCCCGAGCCAAGTTCGGGCCTGGCGTGCGGCAAGCCCGGCTTTACTGCCGAATTACCACTCGCCTAGCCGGTGATGCGGCCCATGGTGCGGCCCATCGTGAGGAACTTTTCCCGCCGCTGGTTGCGCACCGCGTCTGGGCTCAGTCCGCGCAATTCGGCGAGCGCGCTGGCGATCGCCTCGCCGGTGGCGGCGATGGCGGCCTGCGGATCGCGATGCGCGCCGCCGGTCGGTTCCACCACCACGGTGTCGATGACGCCGAAGCGCACCATGTCCTGGGCGGTGATCTTCATGTTGGTCGCCGCTTCCTGCGCCTTGGCGGTGTCGCGCCACAGGATCGAGGCGGCGCCTTCCGGCGAGATCACGGAATAGATGGCGTGCTCCAGCATCAGCACGCGGTTGGCGGTGGCGAGCGCGATGGCGCCGCCGGAGCCGCCTTCGCCGAGGATCACCGCGATGCTCGGCACGCCGAGCCCGAGACATGCGTCGGTCGATCGCGCGATGGCTTCCGCCTGGCCGCGCTCTTCCGCGCCGATGCCGGGATAGGCGCCGGCGGTGTCGACCAGCGTGATCAACGGAATGCCGAAGCGGTCGGCCATCTCCATCAGGCGCACCGCCTTGCGATAACCCTCTGGCCGCGCCATGCCGAAATTATGCTTGAGCCGGCTCTCGGTATCGGAGCCTTTCTCGTGACCGATGACGCAGACGCTCTCGCCGCGGAAGCGGCCGAAGCCGCCGACAATGGCCGGGTCGTCGCCGAATTTTCGATCGCCGGCCAGCGGCATGAAATTGCCGATCAGTCCGGCGATGGTGTCGAGGCAATGCGGCCGCTGCGGGTGGCGCGCGACCTGCGTTTTCTGCCAGGGCGTTAAATCCGCATAGAGCTCCTTGAGCGCCAGCGCGGCCTTGACTTCAAGCTTGTTGATCTCATCGCCGACAGCGACCGCGCTGCCGGTCTCGGCCATAGCGCGCAATTCTTCGACCTTGGCCTCCAGTTCGGCCACCGGCTTTTCGAAATCGAGATAGCTGCGCATGGGGTCCGGCTGTTGTGATGATCGGGGCGAAATGACGTGGACGAAGCCTCTAAGTCAAGCAATCGGGTTAATATGGTTCTTGACGCCGGTGGTGGCTAGCCATCCGTGAGCGGGTGCAGGTCGCGCACCAGCGCCTTCAGCCGTTCTTCCAGCACATGGGTGTAGATCTGCGTGGTCGAGATATCGGCATGTCCAAGCAAAGTCTGCACCACGCGCAAATCGGCGCCGTTATGCAGCAGGTGGCTGGCGAAGGCATGCCGCAACACATGCGGGCTCAGGCGCTCCGGCGCGATACCGCCAGCTTGCCCAAGGGTTTTGAGTTCGCGGGCAAAGTGTTGCCGGGTGATGTGGCCCTGCTCGCCGAAGGACGGGAACAGCCATTTCGATGGGGCTTGATTTGAAGACTCTTGTTTTGAAGATTCTTGTTTTGAAGATTCTTGGCGCTCCGTCTCGGCGCGCAGTTTGAGATACTCGGTCATGGCGCGTTTGGCCGCCTGATTGAGCGGCACCAGCCGTTCCTTATTGCCCTTGCCGCGCACCACCAGCATGCGTTGATCGCGCCGCGCGCTCGATGCCGGCAGCGCCACCAGCTCGGATACGCGCAAGCCCGTGGCATAGACCAATTCCAGCAGGCACAGCAGCCGCGCCGCGCGCAGGCGCTGAGCCGGCGGCGGCTTGGTGTCTTCAGCGTTGGCGCGCGCCTGCGTCAGCAGACCGTCGACTTCGGCGATGGAGAGAATTTTGGGCAATGTGCGCGCGCGTTTGGGTCCCTCCAGCACCGCGGCCGGATCGTCGCCGCGTTTTCCTTCCGCGTAGAGGAAGCGATAGAGCTGGCGCACCGCCGACAAACGCCGCGCCAGCGACGACGCCTTGAAACCGCGCTCGGCGAGACTTGAGAGAAAACCGCGCAAGTCATCGGTGGAAGCAATGGCGATAGTGCGGCCGGCCGCGCGCAGATGCGCGACAAGATCGTCGAGATCGTTGCGATAGGCGTCAAGCGTGTTCTTGCCGGCGCCGCGCTCGGCCGCCTGCATGTCGAGGAACAATTCGGCCAGCGCTTGGTCGGATGTTTTTGGCCGGCGGGTATGATCTCGGTTGCGCATGATCTTATCCGAAGACCGGTTCCCACCCTCGGATCAAGTCCGAGGACATGCTTTTCGGGATCATGCGCCGCGTCAACGCTGATGCTTGAGAAATTGGTCTTGCGGAATGTTCACGGTGATTTCGCGCGGCTGGTACTTCACGAATGTCGCGAGCGAAAACACGGCGACATAGGCCAGCCCGCCGAGCAGGCCGAAAAAAACGAGAAATCTGAATAGACTCGGCATGATCGAAATCCGGCAAACGCCCGCGCGCCACGCGCCAAGCGAAATCTAGCGAAAGCGAGTTACGACCACGTTCCTTAACCGCTGACAAGACCCGCTCTCGCGGTTGTCTCAATTACTGGTATATGGAACCGTTGCGTTGATTTGGAACCCTAGCATGATTAACACCGCCGATCAAAAAACCGCGGAAAATGGCCTGGAATTGGCTCTGCCGGGGCCAATCGTGCGCGCGCTTGGGAATCGCTCCGTCGTGCTTGTCGGCATGATGGGCGCCGGCAAGTCGTCGATCGGCCGCAGGCTTGCGACGCGGCTCAATGTCCCGTTCGTCGATGCCGATAGCGAGATCGAAAGTGCCGCTGGCATGTCCATCCCGGAGATTTTCGCAAAGCACGGCGAGCCCTCTTTCCGCGCCGGCGAAGCGCGCGTGATCGCGCGGCTTCTCGACAGCGGTCCTTGTGTGCTGGCGACCGGCGGTGGCGCCGTCATGGATCCGCTAACCCGCGCGCTCATCGGCGAAAAAGGCATTTCAATCTGGCTGAATGCCGATCTCGACGTGCTGGTGAAACGCACCAAGCGGCGCAACGACCGGCCGCTGGTGGAAAAGATCAAGGAGCTGATGCCTCTGCGCGAACCGTTTTATGCGCTGTCCGACATCGTCGTGTACTCGCGCGACGAGCCGCACGACACGATTGTCGACGAGATCATGGGCGCGCTGGCAAAGCGTCTCGACGCCGCGGCCGGCGGGGAGAAACAGCCATGACCGCGCCCAAGAGTACGCCCAAGAGCACGCCTAAGAGTACGCCCAAGATCGCGCCAACGCGCCATGCCGAGCCCATTGTGGTGCCGGTCGCGCTGGCTGAGCGCGCCTATGACATCGTCATCGGCCGCGGGCTCATTGGCTCGCTTGGCGCGCGCATCAAGACGCTGCGCCCCGGCGCCAAGGTCGCGATCGTCACCGACGAGACCGTGGCCAAGCATCATCTCGCAGCCTGCGAGGCCGCGCTTAAATCCGCCGGCATCGAAAGCTCGGCGATCGTCGTGCCGCCAGGCGAGGGCTCCAAGGACTTTACGACGTTTGCAACCGTGTGCGAGGCGATCATCGCGGCGCGCATCGAGCGCGGCGATATCGTGGTCGCGCTCGGCGGCGGTGTGATCGGCGATCTTGCCGGCTTTGCGGCGGCGAGCGCGCGGCGCGGGCTTGACTTCGTGCAGGTGCCGACGTCGCTGCTCGCGCAGGTCGATAGCTCGGTCGGTGGCAAGACCGGCATCAACTCCCGTCATGGTAAAAATCTTGTCGGCGCGTTCCATCAGCCGATTCTGGTGATCGCCGATACCGCGCTGCTCGATACGTTGCCGAAACGCGAATTCCGCGCCGGCTATGCCGAGGTCGCCAAATACGGACTGCTCGGCGACGCCGCGTTTTTCACCTGGCTGGAAGCTAACTGGCAAGAGGTGTTTGCCGGCGCGCCAGCGCGCGAGCATGCCATCGCGGTCTGCTGCCGCGGCAAGGCGGCCATCGTCGCGCGCGACGAGCGCGAGACCGGCGAGCGTGCGCTGCTCAATCTCGGCCACACCTTCGGTCACGCGCTGGAAGCGGGTGCCGGCTTTTCGCAGCGGCTGCTGCACGGCGAAGCGGTGGCGCTCGGCACCGCGCTGGCATTCGAATTCTCCGCCCGCAAGGGACTGATCGGGGCCGACGTGGCCGCGCGCGCGCGCGCTCATCTAGCGGCGGCCGGTCTGCCTACCCATCTCAAGGATGTCCCCGGCGGCGTACCGGGCATCGACGCGTTGATGGACCTGATCGCTCAGGACAAGAAAGTGAAACGCGGCAAGCTCACATTTATTCTGGTGCGCGGCATCGGGCAGGCGTTCATCGAAAACGACGTCGATCCGGCGCAAGTGCGCGCGTTCCTGGCAGGGCAGTTATCGGGATGAGTGTAGCGCAACGATGAGCGACGCGATCGTCAATCTGCTGCTTGCTTTATTGATGCTTGCCGCCAACGCTTTTTACGTTGCCGCTGAGTTCGCGCTTGTGAAGAGCAGGGGCTTCCGCATCGACGCCATGGCGGGGGAGAACCGCTTCGGCGCCCGCCTGCTGCAAAAAATGATGGGCAACATCGAAGCCTATCTTGCGTGTTGTCAGCTTGGCATCACCATGGCCTCGCTCGGCCTTGGCTGGGTCGGCGAACCGACCGTCTCCGCATTGCTGAAGCCGGTTCTGGCGCCGCTCGGCATGCCGGACCAGGCTTTGCACTTTACGTCGTTCCTCTTCGGATTCCTCCTATTCTCCTCGCTGCATATCGTCATCGGCGAACAAGTGCCCAAGACGCTGGCGATCAGGGAACCGGTGCCGGTATCGCAATGGATAGCCTATCCGCTCCACGTCTCCTTCCTCGTCTTCTATCCGTTGAACTGGCTGCTCAATTCGGCGTCGCGCTCGATCCTGCGTCTGCTCGGCGTGCGGGAAAACTCGCAACAGGAAATCCTGACCGATGTCGAGATCGAGGAGCTCGTCGAGGCGTCGGCCGAGCACGGCAATATCGAGGAAGGTCAGGCAGAATACATCCAGAATGTTTTCCGGTTCGGTGAGCTCGAAGTCTCCGACGTGATGATCCACCGCACCGCCATGATCACCTTGAACGCCGACGATTCGCCCGAGGACGTGGTCAATGCGGTGATCGCTTCGCCGGTCACGCGTCTGCCACTCTGGCGCGGCAACCCGGAGAATATTGTCGGCATACTGCATGTGAAGGATTTGCTGCGCGCTCTGCATGCGGTCGACGGCGA
The DNA here is from genome assembly GCA_009694265.1 of Pseudolabrys sp. Taxonomy (GTDB): domain Bacteria; phylum Pseudomonadota; class Alphaproteobacteria; order Rhizobiales; family Xanthobacteraceae; genus Pseudolabrys. The sequence goes on from SHVM01000009.1 coordinate 39,563, forward strand.
CGCCTCGAAAGTCGACATCGCATCGCTGATGGCGCCGCCCTGGTTCGTGCCCGAGACAAGGCCGGTGGCGGAGCAGCTCAAGGCGTTCCGCCGCCGCAAGACGCCTTTCGCGCTGGTGGTTGACGAATACGGCGAAGTCGAAGGCCTGGTGACGCTCGAGGATATTCTGGAGGAAATCGTCGGCGACATCACCGACGAGCACGATGTCGCCTTGCCGGGCGTGAGGCGCCAGCCGGACGGCTCGGTCAATGTGGACGGCGCGGTGCCGATCCGCGATCTCAACCGGGTCATGGGATGGAATTTACCGGATGAGGAGGCGACCACCATCGCTGGCCTCGTCATCCATGAAGCGCGCTCGATTCCGGAAATGGGGCAGAGCTTCACCTTCCACGGCTTCCGCTTTCGCGTGCTTCGCCGCTCGCGTAACCGTATTACGGCCCTTCGCATCCAGCCGCTGCCGCGCAAGCCGAAGGCGAAGTAGGCCTTAAACCCCGCCTTCGCCCGGCGCGGTTGCGTGGATGGCGAGCGCGTGGATGCCGGAGGCCAGCTCATCGACAAGAATACCATTGATCATGCGATGGCGTTCGAGCCGGGTCTTACCTTTGAAGGCGTTCGACACGATATAGACCCTGAAATGAGTTTGCCCGCCCTCGCGGTGGCCGGCATGGCCTTCGTGCTGGTGGGATTCGTCTTCCACATTGAGGCTTTGCGGCGCGAAAGCCGCGGTCAACTTCTGTGTGATGAGATCGGCGGTTCGCATGCCATTCCGGCATAGCGCATGATCCCGAAAAGTGGAAACCGGTTTTCGGACAAGATCATGCGCAAAAGAAGGGGTCTCTTCGCGGTGGAATTAACGATATTGCACCACAGTCAAGCCTTGAAGCCGTCACCCGCAACGGCGCATAGTGTTCGGTCATGAAATCCGACCTGAAATCCAACGCGTCATTATTCGATAAAATCCGCGTCAAACCGGACAAGGACCGCCGGCCCAAGAGCCCTGGGCCGGCTTGCGAATGGCATGGCTGCAAGGAGACGGCAACTAATAAGGCGCCCAAGGCGCGCGGTACCGAGAAGGCCTATTGGAACTACTGCCTCAAGCACACGCGCGAATACAATCAGTCGTACAATTTTTTTGCCGGCATGAACGATGCGGCTGTGCTGGCCTTTCAGAAGGACGCCCTGACCGGCCATCGGCCGACCTGGAAAATGGGCACCGGCAAGCAAAAAATTCGTCCCGATCTGGGTGCTCTCGGACCCGGCGACGATCCGTTTGGGCTGTTCGGCGAGGGTGCGCGCACCGAGCAGAAAAAGCAGACCGAGAAGCGTCAGATCCGCAACGCCGAGCGCAAGGCGCTCGATCGGCTGGGTCTCGATGTCGGCGCCACCCCGCAGCAGGTGAAGGTCCGCTTCAAGGAACTGGTGAAACAGTTCCATCCGGATGTGAATGGCGGCGACCGCTCCACCGAGGACCGGCTGGTCGAGGTCATTCAAGCCTACAATTACCTGAAATCGGCCGGCTTCGGCTGAGCCCTGACAGATTGCCGAAAGCAACCCAGCCCCGCCTTTCCGGCAGGTCCGCCAATAGCTATCTCATTGATATCATTGATGGTGTTATTCGCTGCGGCTGGGTTTTTCGCAACCATTTGGTCTGCTAAGTTGCCGCCGCCATCAGCCGGACCGTTACTGAGTCGGACCGTATCACGGGCTTCGGGCGTGCCCTGAGCCACGGAGGATTAATGACTGCCGCAGTACAAGAAGTTTCCGAGCTCCCTGACATGAAAGTGTCGATCCGCCAGGTTTTCGGCATCGACAGCGACATGGAAGTGCCGGCCTATTCCAAACCCGACGAGCACGTGCCCGAGCTCGACCCGGATTACCGCTTCGACCGGCCGACCACGCTCGCCATCCTCGCTGGCTTTGCCAAGAACCGCCGCGTGATGATCACCGGCTATCACGGCACCGGCAAGTCCACCCATATCGAGCAGGTGGCGTCGCGGCTCAATTGGCCCTTGGTGCGCGTCAATCTCGACAGTCACATCAGCCGTATCGATCTGATCGGCAAGGACGCCATCGTCATCAAGGACAATCAGCAGATCACGGAATTTCGCGACGGTATTCTGCCGTGGGCGCTCAAGCACAATATCGCGCTCTGCTTCGACGAATACGACGCCGGGCGGCCGGACGTGATGTTCGTGATCCAGCGCGTGCTGGAAGTCGCGGGCAAGCTGACGCTGCTCGACCAGAACAAAGTGATCAAGCCGCATCCGTCATTCCGCCTGTTCGCGACCGCGAATACGGTGGGTCTGGGCGACACCTCCGGCCTCTATCACGGCACCCAGCAGATCAACCAGGGCCAGATGGACCGCTGGTCGATTGTCTCGACGTTGAATTATCTGCCACATGACAACGAGGTGGAAATCGTGCTGGCCAAGGCCAAGCACTATCGCAACGAGAAGGGCCGCGACATCGTCAACAAGATGGTGCGGGTCGCCGACTTGACGCGCAACGCCTTCATGAACGGCGACATCTCGACCGTGATGAGCCCGCGCACGGTGATCACTTGGGCGGAGAATTCCGAAATCTTCAACGATATCAGCTTTTCCTTCCGGCTCACCTTCCTCAACAAATGCGATGAGCTGGAACGGCCGATCGTGGCCGAGTTCTATCAGCGCTGCTTCGGAGTCGAACTGCCGGAATCCTCGGTGAATGTGGCGCTGTCCTAGTTGTCGTCCCCGCGAAGGCGGGGACCCATAACCCCGGTGCTGCGATAGTGGTCTCCAACATCAAGTCAAAACCCTCGTCGAAGGAATCGCCGACCGAGCCGTTCAAGCGGGCGGTCACCGGTTGCTTGCGCGCGCTCGCACGCAAGCCCGAGCTGGAGGTTTCCTTCGCGGCCGAGCGTCCCGGCCTGATGGGCGGCAAAGTCCGCCTGCCGGAGCCGCCGCGCAAGCTGAGCAAGACCGAGGCTGCGATCGTGCGCGGCAATGCCGACTCCATTGCGTTGAGAATTGCTTGCCACGATCCGGCGGTGCATCGCCGCCTGCAGCCGGCCGGCCAGCAGGCGCGCGCGGTCTTCGAAGCGGTCGAGCAGGCGCGCGTCGAGGCCATCGGGGCGCGGCGCATGGACGGCGTCGCGATGAATCTCACCGCCATGCTGGACGAACGCTTCCACCGCGGAAAATTCGACGACATCACCGATCGCGCCGATGCGCCGATTGAGGACGCCCTCGCCTTGATGGTGCGCGAGCGTCTCACTGGCATGGCGCCGCCGCCGGCCGCCAAAAAGCTGGTCGAGCTCTGGCGCTCGACCATCGAGGACCGCGCCGGCAAAAATCTCGACGCGCTCGAAAACCTGGTCGAGGACCAGCGCCACTTTGGCGATGCGGTGCACGATCTGCTCGACGCGCTTGAAATGGGCGAGGACCGCAGTAGCGATTCCGACGACGAAGACGAAGAGGGTGAGGACGAGCGCCGCAAGCAGGAATCGGGCGAGGACGGCGATGCCGCCGACAGCGACGACATGCAGCGCATGAGCACGGAGGACAGCCAGGTGTCCGCCGAGGACATGCCCGATGCCGCCGCCGAAGCCGTCGATGCGCCTTCCGCCGACATGGCCGACGACAGCGACATGGGCGATGCCGAGACCCCGGGCGAGCCGCAGCGGCCGCGCCAATTCGGCGCCAACGAGCCGCGCGGGCCGGATTACCGCGCCTTTACGCCCAAGTTCGACGAGACGATTGCGGCCGAGGAACTGTGCGAGCCGGAGGAACTCGATCGGTTGCGCAGCTATCTCGACAAGCAGCTCTCGCATTTGCAGGGCGTGGTGGCGCGGCTCGCCAACCGCCTGCAACGCCGGCTGATGGCGCAGCAGAACCGCTCCTGGGAGTTCGATCTGGAGGAAGGTCAGCTCGATCCGGCGCGGCTGTCGCGCATCATCACCGATCCGCTGCATCCGCTCTCGTTCAAGTCCGAAAAGGACACGCAATTCCGCGACACCGTGGTGACGCTGCTGCTCGACAATTCCGGCTCGATGCGCGGGCGCCCGATCACGGTGGCCGCCACCTGCGCCGATATTCTGGCGCGCACGCTCGAGCGCTGCGGCGTCAAGGTCGAGATTCTCGGCTTCACCACGCGGGCCTGGAAAGGCGGCCAGGCGCGCGAGCACTGGCTCACCGCTGGCAAGCCGGCCAATCCCGGCCGGCTCAACGACCTGCGCCACATCATCTATAAATCGGCCGACGCGCCCTGGCGGCGCGCCCGCAAGAATCTCGGGCTGATGATGCGCGAAGGGCTGCTCAAGGAGAACATCGACGGCGAGGCACTCGACTGGGCGCACAAACGCCTGCTGGGCCGCTCCGAACAGCGCAAGATCCTGATGATGATCTCCGACGGCGCGCCGGTCGACGATTCCACGCTCTCGGTCAATCCCGGCAACTATCTCGAACGCCATCTGCGCTGGGTGATCGAGGACATCGAGACGCGTTCGCCGGTCGAGCTGATCGCCATCGGCATCGGTCACGATGTCACGCGCTATTACCGCCGCGCCGTCACCATCGTCGATGCCGAGGAGCTCGGCGGCGCCATGACCGACAAGCTCGCCGAATTGTTCGAGGAGAACGCCGCCCCCGATCAGCCGGCGCGCCGCCCGCGCCGGCGCGTCGTTTGACGCTTTCCCGCCGGCGTTGGGTTATCGGCGGTTCGCTGTTGGCCGCGCTGCTGATCGTGGCGGGCTCGTTCGCGATTGCCGAAGCGCTGCGCACCGGCAAGGCGCCGGCGCGCATCGCGATAGAAGCCACGCCAATCGCGTCGTTCGACAATCGCGACCCGTCGAAAACGCGTTTCGGCGTTCTGGAATTCCGCGGCGGGCTCGTGCTCAAATCGAAATACGAGTCCTTCGGCGGCATATCCGGTCTCCATGTCGAGCCCGATGGCGCCCGCTTCATCGCGGTCACCGATCGCGGGTCCTGGCTGCGCGGCCGCATCGTCTATCAGGACGGCAAACCCGCCGGCATCACCGAGGCCGAGATGGCGCCGATGCTGGGCGCGGACGGCAAGCCGTTGGCGGCGCGCGGCTGGTTCGACGTGGAATCGCTCACCGAACGCGACGGCATGTTCTATGCGGGCATCGAGCGGGTCGAGCAGATTGTGCGTTTCGACTATCGCCGCCACGGCCTGCTCGCGCGCGGCGAACCGATTGCGGTGCCGCCGGATTTCAAATCCCTCGCCAGAAATAAGAGTCTGGAATGCCTGACGTCGCCGCCCAAGGGCTCGCCGCTCGCCGGCAACCTCATCGTCGTCACCGAGCAGAGCCTTGACGGCGCCGGCAATCATCGTTCGTTCCTGATCAAACACGATCAGGGCGGCGATGAGGTCGAGCGTTTCAGCGTCAAGCGCAGCGACGACTACGACATCACCGATTGCACGATCTTAGCCCCCGGCGATCTGCTGCTGCTCGAGCGGCGTTATTCGCAACCGCGCGGCGTCGCCATGCGCATTCGGCGCATACCGCTTGGCCTCATCAAACCGGGCGCGCTGGTCGACGGCCAAGCGCTGATCGAGGCCGATCTCGGCCACCAGATCGACAACATGGAAGGCATCTCCGTACACCGCAACGCGCATGGCGAAATTATTATCACGGTGATGTCGGACGATAATTTCTCCGTGATCCAGCGCAATCTGCTGCTGCAATTCGCGCTGGTGGGGGAGTGAGCTTCGTGTCCCGGGCGATTGGAGCGAGGGCGTTGGCCCGAGCGGAATGAGACCCGGGACCCAGCGCAAGAATCTTCACATCAGAAAATAGAAACGCCGCCTTGCGGCGGCGTAAAATCTCTCCTGGATCCCGGATCACTGCTCGCTTAACGCTCGCTCATCCGGGAAACGCAGCTCAGCCCGCCGCCGCCGGTTCCGCGGCTTTGGCCTGCTTCTTGGCGATGGCGCGCTTGAGATCGAGCATCTTGGGCGCGAGCTCCGCGTCCTTGGCCTTGAGCAGGAAGGCGTCGAGCCCGCCGCGATGGTCAACGGTGCGCAGCGCATTGGCCGACACGCGCACCCGCACGCTGCGGCCAAGCGCGTCGGAGATCAGCGTGACGTTGCGCAGGTTCGGCATGAACCGGCGCTTGGTCTTGACGTTGGAGTGGCTCACTTTGTGCCCGACCAGGGGTTTCTTCCCGGTCAGATCGCAACGCCATGCCATGGCTCATCCCTCATATAACGCCGGCGCAAGCACAGCACCGGTATGGTTATTCATCTTGGGTAAGATGGCCGGACGTATAAAGAGAGGGGCCGGGTGCGTCAAGCCGAGCATTTGAGCCGGTTTTTACCGAATTGGGCGCGGCCGTTAAGCAGCGCCGCCGGCCCGCTTCGATCCCGCTGAACCCACGGTCACGCGAAAATCACAGATTCGACTTAATGAACGCTGACGAGACTGCAACATTGCGTTGCTGGTGATATGACAGTCGTCCGGCCGCGGGCTTTTGCCCCGTGCCGCTGCGCAGGAGGATGGAGCTTCGTGCTGGCGTTGCGGCAAGCCCTGCGATGCATGCTGGCGGCGGGCGCGCTGGCCTTTCCCTTGATCTTGACCGCGCCGGTTTGGGCGCAGGGCAAGCTTGAGGCGCATTACAGCGTGACGCTGGCCGGCATTCCCATCGGCAAGGGCAGCTGGGTCATCGATATCGCCGACACCCATTTCACCGCGGAAGGCAGTGGGACCACCACCGGCCTGATGCGGGCCTTCACCGGCGGTCAGGGTACCGCCGCCGCGCGCGGTGCGCTGCAAGCCGGCCGTGTCATGTCGTCGAGTTACGCGGCCACCATCAGCACCAGCAAGAAAACCGACGAGATCCGGCTCACGATCAACAGCGGTAATGTCAAGGATTCCAAGATCGATCCGCCACGGGAAAATGATTCCGAGCGCGTACCGGTCACCGAGGCGCATCAGCGCGGCATACTCGATCCGATGGCCGCATCGCTGCTGCGCGTGTCCGGCAGCGGCGCTCCGCTGTCGGCCGAGGCCTGCCAGCATACGCTGGCGATATTCGACGGGCGGCTGCGCTATGACCTGCAACTTGTCTTCAAGCGCATGGACAAGGTGAAGGCGGATAAAGGCTATGCCGGTCCGGTCGTGGTCTGCGCGGTTTATTTTGCGCCGATCGCCGGCTACATCCCGTCGCGCGCGGCGATAAAATACATCGCCAAGCTGCGCGACATGGAAGTCTGGCTGGCGCCGATCGCGGGCACGCGTGTCTTGGTGCCGTTTCGTGCGCAAGGCCCGTCGCCGGTTGGCAATGTTGTGATGGAGGCCACTCAATTCGTTTCAGTCGCAGGCCCGGCCCGCGCATCGGCCAATGGGACGAAGACGCAATAAGCGCAATGACGACGCTTGACTCTGTCCGGGCTACTGCTCTTGGGCTCGTTAACGTTTGCATGCGGTTCAAGACCGGCAAATTCTGCCTAGGCTACTCGATCTTGTGGGAGAAGGCAGAGGCAAGGCCAGATGTCGCCGTGAACGAACGCATACAACCCCCGAGTCAGCGATTCGGGCGCGTTTCGTTCCAGACTCGTTCTAATGCTTAACCGCCACCATGTTTTCCGTCGCATTGTGATACAGAAGCCCGCCCTGCCAAGGGCATAGCGCGCATGATCCCGAAAAGTGGGCACCGGTTTTCGGAAAAGATCATGCGCAAACAAGTACGTCCGGACGCGTAATGGCTATTTCCTTTTCCCCACAGCAAGGCCGGCCATCGCGCTCGCGTGGCGTCCGCGGCGCCGGCGTCACCGTCGTGCTGGGCCCCACCAATACCGGCAAGACCCATCTCGCCATCGAGCGCATGCTGGCGCATTCCAGCGGCATGATCGGGCTGCCGCTGCGGCTGCTGGCGCGCGAGGTCTACAACAAGGTTGTCGATCGCGTCGGCAAGGACGCGGTCGCGCTGATCACCGGCGAGGAGAAGATCAAGCCGCCGAATCCGCGCTTCTGGGTGGCCACCGTGGAGGCCATGCCGCGCGATCTCGACGTGGCGTTCCTGGCGATTGACGAGGTGCAACTCGGCGCCGATTTCGAGCGCGGTCATGTATTTACCGACCGCATGCTCAATTTCCGCGCGCGCGACGAAACCCTGGTGCTCGGCGCCGCCACCATGCGGCCGATGGTGGAGAAGCTGCTGCCCGGCGCGAACATCGTCAGCCGGCCGCGGCTATCGATGCTCACTTACGCCGGCGAGAAAAAGCTCACCCGGCTGCCGTCCCGCTCGGCCATCGTCGCGTTCTCGGCCGATGAAGTTTACGCCATCGCCGAATTGATCCGCCGCCAGCGCGGCGGCGCCGCGGTGGTGCTGGGCGCGCTGTCGCCGCGCACCCGCAATGCGCAGGTCGCGCTCTATCAATCGGGCGATGTCGATTATCTGGTGGCGACCGATGCGATCGGCATGGGCCTTAATCTCGACGTCAGCCATGTGGCCTTTGCCTCCGACCGCAAATTCGACGGCTACCAGTTCCGCAAGCTCAATCCCGCCGAAATGGCGCAGATCGCCGGCCGCGCCGGCCGCGCCATGCATGACGGTACCTTCGGGACGACCGGGCGCTGCGATCCGTTCGAGCCGGAATTGGTGCAGGCCCTGGAGAGCCACAACTTCGAGCCGGTACGCATGCTGCAGTGGCGCAGTACCGATCTCGATTTCGCCTCGATCGGCGCCTTGCAAGCCTCGCTGGCGATGACGCCGCATGAGGAGGGGCTGACACGCGCGCCGACGGCGGAAGACATTCTCGTTTTGGAACACGCCGCCCGCGACGAGCATGTGCGCGCGATGGCGCTCAATCCGGCTTCCATCGAGCGGTTATGGGATGCCTGCCAGGTTCCCGACTATCGCAAGATCGCGCCGGCCACCCATGCCGAAATGGTCGTGACCCTCTATGGATTCCTGATGCGAGAGGGTAACATCCCTGTCGATTGGTTCGCTCAGCAATTGGCTCAATCTGACCGGACCGACGGCGACATCGACACCCTCTCCAACCGGATTGCGCATGTCAGGACCTGGACTTACGTTGCCAACCGCCCGGATTGGCTTGCCGATCCCGAGCACTGGCAGGGCGTCGCCCGCGCGGCCGAAGATAAGCTGTCCGATGCGCTGCACGAACGCCTGGCCGAACGCTTCGTGGACCGTCGCACCAGTATCTTGATGCGGCGGCTACGAGAGAACACGATGCTGGAAACTGATATCGGAAAGACGGGTGATGTGACAGTCGAAGGCCATGTGATCGGCCGGCTCGACGGATTCATGTTCGCGCCCGATGCCTCCGCCGCCGGCTCCGAAGCCAAGGCCCTCAACGCCGCCGCGCAAAAGGTATTGGCCGGCGAGATCGAGGCGCGCGCCACCAAGCTCTCTCAAGCCTCCAACGACCAGATCGTGCTGGCGAATGACGGCGTCTTGCGCTGGACCGGCGATGGCGTCGGCAAGCTGGTTGCCGGCGACGATACCTTGCGGCCGCGCGTACGTATTATTGCCGACGACCATTTGACCGGACCGGCGCGTGAACTGGTGCAGACGCGCCTCGATCTCTGGCTCAAGACCCATATCGAAAAACTGCTGGCACCGCTGTTCTCGCTGACCGCCGCTGATGACGTCACCGGCATGGCGCGCGGCGTCGCGTTCCAGCTGGTCGAAGCCCTCGGCGTGCTGGAACGCCAGAAAGTGGCGGAGGAGGTCAAGGGCCTCGACCAGCCATCGCGCGCCACGCTGCGCAAATACGGCGTTCGCTTTGGCGCCTATCACATCTATCTACCGATTCTGCTCAAACCGACGCCGCGCGCGCTGGCGACGCAATTATGGGCGCTCAAGCACGAGGCGCCGGATGCCAAGGGCGTCGGCGAATTACTGCATCTGGCCGGCAGCGGGCGCACCTCGATCCCGATCGACAAGGAAACGCCAAAGCCTCTGTATCGCACCGCCGGTTATCGCGTCTGCGGCGAACGCGCGGTGCGCGTCGATATTCTGGAGCGGCTGGCCGACTTGATCCGCCCGGCGCTGTCGTGGCGCAAAGGCGTGCAGACGGTAAAGCCGGACGGCGCATTCGACGGCCGCGGCTTTACCGTGACCGGTGCGATGACATCGCTCACCGGCGCATCGGGCGAGGATTTCGCGTCGATCCTGCGCTCGCTCGGCTATCGCCTGGACCGCAAACCTAAACCGCCGGAGGCCAAACCGGCCGAGCCGGCTGAGCTCAAGCCGGCCGAGACGGCGACGGTTGAGGCAGCGGTTATCCCCGTGGTACCGGCAGAACAAGAGCAACCGGCGGCGGCAGAACAAGCGGCTGAGAAGAACGCTTCTTCTGCCGCCGAACAGCCCATCGTGGCGCCAGAGCAGGTGCTTGACGGAGGGGGAGATCCGCCAAGCTCGGCAGAGGAACCGGCCTTCATCGACGTCTGGCGGCCGGGTGGCCGCTCCGAGAAGCGTCCGCCGCGTCCCCGCCGCCAGCCGCGCGCGCCCGTGCAAGCCGCTGCGCCAGCAGGCGAACCGGCAGCCGCACCCGCGGACGCGCCGGCGTCCCCGCAAGTCCTTGAGACCACTGAAACTTCGCGCGCTCCGCAGCCTGATCGCAAAAATCGCCAGCAACGCCAGGACCGCCACGAACGCCAAAAACGTATGGAAACTCAGGCTAAAACTTCAAGTCAACGCAACGAGCGGTCAGGCGGCGGGCCGCCGCGCGGCGACCGGCCGCGCCGCGACAAAGGCAACCAAGTCGAACGCGCCGAGCGCGAGCAGTATTACGTAAAGCCGCATGGCAGCCATTCCGGCGGCCGCGACAAGGCGCCGGATCCCAATTCGCCGTTCGCCAAACTGGCCGCGCTCAAGCAGCAGCTAGAGCAGAATAAGCCGTAAGCTTGGACCGTCAGCGCATCGACAAATGGCTCTGGCACGCACGCATGGTGCGCACCCGCAGCGACGCCGCCGCTCTGGCGGAAGCCGGCTACGTGCGCATCAACGGCAAGCGTAAGGCCGCCGCCAGTCAGCCAGTGCGGATCGGTGACGTGGTGACGCTGGCGCTCGACCGCTCCGTGCGGGTGGTGAAGGTGGAAGGGTTTAGCGAAAAGCGTGGCGACGCATCCGCTGCCCGCGCGCTTTACAGCGATTTGTCAAAGCCATCCGCGGCCAAGAATTAGCCCGCGGCGGGGATATCGGCTTCGCTTGCAGCCGATTTATCGATACGATAGGCAACACAGCAGAATTGAAGGCCGGAGCGTTGGATGACCTACATCGTCAACGAAAGCTGCATTAAATGTAAGCTCATGGACTGCGTCGAAGTGTGTCCGGTGGACTGCTTCTACGAAGGCGAAAATATGCTGGTGATCCACCCGGACGAATGCATCGATTGCGGTGTTTGCGAGCCGGAATGCCCGGTCGACGCAATCAAGCCGGATACCGAGCCCGGCCTGGAGAAATGGCTGGAATTGAACACCGAATACGCCAAGGTCTGGCCCAATATCACGGTAAAACGGGATCCGCCGCCCGACGCCAAGGAGTGGGAAGGCGTCCCGGACAAATTCAAGAAATTCTTTAGTCCCGAACCTGGAACCGGCGACTAGCCCTGAAGCCGCCCGGAACAGCTTACCGCTCGTGGTGTTTACGGGCCTTCCCGCGTTCCCCGGCGTTAACCGATTCGCCAATTTTGCAGAATTGCTACCCCTGAATTGCGCTTTTGCGGCACCAT
>SHVM01000070.1 GCA_009694265.1 Pseudolabrys sp.
GGCAAACCTAGCATTTTCGCTTGGTCCGCAAACGCCCGGATTTGCTCGCCAATCGCCCCTTAACGAGCCCTTAAATCGCGCGCCGTAGCGTGCCTTGGGGACTGGCGGACTTGCCGCCAGTATCAAGTGTCGGATCGCGTGATGGCGCTGGGCAAGGGACAATCGGGTGGGCGGCGCGAGCCGGTGTTCGACAGCGGGCCCGAATTGCGCGTGGCCACGAGCGAGCACGGCGCGGGCGGCGGTAGACAATCGAAACGTCCGGGCCGTTCGCGCAAGGCACGCGGACCCAGGCGCTCGCTCATCGGACGGCTGGTTTATTGGAGCCTGGTGCTCGGCTTGTGGCTGGCGATCGGCGGCGTCGGCACCGTGGCCTGGGTGGGCGCGCATTTACCCCCGATCCAGTCGCTGGAGATCCCCAAGCGACCGCCCTCGATCCAGATCAACGATGTGGCCGGCCGCGCGCTCGCCCGCCGTGGCGACCTCGCCGGCGAAATTCTGTCGCTGAAGGAACTGCCGAACTATGTGCCGAGGGCCTTCGTCGCCATCGAGGATCGGCGCTTCTACGAGCATTACGGCGTCGATCCCATGGGCATTGGACGCGCGGTCATTGCTAACATTTCGCACCGCGGCGTCGCCCAAGGCGGCTCCACGATTACGCAGCAGTTGGCGAAAAATCTCTTTTTAACTCAAGAACGTACCATCACCCGCAAGCTGCAAGAGGCCATGCTGGCGCTCTGGCTGGAGCGCAAATTCTCCAAGACGCAGATTCTCGAGCTTTACCTCAATCGCGTCTATTTCGGCTCCGGCGCTTATGGAATCGAGCAGGCCGCGCTGCGCTATTTCGGGAAATCCGCCCGCCGCATCACTATTGCCGAAGCGGCGCTGCTGGCAGGCTTGATCAAGTCGCCCACTCGTCTAGCGCCGAACCGCAATTTCGACGGCGCCGAGCAGCGCGCGAAAATCGTGCTCGCCGCCATGGCCGAGCTCGGCTTCATCAGCGCGGCCAACGAAAAGGTTGCGATCGCGAAACCGCCGCGCATCGTGGCGCAGGCCGGCAACGGCGCAGTCAATTACATCGCCGACTGGATCATGGACGTGCTCAACGATGTGCTCGGCCATATCGATGAGGATATCGTGGTGCAGACCACGATCGACGCCGGGCTGCAGGCGAGCGCGGAGAAATCGCTCAACGATGAGCTGGCTGCGAAGGGCGCCAAGGGCGGTGTCGCGCAAGGTGCGCTGGTGGCGATGACGCCGGACGGCGCGGTGCGCGCCATGGTCGGCGGCCGCAATTACGCGGAGAGCCAGTTCAACCGCGCGGTCGCCGCCAAGCGCCAGCCCGGCTCCGCCTTCAAGCCCTTCGTCTATCTCACCGCGCTCGAACGCGGGCTCACGCCCGACAGCGTGCGCGACGACAAGCCGATCAAAATCAAAGGCTGGCAGCCGGAAAATTATGGTCACGAATATTTCGGACCGGTGACGCTGACCAAGGCGCTGGCGATGTCGCTCAATACAGTGTCGGTACGCCTTACGATGGAATTCACCCCGATGATGGTGATCCGCACCGCGCATCGCCTCGGCATTTCCTCCAAGCTTGAGCCCAATGCCTCGATCGCGCTCGGTACCTCGGAAGTCTCCATGCTGGAGCTGATCGGGGCCTATGCGCCGTTCGCCAATGGCGGCTTCGCTACGCTGCCGCATGTGATCGAGCACATCAGCGGCGTCAATGGCAAGATGCTCTATGCGCACAGCGAGCAACAGCTCGGCCGCATCATCGAGGCGCGCTATGTCGGCATGATGAATGAGATGATGGCTCAGACGCTGACCATCGGCACCGCGCACAGAGCCGCGCTGCCCGGCTGGCCGGCGGCAGGCAAGACCGGCACGAGCCAAGATTTCCGCGACGCCTGGTTCATCGGCTACACCGGCCATCTGGTCACCGGCGTCTGGCTCGGCAATGACGACAGCTCGCCAACCAAAAAAGTCACCGGCGGCGGCATGCCGGTGGAAATCTGGAGCCGCTTCATGCGCGACGCGCATCAGGGCGTACCGGTCGCCAGCCTGCCTGGCTCATCTGGCGGCGGCCTTTTCTCGGGCCTGTTCGGCGGCAATGCGCCGGCATCGCAACAAAGATCGCCGTCGGCGGATGTTCCGATTCCGCCTGCGGCCATTGGCGCATCGGCGCCGGCGGCGCGTTCGACGGCCGGGGCCGCCAGCCTCGACAGCTGGTTGCTCAACAACCTGTTTGGACGTAGTCGAAACTAGTGCCGCGTGGCGACGCGGGCGCGCAGCGTGCGTGTCGATAACCAAATCACCAGTGTCGTGCAGCCCATCGCCGCCACCGCGGCGGCGAGCGGCCAGGCGTTTTGACCGAGCAGCCTTCCCACCACCGCCCCGCACAATGCGGCGGCGCTCTGCTGGATGAAGCCGAGCAGCGCAGAGGCAGCGCCGGCGCGCTCGGGGAACGGCGTCATGGCACCGGCTATCGCCTGCGGCAGCACCATGCCGAGACCGGCCAGATAGATCGCAACCGGCAAAACAAGCGAGAGGGCGGATGTGAAACCCATCGCGACCGCCGCCACCATGCCGAGCCCGCCGGCGGCAAGCATCGCGGCGCCAACACCGAGCGTGCCGTCAATGCCGAGCCGCAGCACCAGCCGCGCGGCGAGGCCAGCGCCGAACATGAAACCGACCGAACCGAGGGCGAAAGCAAGGCCGAAATTGAACGGCGTGAGGCCGTAGAGATTTTGCAGAACGAACGAAGCGCCGGAAATCCAGGCGAACAGTCCGGCATAGCTGGTGGTGGCAAGCCCCAAATAGGCGAGATAGGCCGGGTTGCGCGCAACCACACGATAGGACTTGAGCATGGTGGACGGCAAAACCGGTTCGGTAGCGCGCGTCTCCAAGGTTTCCGGCAGCCGCAGCCAGACAATCGTTGCCCCGATAAACCCGCTGGCGACCAGCGTGACAAAGATCGAACGCCAGCCAAATCCGGTCTGCAAAATACCGCCGGCGATCGGCGCCAGTACCGGCGCCAGCGCCATCACCGATCCGATCAGCGATAATTCGCGCCCCGCGCGTGCGCCGGAATATAGATCGCGCACGATGGCGCGCGCCAGCACGATGCCGCCGGAACCGCCCAACGCCTGCGCGAAGCGGGCGGCGATCAGCATCTCAATCGAAGTCGACAGCGCGCAGGCCAGGCTCGCCGCGCAATAGAGCGCGAGCGCGGCCAGCAGCACCGGCTTGCGGCCGTGCCGGTCGGACACCGGGCCGTAGAAAATCTGCCCTATCGCAAAGCCAATGAGATAGGCCGAAATGGTGAGCTGGACTTGCGCGGTCGAGGCGTCGAGCTGGCGCGCGATGTCCGGCAGCGACGGCAGGTACATGTCGGTGGTGAGCGGCCCGATCGCGCTCAACGCCGCCAGCAATGCCGTAAGCGCGAAGGTACCAGGGCGCAGCATCAAGGGATTGTTCCGTTCGACAAAAAGCGCCGTTGGGGTCATGACGCCGAAACGTTTTGAACGAAGCGCGGGCGTCTGTCACCAGGAATCTATTTTAAGAAAACTGGCGTTAATCGTCGCGCCGCCGATCGGTACGACTGGGCACGCCGTCCCGCATCCCGTAGCGATGCAATTCGGTGCCGTGAGCGTCGAGCCAGATCTTGGCGCGGGTCATATTCGGACAGATGCGCTCGACCAGCCGCCAGAACTTTCTTGAATGATTCATCTCGATGAGATGCGCGACCTCGTGCGCCGCCAAATAGTCGAGCACAAAGGGCGGCGCCAGGATCAGCCGCCATGAATAAGACAGCACGCCGGTGGTCGAGCATGAGCCCCAGCGGCTCGACTGATCACGGATCGACACGCGTTTGATCGCAACGCCGAGTGCCTGCGCCGCCAGCCGGCTCGCCACCTCAAGATCGGCCTTGGCCTCGCGCTTGAGATAATCGCGCACCCGGCGCGGGATATGCGGCTCGGCGCCGGCGACGCAGAGCAAGTTTTCGCCGTCGCTGGCGGCCTCGCGCCAAACCGTGCCGCGCTGCTCCCGCCGATGCGCGATGCGATGATCGATGCCGCGCAGCGGCAGCACCGCGCCATGGGTGAACGGCGCAGCCTTCGGCAGCCGCTCGAGCCGCGCCGCGATCCAGGCGCCGTGTTTCTGCGCGAATGCACTCGCCTGCTTCAGACTGCCGCGTGGCGGCATGGTGAGCACCACTTCGCGCGTGACCGAATGGATGCGCAGCGTGTAGCGGCGCGCAGCGCGGTGCCGGCGCACGCGCACCAGATAGACCTCGCGGTCGAAGGCAATCGTGATGGCCGGCGGCTCGCTCGGCCGACGGTACAGCAGCGCGCGCAGAGGCATCCGTAAAGCCCGTCCGATCGCAGAACCTGCCGGAAATACTGCCATATTCGCGCTCGCTCGCAACGCGGTTTTGCGCGGCTAAAAAATACCGCATTCACGCAAGGATTTACCGGTGTTACGCAACTTTCGATGGGGCCGGGCGCTTAGCCCGCGCGCCATTATTCGACAGCACAAAATCGGCAATGCGCGGGGCGATCTCGGCGCGGAAGCGCGAGCCGTTGAACACGCCATAGTGTCCGACCGCCGGCTGCAGATAATGCGCCTTTTTCTCAGGGGGAATATTGGCGCAAAGCGCGTGCGCGGCTTGCGTCTGGCCGACGCCGGAAATGTCGTCGTGCTCGCCTTCCACCGTCAGCAAGGCAACGCGTTTGATCATCCCCGGATCGATCATGCGGCCGCGATGGGTCATCTCGCCCTTCGGCAGCGCGTGGCGGATGAACACGGTATCGACGGTCTGCAAATAAAACTCGGCGGAGAGATCCATGACCGCGAGATATTCGTCGTAGAATTCCCGGTGCTTCCGCGCCGAGTCGCCATCGCCCTTCACCAGATGCCTGAACAGTTCACGATGCGCCTCGAGATGACGGTCGAGATTCATGCTCACAAAACCGCTGAGCTGCAAGAATCCCGGATAGACTTCGCGCATGAAGCCGGGATTGGGGAACGGCACCTTGGTGATAACATGGCCGCGGAACCAGTCGATCCCGCGATTTTCTGCCAGCTTGTTGACCGCGTTGGAGTTGATGCGCGTGTCGATCGGCCCGCCCATCAGCACCATGGAATGCGGCGCGTAAGGATCCTTGTCGGCCTCCATCAACGCGACCGCGGCAAGCACCGGCACCGAGGGCTGGCAGACCGCGATCACATGCACGTCGCCGCCCAACATGTGCAGCATGGAGATGACATAGTCGATGTAGTCGTCGAGATCGAAGCGGCCTTCCGCCACCGGCACCGTGCGGGCGCTGCGCCAGTCGGTGATATAGACGTCGTGGTTGGGAAGAAACGCCTCGACGGTGCCGCGCAACAGCGTGGCGTAATGACCCGACATCGGCGCGACGATCAGCAATTTCGGCTGCGGACGGCGCGGCGCGTGGGTGAAGGCGCGCTCGAAATGCAGCAGCCGGCAGAACGGGCGCTCCCACACGCTGGTGATGTGCACCGGCACGCGCTCGGCTCCGACCAAGGTTGACTCGATCTGCCATTCCGGCTGCCCATAGCGGCGCGTCACGCGCTCGAACAATTCCGCCGTCGCCGCGATCGACTTACCGTAGGTCGTGTAGGCGAATGGATTGGCGGGATTTTTGAAGAACAGTCGCGTGGCGTCGGCCAAGGCGCGCGAGGGATCGAGCGCGGCCTGTCCCATTTCGTACAGCCAGTACATCGGCGTCGACATCACAGCGCTGCTGTCGCCGGGCAGCGTTGCTGCCCCGTCGAATTCACCGATCGGCATAGGCTTAGTCCCCGAGCCTTGCTGCACTGCAGCAGACTGTCGTTTTTCTGTCATAGCGTCAACCTAGGCCCAACTCTTTCGCGTCCGGTTTACACCGGTAAAACGGCTTAGAACCGGGCTTTTTCAATCTATTCGCCGCCCTGCAGCAGGGAGCCTTGCACACGGGCGCTGGAGAGCAGCTTCAGGAAGGCGAATGCCGCAAGCGCGAACAGCAGCCCGTTGAAGGCAAAGGCTTGCAGCATCAGGTCGGCGCGGAACACGTGGTCGATCAGCAGCGCGCGCATGCCCTCGAATACATAGGTCGGCGGCAGCGCCCATGCAAAATATTGCAGCCAGTGCGGCAATACCTCGACCGGGTAGTACACGCAGGTGAGCGGCAGGAACAGGAACATGATGGTCCAGGCCATGCTCTCGGCGCCCAGGCCGTTGCGTAACAACAGCCCGGCGACAAAGATCCCGATCGCCCAACTGGTCAAAATTAAATTGGCGAAGAAGGCCGCGAGCGCAAAGCCGAACGACCAGAGATTGAATCCGAAAAACGCGATGGCAAGCAGCGACACCGGGATCATGCCGATCAACAGCCGCACCAGGCTCATGATCATCAAGGCGGCAACGAACTCAACCGGGCGCAGCGGCGACATCATCAGATTGCCGAGATTGCGCGCATACATTTCTTCGAGAAACGATATTGAAAATCCAAGCTGACCGCGAAAAAGGATATCCCACAGCAGCACCGCGCCAATGAATACGCCGCCGGCTTGCGCAAAGAAACTGGAATTCTGCGACACGTAGAGTTGCAAAAAGCCCCACATCAGCATCTGCACCGCCGGCCAATAAATCAGATCGAGAATGCGCGGCCAGGACGAGCGCAGCAGATACCAATAGCGCCGCACCATGGCAGCGACGCGGTTGATGGAAAATTCCAGGCTTGCGTCGCTGCCGGTCATGGCACCGCCTCGCCAAGGACCGAGCCTTGTTCCCTGCGCCCGCGCGCCACGTCGAGAAACACTTCTTCCAGCGTCTCGCGGCCGTAGCGCGATAACAGACGCTCGGGCGTATCGTCGTCCTCGATGCGGCCCTTCTTCATGATGATGACGCGATCGCACAGCCGTTCGACCTCGGTCATGTTGTGCGAGGCGAGCAGCACGGTGGCCTTATGTTCGATGCGATAGCGCTCGAGCCGGCTACGCACCCAGTCGGCGGTGTCGGGATCGAGCGAGGCGGTCGGCTCGTCAAGCAGCAGAACTTCCGGCCGGTTGAGCAGCGCCTTGGCGAGCGAGACCCGCGTCTTCTGCCCGGCCGAGAGTTTGCCGGTCGGCCGGTCGAGGAACTCAGTCAATTCGAGCTCGTCAGCCAAATTCGCGATGCGCTCGCCGATAGCGGGCACGGCGTAGAGCTGCGCGAACACCGACAGGTTCTGCCGCACCGTGAGCCGCATCGGCATGTCGACATAGGGGCTTTCGAAATTCATCCGGTGCAGCACGCGATAACGCGCTTTGGGCATCTGCGCGCCCAGCACCGAGACGCTGCCGGAGGTCGGCGTGACCAGTCCCATAATCATGGCGATGGTGGTGGTCTTGCCGGCACCATTGCCGCCGAGCAGCCCGGTGATCGAGCCGGGATTCAGGCGAAACGAGATGCCGTCGACCGCGGTCGCGCCCTTATAGTGCTTGACCAGGTTATCGACGGTGATGGCTGAGGTATTTTGAGCGTCCATTATCGAGAGATGTGACGCCACGGGCGGGCAAGCGCAAGCCCTGCGCGCGCAGGTGCTCGCGGGGCGCGATTGGTGCGCCCGGCGCATCGCGATACACTGGCGCCCATGCCTTCGCTTGGCCTTGCTAACACTCACCCGCGCCGCAACGTGCGTCTCGATACGCTGGTGCGGCTGCGCTGGCTCGCCATCATTGGCCAAACCACGGCCGTGCTGGTGGTCCATTACGGGCTCGAATTCGCGCTGCCGATCTGGGCCTGTCTGTCGGTGATCGCACTGTCGGCCTGGCTGAACGTGGCGCTGCGTTTGCGTTTCCACATGACCCAGCGGCTGGAACCAGACCGCGCCGCCTGGCTGCTGGCGTTCGATATCGCCGAACTGGCGGTGCTGCTGTTTCTCACCGGCGGATTGCAGAACCCGTTCGCCTTTTTGTTTCTGGCGCCGGTACTGCTATCGTCGACGGCGCTGCCGCCGCGCTTTACCTTGATGCTCGGCGTCTTCGCGGTGGCCTGCGCGACCGTGCTGGTTTTCGTGCATTACCCATTGCCGTGGGACAGCGACGACCTGCTGCAACTGCCGCCGATCTATATGATGGGAGTCTGGCTCTCGATCCTGCTCGCCATCGCATTCATCGGCGTCTATGCCTGGCAGATCACCGAGGAATCCCGCCAGCTCACCGACGCGCTGACCGCCACCGAACTGGTGCTGGCGCGCGAGCAGCACCTCTCGCAACTCGACGGGCTGGCCGCCGCGGCCGCACACGAACTCGGCACGCCGCTATCGACGATTTCGGTGATCGCCAAGGAATTGGAAAATGCCATCGCGTCCGACGCGCCGCATGGCGACGACGTGCGGCTGCTGCGCGAACAGGTCAACCGTTGCCGCGATATACTGGCCAAGATCACCGAACTGTCGTCGAGCGGCGAGCCGTTCGACCGCGCGCCGCTGACCGCGCTGATCGAGGAGGTAGTGGCGCCGCATCGCAATTTCGGCATCGCCATCGATGTCACCGTGCCGCCCGATCGAGCCGCGGAGCCGGTCGGCGCGCGCAATCCGGCGATCCTCTACGGCCTCGGCAATATCGTTGAAAACGCCGTCGATTTCGCGCGCGAGCGAGTCGTGGTCGGCGCGCAATGGAATGACGACGCCATCGACGTGATCATCAGCGACGACGGCCCGGGCTTCGCGCCTGAGATTCTAGATCGCATCGGTGAGCCTTATGTGACGACCCGCCGCCGCGCACCGAACGATGCCGGCGACGAGCCGACCGGATTGGGCCTGGGCTTTTTCATCGCCAAGACTTTGCTTGAGCGCTCGGGCGCCACGCTGTCATTCGAAAATCGTGCGTTCCCCGATCGCGGCGCCATCATCAAGTTGCGCTGGCGCCGCGCCGAGTTCGAACGGCCATTAACCTTCACGCCGTCTTGAGATCGCGGCACCCGCCGCATGGTTTTTTGGGTGGGATTAGGCGGCTCGAATGGATAGAATGCCGTCTGGGTCAACTGGACACGGGTGACTGCGTGGACATAGCCATGAACGACGTCGCCGAGTCGGCGCTCGCTGAGAAAGTTCCGAGCAAACGATCGATTCTGATCGTCGAGGACGACACCTCGTTCCTGCAGCGGCTGGCGAAGGCGCTGGAGAGCCGCGGCTTTGCCGTCACCACCGCGGAATCGGTGGCGGATGGATTGTTGCAGGTGGAGCGCGCGGCGCCCGGCTTTGCGGTGGTCGACATGCGGCTTGGCGACGGCAACGGCCTCAACGTGATTTCCGCGCTCAAGCGGCGCCGGCCCGATGCGCGCGCTATAATTTTGACCGGCTACGGCAACATCGCCACGGCGGTGAACGCGGTGAAACTCGGCGCCGTGGATTACCTGGCCAAGCCGGTCGATGCCGACGACGTGGTGGCGGCGCTGCTAGCGCATGAGAACAAGAAGATCGAACCGCCGGAAAATCCGATGTCCGCCGACCGCGTGCGCTGGGAGCACATCCAACGCATTTATGAATTATGCGGCCGCAACGTTTCGGAAACCGCGCGCCGGCTCAATATGCACCGCCGCACGCTGCAGCGCATTCTCGCCAAACGCGCGCCGCGTTGACGCAAAAGCAACCAGCCCGCTGGTGTCTCTGCATCGTCGCCTGGATGACGATGAGCGCGCCCGTTTGGGCAAGCGCGAATGTCTCCTGCCGGATCGATGATGCCTTTCTCAATTTCGAGCTTGAAGCCATCGCCGGCCGCGCCGGACCGATCGTGCAGGTGCAGACCGGTACGATAACGATCAAGCCGGGGGCGGCGATGAAATTGAGCACGCCGCAGATCGCGTTCGATCATACGCACATCGTGCAGCAATGGAGTCTGGGCGGCGACATGCGGCTGCAAATCGAAGTGAGCGACAATGCAGCGAAAGAAAACGTCAATCTGGTGATCGCCGCGCTGCTCAATGAAAAGACCGACAAATATGCCGGGCGTTACGTTCTCACAATCTTGCGCGCCGGAAATAGCAAGGTGTTAAAGGGCCGCATCAAGGAGTGCGAGGCGGGATAATCATGGCTTATTTTCAACCCACGTCCCCATAGGGCCCGGCCGGATCGGCCAGCGATTGCAGGCGAAGCGCTGCGGCGCGGGCAAAAAGGATCATCATCGATTTTACGCGTGGCGGCCGGCATGCGGTGTTCAGGCGCCTCGCAGATCAATTGCGCGCCGAAACTGTCCGCCACGATCAGCCCGGTGTCTTTGGGAAAAATATCGCACGGCACCTCCGTGCAGGTGGCGAAGAACAGCCGGTCGCAATGAGCCCGGTAGTCCTGCCACTTCTGATCGGCGCGGCGGCCGGACGGCAGCCCTAATTCACTCACGGCACTAAAGCCGTGTGCATGCAGCAGCCGCGCTGCCGCGCGCGATTCGTATCGCTGTTTCCGACTGACGGCCGTCGGCCGGCACTTCCAGGGCTGGTCTGGCGGCCAATTTCATGCGCGGGCCCGCTCGGGAAATGCTGCTGCCAGCGCCACACGGCTGGCCGCGACTACGCCGCGCTCGGTGATCAACCCGGTGATGAGGCGGGCCGGCGTGACGTCAAACGCATAATTGGCCACGGGCGAGCCGTCCGGCACCACCTGCACGGTTTCAATGCGTCCGTCTTTGGTTTTCCCCGTCATCGTCGCGACCTCTTCGGCGCCGCGCTGCTCGATCGGAATCTCAGTGAGTCCGTCGCTGACCGAAAAATCAATAGTCGGCGACGGCAGCGCCACATAAAACGGCACGCCATTGTCATGCGCGGCGAGCGCTTTCAAATAAGTGCCGATCTTGTTGCAGACGTCGCCTTGCGCGGTGACCCGGTCGGTGCCGACAATCACCATATCCACGAGACCGTGCTGCATCAGATGGCCGCCGGTATTGTCCGGGATCACGGTGTGCGGCACGCCGTGGCGGCCGAGTTCCCAGGCGGTGAGCGAAGCGCCCTGGTTGCGCGGCCGCGTCTCGTCGGCAAACACGTGAACGGCTAAGCCCTTGTCGTGCGCGAGGTAAATCGGCGCCGTCGCCGTGCCCCAGTCCACCGTCGCCAGCCAGCCGGCATTGCAATGCGTGAGTACATTGACGCGCGCGCCGTTCTTCTTGCTCGCGATCGCCTCGATCAGCTTGAAGCCATGACGGCCGATCTCCAGATTGATGGCGATGTCCTGTTCGCCGATCTCATAGGCGCGGCGCAACGCTGCGGCGGCGCGCTCAGGCCGCGGCCGGTTGCGCAGCGCGGCCAGCATCTCG
This sequence comes from Pseudolabrys sp., assembly GCA_009694265.1. Classification (GTDB taxonomy): domain Bacteria; phylum Pseudomonadota; class Alphaproteobacteria; order Rhizobiales; family Xanthobacteraceae; genus Pseudolabrys. The sequence continues at coordinate 11,293 of SHVM01000070.1, forward strand.
TCGAGCGCCCAGGCCAGATTGATCGCGGTCGGCCGCGTCGCGAGCAGCGCCGCCGAGGCGCGTTCCAGATTTTCGTCGGAAGCATCATGCAGCATGGCCAGCCACACGCCATAGGCCGCGGCGGCGCCGATCAGCGGCGCGCCGCGCACCTGCATCGACTTGATGGCATGGGCGGCATCCTCAAGCGTCTTGAGGCGCACGCTCGCAAAGCGATGCGGCAGCAGGGTCTGATCGATGATGCCGACGCTTTTTCCGTCGCTCTCCACCCAGATGGTGCGCGTGTCTTTGCCGTCGACTTTCATAACTCAAAAGAACGCCTGAATGCCGGTCTGCGCGCGGCCCAGGATCAGCGCATGAATATCGTGCGTCCCCTCATAGGTGTTGACCGTCTCCAGATTCGAAAGCACGCGCATCACGTGATATTCTTCCGAAATGCCGTTGCCGCCGTGCATGTCGCGGGCCAGCCGCGCGACATCGAGCGCCTTGCCGCAATTGTTGCGCTTCATCAGCGAGATCGACGGCGGCGCAGCCTTGCCCGCTTCCAGCATGCGGCCGAGCCGCAGCGCGCCTTGCAGGCCGAGCGCGATCTCGGTCTGCATGTCGGCGAGTTTTTTCTGCACCAGCTGGTTGGCGGCGAGCGGGCGGTTGAACTGCTTGCGCTCGAGCGTGTATTGGCGCGCCGCGTGCCAGCAGAATTCGGCAGCCCCCATGGCGCCCCAGGATATGCCGTAGCGCGCATTGTTGAGGCAGCCGAACGGCCCGGCCAGCCCCTTCACGTTCGGCAGCAGATTGTCTTCGCCCACCACGCAGTCATCCAGCACGATCTCGCCGGTGACCGAGGTACGCAATGACAGCTTGCCTTCAATCTTCGGCGTGGAAAAACCTTTTGTGCCGCGCTCGACAATGAAACCGCGGATCACGTTATCGAGCTTTGCCCACACAACGGCGACGTGCGCGACCGGCGCATTGGAGATCCAGGTCTTGGCGCCATTGAGCTTGTAGCCGCCGGAAACTTTTTCCGCGCGCGTCACCATCGAGCCCGGATCGGAGCCGTGGTCGGGTTCGGTCAGACCGAAGCAGCCGATGCTCTCGCCGCTGGCAAGCTTGGGCAGATATTTGCGCCGCTGCGCCTCGGTGCCGTAGGCGTAGATCGGATGCATCACCAGCGAGGACTGCACCGACATGGTGGAGCGATAACCACTATCGACGCGCTCAAGTTCGCGCGCGATCAAACCGTAGGCGACATAACCCAGACCGGCGCCGCCGTAAGTTTCAGGAATAGTTGCGCCCAGCAGGCCGAGTTTGCCCATTTCAGGCAGCATCTGGGGATCGAATTTTTCCACGCGATAGGCTTCGACCACGCGCGGCATCAAATAATCCTGCGCAAAGCCGCGCGCGGTGTCGCGCACCATGCGCTCATCGTCGGTGAGTTCGCCCTCAAGGTCGAGCGGATCCTCCCACTGGAACGCGGCGTCTTTCAGCATCGCGGGCATGCCCTCGTGCTTCTCGGCCGCTTGCGACATGGGAACCTCCTTGGGGTGGCCTGGCGTCATTATAGACGCTGCTTTCCTCTTCGTCATTGCCGGGCTTGGCAGGGAATTTGCGTGGCCCCCAGCCAAACAAAAACCCCGCCGTCGTCCCGGCGGGGTTTTGCATGCCAATAAAGTCCGCAATCAGATGGCCATCTTGAGTACCTTGGTGGCGCGGAAGGCAACCTTTTTGCTGGCCTTGATCTTGATGGCCTCGCCGGTCGCCGGATTGCGGCCCATGCGGGGGCCACGCTTTCGCACTTGCAAGATGCCGAGCCCGGCGATCTTCACCCGTTCGCCCCTCTTCAGATGTTTGGTGATAAGGCCGGCGAGGTCTTCGAGCATCTGCGCACCCTGCTTCTTGGTCAGCTGGTGCTGTTCCGCCAGCGTGTCGGCCAGGTGTTTGGTGGTGATCGGTTTGCTAGCCTTCGGTTTTGTAGCGGCTGCGATTGCGTCCATGAACTTTTGCTCCCTCGTGCGCACCATGCGCTCGTATCAATAAGCCTAGGAGATTCGAGGGCGCACCGCAAAGCGCCGATGGCCTTGCGAGCGATTTAACCACAGAAACTAAGCGGTTTTGGCATTTCGAGCGCCCGGTTACCGCCCGTTGCCGCCTCAGCGCGTTTCGTTTATTGAGGACGGACAGGCGCCCGTAGCTCAGCTGGATAGAGCGTTGCCCTCCGAAGGCAAAGGTCGGACGTTCGAATCGTCTCGGGCGCGCCAGTTATTTCTTTAAGCCTAGTGGCTTAGAGCCGCGATCAACTCACCAGTGGCCAATGAACCTCAGCTGTCACAGCATGGCCAGCCCCCACTAAGTGGTCCACCTGCAATGTTAGTCGCAAGGCCGATTGCTAATCCCCTTTGCCAGCCTGGTCTTTGAGTTGTTGGTTGGCAAGCGCGAGGTTTGCGACCAGGCGCCTGAGGAGTTCGTTTTCGCGTTCAAGCCC
>SHVM01000071.1 GCA_009694265.1 Pseudolabrys sp.
AGCGAGATCACCAGGTCGGCGTCGGTAAGCAGCGCGCCCGGCTCGAAGCCGAAATTCATGGAATGGCTCGACCGCACACAGACAGTGCGCGGGTTATGCGTGATCACGGGAATGGCGCAGCGTTCCGCCAGGAATTCCAGCACCGGCACCGCGCCGGCGGGCAGCGTGGCGGCGATGATCAGCGGGCGCTCGGCGCCGGCGATCCAATCGGCCAGCGTCGCAATCGCCTTCGGGTCGGGACGCACCGGTGCTGCCTGCGGGCGCGGCTTCATCGGCGCGATCGGCTCGGTGAGCGGCGCCGACAGCGGCTCGCGCGGCAGCACCAGATAGACCGGCCCGCGCGGATGCGCCATCGCCACTTCGACCGAGCGTGCGACCACGTCGCCGATCTGGTTGGGTGTGCGCAATTCGTAATCCCATTTTACCATCTCGCGCACCATGCCGGCCTGGTCGAACATTTCCTGTGCCCAATGGATCGGGCGCGAGCGCGAGCCGAAGGAACCTTTTTCGGTGATTGGCGTACGGCCGGCGGCGAGGATCAGCGGCACGCGGTCGCGCGACAGGTTGGTGAGATTGTTGATGGTGTTGGCGGTGCCGACATTGACATGCACCATGACCGCCTGCGGGCGGCCGGTCATGAGATACGCGCCATGCGCCATGCCGACCGCCAGGTTCTCGTGCGGCACCAGCACCGGCTTGGGTACCTTGGCATTGGTCTTCTTGGCGCGGCTGAACGCTTCAACGATGGGCGGAAAATCGGTGCCGGGATTGGCCAGGAAATAGTCAACGCCGTGATCGGCCAGCGCACGCAAAAACGCTTCGGCGGCGATCGCCGGCCGTTCGCGTCCAGTCGGTGGTACGGCCATGCGTCACGCCCTTCGGGCGAGGGTTTTACGCGACCGGCGTTAGCATGACAACGAATACAACAAGAGTCTTATTCCGCCGCGATGCGGAAACTGGCCTGCCCATCGATCTCGGACAGACATTTGGCGAGGCTCTCGCCTTCCGGATCGACCAGCGCGGCGGTGCGCGCGCTGGCGAGCGCATCGGCCGCACGTTCCATTGCGATATGTCCCGCCAAAGCAGGCTGGGTCAGCCTCGCCTCGATGGTGCGGTAGTTGGAAAGCCCGCGCGCATAAGTGTCGCCATAGCCTTTGATCAGCCGGGCGCATTCGGCCACTTCGAGACCAAGTTCCACCGAGCACCGCGCGGCCTCGACGATCAGGCCGAGCCAGGATTCGATTTGGCGCTGCTCCTGCGCGTAGCGATGGCCATAGGGGCGAAGCCGGCGCAGCTTGGCCAGCATCAGGAAACGCAAATAGCCGCTGATCGAGGTGGAGTTGATCTCCATGCCGAAATAGACGCGGCCGAGCCAGCCTCTGCGCTCGGACACGCGCAGGATTGGACGCGCCAGGAACGACGGCAGCAACTGGCACAGTTCCTCGATGCCGGGCTTGAGAAAATCATGCACCGAAAAAGGCTCGTCCTTTACGCGTAATTCCTCGCGCGCGATGCGGCGTAAGCGCTGCGGCGCGATCTTGGCCTGCGCCACCCGCACCACGTCTTCGTAGGACATGCGCACGGCGAGATGGCGCGCGACTTCTTTCAGCAGTTTCCCGTGCGCGCCGGCAGCCGCGTCGGCCTCAGTGATGGGCCGCAGCCGGTCGAGATAGCGGCGAGCATAGGCGACGCTCTGATAGGCGATCAGCCGCCGCACGCCTTCGATGGCCGTCGCCTGCGCCAGCGCGGGCATCGAGTAGGAAACCTCGTGTTCGAGCAATTCGGGGGTGGTAGGGGCGTGCCTTTTTTTCTCAACAGGCTTAGCCGGCTGGACTTTCGCGCGCGCCGCCTCAAGCCCGGCGCGGAAGCCGCGCAGATTGCTGTCGACCGATTTGCCGTCCGCGCGGATCGCGGCTTCGAGTTGCTCAGGCGTGACCGGCAGCTTGCCGCAGCCGGCGATGGTGCCAAGCATGACGGCGCTGACGATCGAGCCGCTTTGCTTGGCCAGCTGCTCCATGTCGATCAGCAGGCTGTCGCGCGCATTGTCCTTGACGATCGCGATCAGTCTGTCCTGGTCGAAGCGGCCGTCGCCCATGGCGATTTTTTCGTCCATGGCATAGAAGCGGCTGAGCGAGCCAATGAAAAAAGTGCGGCCGGGCGTGACGAAGCCGCTTGCCACCGTGCGGCCGGCCTCCAGCAATTCGCTCGCCACCGCGATGTCGATATCGCCGACGCCCGGCGTGAGCGCCAGCACCGGGCGCTTGCCGCCCAACTCGCGCGTAAGCACCGGCAAAATCTCGATGTAATAAGTGGTGGCGCCGGTGCGCTGGGCGACACCGGGGATCGACGTACTCTGCACCGGAAAGCCAGCTTGCTCGGCGGCACTGACGATCCAGCCGGTCAGCACGCCGCCGCCTTCGCCGCCAAGGGCTGCGATCAATAAAGTGATCGGGCGTGGGGAGTTCATGCTGCCGCCTCGCCGGAATAGCCGCCGAGCCAGCCGATGACTTTCTGACGGAAGCGAAACAGCGCGCGGTCGCGCCAGGTCGCATTACGAATAATCTCAGCGCGGTAGAATGACGGGCACAGCACGGCGGCCTGCGCGACTTCGCCGCACAGCCCGCAGCCGACGCAGCTCTCGATCACGGTTGCCACCGGATCGGTGCGCAGCGGATCGGTCGAGGGCTTTACTGTCAGCGATGGGCAGCCCGACAAGCGGATGCAGGAATGGTCGCCGGTGCATATTTCCTCATCGACGCCGTAGCGCGTGCGGATGACGCGCTCGCCACGCTCAAGCTTGACGGCGTCCTCGGCGCGCACGCGGCGCTGGCGCGCGAGCTGGCATTCGCCGTCGGCGATGATGACCTTGAGCCCGCGCTCGGCGGTACGCATGGCGTCCTTCAGCGTTTTCACCATCACGCTGACGCTGTAGGTGCGCACCGTGCGCAGCCATTTCACGCCCATCGCGCGCAGCGTCTGCTCGATATCCATGCCTGGCACGGCGCCGTCGCGGCTGGTCACGCTCGACGGAATATATTGCTGGCCGGTGGCCGAGGCGTAGCCGTTCTGCATCACGATCAGCACGCCGTCGCCCTTGTTGAACAGGTTCGAGGCGACGCCGGTGATCAGGCCGTTATGCCAGAAGCCGCCGTCACCCATGATGGCGATCGAGCGCCGGTCCATGTTCGGGCCAACCGCGGCAGCGCTGGCCAGCGACATGCCATAGCCGAGGATCGAATTGCCCAGGCTGAATGGCGCGAAGGTCGCGAAGGCATGGCAGCCGATATCGGCGCTGATATGGGTTGGCCCCAATTCGCGCTGCATCAGCTTGATGGCGGAGAATACCGGGCGCTCCGGGCAGCCTGTGCAGAAGGTCGGCGGACGCGGCGGCAGCGGCCCGAGCGCCGCGGCGGCTTTCGCCTTGTGCGCGATCAGGCCGCGGGTGTTTTCCGCCACCGTGTCGGCGTCAATGTTCTTTGGATGGACGGCTTGCAAAAACGCTGCCAGGCCTTCCAGCAGCACGTCGGACGTGTATTCGCCGGTCTGTGGCAGCGAACCCTTGCCGAGCACGCGGGTCTGAATATCGGCGCGGCGCAATTCGACATTGATGGCCTGCTCGATGTAATCGGGGAAACCTTCCTCGACGACAAGCACGGCGGCTTTGCCGGCGCAGAATTCGCGGATTTCCTCCGGCACCAGCGGATAGACCACGTTGAGCACCAGCAGGGGCATGCGCGAGGAGCCGTAAATGTCGGCCAGCCCCATACGCTCGAGCGCGCGCAGCACACTGTTGGTGAGCCCGCCCATCACGACGATGCCGACATCGTCGAGATCGCCGGCGATCAGCTCGTTGAGCTTGTGCTCGCGGATGAAGGCGCGCGCCGCCGGCAGGCGTTCCTCGACCTTCAGCTTTTCCTGCGTGAAGATCACCGGCGGATGCGCCAGCCGTCCATAGTTGAAACGCGGCGGTCCCTGGATGCGGTTGAGGCCGGAGACCACGCCCTTGCGATTATTCTTGGCGGCGAATTCGCCGGTGGCGTGACATGCGCGGATGCGCAGTTCCAGCATCACCGGCGCGTGGCTCGCCTCCGACAATTCGAAGCCCTTCTCGACGGTGCGCACGATCGACGGCAGATCGGGGCGCGGGTCGAGCAGCCACATCGACGATTTCAGCGCATAGGCATAAGAGCGCTCCTGGATCACGCTGGCGCCTTCGCCATAGTCCTCGCCCAGGATGATCATGGCGCCGCCGATCACGCCGGGTGACGACAAATTGGACAGCGCGTCGGCGGCGACATTGGTGCCGACGATTGATTTCCAGGTCACCGCGCCGCGCAGCGGATAGTTGATCGAGGCGCCCAGCATGGCGGCGGCGGAGGCCTCATTGGAACAGGTCTCCAGATGCACGCCGAGCTCGGTCATGATGTCCTGGGCGTCGACCAGCACGTCAAGCAGATGCGACACTGGCGCGCCCTGGTAGCCGCCGACGTAAGAGACGCCCGACTGCAGCAGCGCCTTGGTGACGGCGAGAATCCCTTCGCCGTGGAAGGTGTCGCCATCGCCCAGCCGCAGTTCCTGCACTTCTTTCTTGAACGAGCGTTCCAACGGATGGCCTCCCGGCCAATAGTTTGGGTCCCAACTATCTTAGCAAAACCGGTTTGAATAGGCGAGGGAGTAGACACATGCGGCGAAACGGGGTTTCATGGACCTCCGCAATGCAGGGGCCAGCGGCCCATCGGAATGTCAGGTCGAGCAGGGGGCATTCCAGTGCACGGGACCAATGGTGGCACCGGCCGCGCACGCCGCGGCAAGAGCGGCAAGCCTGTTGCCGAATCGATGAATTTCGGCCCGCTCGCCCATTGGGTCGGCTTCAACCTGCGCATGGCGCAAGAGTCGGCCTTCCAGGAATTTTCGCGCCGCTCGCAGGAGATCGGCGAAAGCCCCGGGCGCTTCGCCGCCTTGACCCTGATTGCGCGCAACCCGGGCATCAGCCAGACCGAATTGAGCCAGGCGGCAGGCCGCGACAAGTCCAGCCTCACGCCGGTGATCGAGGACCTGGTGCGTCGCGGACTGGTGGAGCGCAAGCGCATGCGCGACGACCGCCGGACCTATCGTTTGAACGTAACCGCCATCGGCAATAAGACGTTGACCCAGCTCACGCGCTGCGCGCGCCGGCACGAACGCAACCTCGATGGCATCATCGGGTTGCGCGACCGCAAGCGGTTTATCCAGATTTTGAAAAAGATCGCGGCGGAGATTGAGTAAGCCATCGCGGCAAACTAGCCGCGGAACTTCGCCAGCACCGCATCCGGCACCGGATGCGACGTCAGCGCGCCATCGGCGCCGCGCACCGTCCACACTCGCTTTTCCGTGCATTCGGCGCAGAGTTCGCCCTTGCGGCTGAGCTTGTGTTCGATTTCAAAGCTTGAGCGGCCAAATTTGACCGTCGTCGCCACCGTCACGTCGTCGCCAAAGCGCGTCGGCTTGAGAAAGCGCGCCTGCGTGCGCACCAGCGGCCAGCCGGCGAATTCCAAGGTCTTGAACATCTCGAATTTGGTGATGCCGAGCGCGCGCTCGAACAGCGCCGCGGTCGAGGCGTCGAAGATTTCGAAATAGCGCGGATAAAAAATAATGCCGGCGGGGTCGCAGTCGCCCCATTCGATGCGCACAATGCGGGTGTTGCTGAGCATGCGCTAACGCGGCGCCATGCGCAGCGCGCCGTCGAGCCGGATCACTTCGCCGTTAAGATAAGTGTTGTGGATGCAATGCAGGACCAGGGCTGCGAATTCACGCGGTGCGCCCAGGCGCTTGGGGAATGGCACCGAAGCGCCGAGCGAATCTTGCGCCTCCTGCGGCAGCGCGCGCAGCATCGGCGTGCCGAAAATACCCGGCGCGATCGCCATCACGCGCACGCCGAACTGGGCGAATTCGCGCGCCGCCGGCATGGTCAGTGCGGCGACGCCGCCTTTCGAGGACGCATAGGCGGCTTGCCCAATCTGGCCTTCGAAGGCCGCGACCGACGCGGTGGAGACGATCACGCCGCGCTCGCCGTCGGCGAAGGCTTCCAGCTTCTGCATGGCGGCGCCCACCAGCCGCATCATGTTGAAGGTGCCGGTCAGATTGATACGGATGACGCGCTCGTAATCGGCGAGCGGCATCGGCCCGTCGCGGCCGACGATACGCTTGGCCGGACCCACGCCGGCGCAATTAACGAGAATACGCGCCGGGCCGTGACTGGCGGCAGCCTTCTGCACCGCGGCCTCGGCGGAGCTAGCGTCCGCCACGTCGCAGGCGACCGCAATGCCTTTGATGTCGGTGGCGACTTCGCCTGCGACCTTCTCATTGACGTCGAAGATCGCGACCTTGGCGCCGCTAGCTGCCAGTGCGCGCGCGGTGGCCGCACCAAGTCCCGATGCGCCGCCGGTGACTATGGCCGCCTGTCCCTTGATCTCCATTCATTCTTCCCTTTTGCCTTTTGCATCCGGCTTCGAGACCGGCCTGGCGATGCGCCTTGCCGCCGCCAGTTTCGCCATTTGACCCTGTCCGTGGCGGGCCGTAAATACGGGACGCAACCGGGAAGCAGTCTCGCATGGCGCGTATTTCGTCTCTGGCCGAAGCGATCAAAGACACCGTTCGCGACGGCGATACCGTGGCGCTGGAAGGCTTCACCCACCTGATACCCCATGCCGCCGGCCATGAGATCATACGACAGGGGCGGAAAGCTCTCACCCTGATCCGCATGACGCCGGACCTGGTCTACGACCAGCTCATCGGCATGGGCTGCGTCGATAGACTGGTGTTTTCATGGGGCGGCAATCCGGGCATCGGCTCGCTGCATCGTCTGCACGCCCGCACCAATCGCGTCCAGAGCGAGGCGGCGTGATGGCCACCCGCGAGGTTTTCCTCTGCGACGCGGTGCGCACGCCCATCGGGCGCTACAATGGCGTGCTCGCCAAGCTGCGCACCGACGATCTCGCCGCGGTGCCGATCAAGGCGCTGATGGCGCGCAACCCAAAGATCGATTGGGAAAAACTCGACGACGTGTTTTACGGCTGCGCCAACCAGGCCGGTGAGGACAACCGCAACGTCGCGCGCATGGCGCTGCTGCTGGCGGGCTTGCCCGGCAGTGTGCCGGGCGTCACGATCAACCGTCTCTGCGCGTCGGGCTTGGACGCGGTCGGCACCGCCGCGCGCGCCATCCGCGCCGGCGAAATGGAATTCGCCATCGCTGGCGGCGTCGAATCGATGACGCGCGCGCCCTTCGTGCAGGGCAAGGCGCAGGAAGCCTTCTCGCGTAACGCCGAGATCTACGACACCACCATCGGCTGGCGCTTCATCAATCCGCTGATGAAACAGCAATACGGCGTCGATTCCATGCCGGAGACCGGCGAGAATGTCGCGGAGGAATTCCAGATCACCCGCGCCGATCAGGACGCCTTTGCGGTGCGCTCGCAGCAGCGCGCCGGCAAGGCGATCGCGTCCGGCTATTTCGCCGAGGAGATTGTGGCGGTCGAGGTGGCGGGCGGCAAAGCTGGTTCGGTCAAAGTCGACAAGGACGAGCATCCGCGTCCCGACACCACGCTCGATCAGCTCGCCAAGCTGAAAACCCCGTTCCGCAATCCCGGCACGGTGACGGCCGGCAATGCGTCGGGCGTCAATGACGGCGCCGCCGCCATGATCCTCGCCTCGGAAGCCGCTGTGAAGGCACATGGCCTGACGCCACGCGCGCGCATTCTCGGCATGGCCTCGGCGGCGGTGCCGCCACGCATCATGGGCATCGGCCCGGTGCCGGCCACCCGCAAACTGATGGCGCGGCTCGGGCATCAAATTGGCGACTATGATTTGATCGAGATCAATGAGGCCTTCGCTTCGCAGTCGCTGGCCTGTTTGCGGCAGCTGGGACTGGCCGACGATGCGGCGCACGTCAATCCGCATGGCGGCGCCATCGCGCTCGGGCATCCGCTCGGCATGTCGGGCGCGCGGCTGGCGTTGACGGCGGCGCACGGCTTGGAAGCACGCGGCGGCAAGCTGGCGCTGGCCACTTTGTGTGTCGGTGTCGGTCAGGGCGTGTCGCTCGTGCTCGAACGGGTTTCTTAGCGCATGATCCCGAAAAGTGGGAACCGGTTTTCGGATAAGATCATGCGCAAGCAAAACTAAGGAAAACTGCAATGTCGCTGATCTATCCCAAGGAAAGCCTCAGCGCCTATCCGGCGCACCTCTCGCCCGGCTACCGCAGCACGGTCAAACGCTCGCCGTCGAAGCCGCTGATGATCGTGCCGCATACGCTGTCCGAACTCACCGGTCCGGCCTTCGGCCACGACGCGGTGCAGGATGGTGACGCCGATTTGACCAAGCAGCACAAGGGCGAGCCCTTGGGCGAGCGCATCATCGTGCATGGCCATGTGTTCGACGAGGACAAGCGGCCGATCCCCGATACGCTGGTGGAAATCTGGCAGGCCAATGCTTGCGGCCGCTACGTGCACAATGTCGATCAGCATCCCGCGCCGCTCGATCCGAATTTCACCGGCGCGGGCCGCACCATCACCGACAAGAAGGGCTACTACAAATTCATTACGGTGAAGCCCGGCGCGTATCCTTGGGGCAATCACCACAATGCCTGGCGGCCCAACCACATCCACTTTTCAGTCTTTGGGCAATCCTTTCTGACGCGGCTGGTGACACAGATGTATTTTCCCGGCGACTATCTGTTTCCCTACGATCCGATCTTCAATTCGGTGCCCGACGAGAAGGCGCGGGCGCGCATGATCTCCAGTTTCGATCTGGAGAACACGATTCCCGACTGGGCGCTGTGCTTCCGCTTCGACATCGTGCTGCGCGGGCGCGAACAAACTCCCTTAGATACGGATAAACATTAGATGTCAGAGATCACGCCCTCACAAACCGTCGGTCCGTTCTTCGCCTATGGCCTTGCGCCCAAGGGCCGCTGTCAATGGGACCCGAATGGCAGCTATAGCTGGAAGGAAACCGTCGGCGATAATCTGATCACGCCCGATGCGACCGGCCAGAAGATCCGCATCGAGGGCCGCGTGATCGACGGCGACGGCAAGCCGATCAACGACGCCATGATCGAAATCTGGCAGGCTGACAGCCAAGGCCGCTACGCCCATGCGCGCGGCGAGCAGCCGCGTCCGAATGCGAAGTTCACCGGCTTCGGCCGCTCCGCCACCGACAAGGACGGCGTCTACAGCTTCGACACCGTCAAGCCAGGCGCGGTCGCGGGACCCAATGGAGCGCGCCAAGCGCCGCATATCGTGGTCTGCATCTTCTCGCGTGGCATGCTGCGGCAGATCTACACGCGGCTCTATTTCTCCGACGAGGCCGCAAACGCCTCCGATCAAATTCTGGCGCTGGTGTCGGGCGACCGCCGCAGCACACTTATTGCCCACAAAGAGATGCGCGGCGCGCTGCCGGTCTACCGCTTCGATATCCGCGTGCAGGGCGATAACGAGACGGTTTTCTTCGATATCTGAATTGGTTACTGGCGGGAGCTTTTGCCCACTATAGCCCATCAAGCAAGCCAATTGAGTGGGCAGCGGCCTAAATTCATGGGTAATGGACAAAATGTTTTTCAATGGCCTGCCCCGGAGCTATACAGATATTGGATTTCTTTCGATCCATTATTGCCCACCCATTCTGCCCAACTTTCCTAATGTTGTTTTGTGGTTGACGACGAAGGGGGGACTTGGTTGGCTTTTGACCTGAACGGCCGTGAGAGCCGGCAGGGGAAGCGCCACCAAGGACTCGGCTTGAATGAACGAGCAAATTCTTCAAGAGATCAGCGAATTCTGCCGCCAGCGCGGGCTTGCTGAATCCACCTTCGGCCGCCGCGCGGTCAATGACGGCAAGCTCGCCAGCCGTCTGCGCAATGGCGGCCGCATCACCACCGACACGCTAGAGCGCATCCGTTCCTTCATGTCGCGCAATGTCGATGCCATGCCGGGACGCCGCCGCGTGCTGTTCGATGCGCCGCCGCCCGCCATCTTGCCGGTGATCAAGCCACAAGCGCCGCCGGTTGCTTCGGGCCAGGCGGGCGACGATCCGCAGCGCAATTTCCGCTTCTTCGACAACCGGCAAAAATATCTGCTGTTCGTGAACACCTGCAGCGAGAAGTGGGAAATCGCCAACCGCGTCGATCTCGAACTCGCCAACATCCATCCGCGTCCGCCGGCTGTGCGCGTGTTCGACGCCGGCCTCGGCGACGGCACCGTGCTGGCACGCGTGATGCGCTCGATGCACGACCGCTTTCCCACCATGCCGTTCTATATCGTCGGCAAGGAAATCAGCCTGGAGGACATCCGGCTCACGCTGCACAAGATGGCCGACCGTTTCGTCGAGCATCCTTCGACCGTGCTGGTGCTCACCAATCTCGCTTATTTGGAAGCACCCTGGCTGGCGGTGAAGTCGCTCAGCGCCGCCACCAGTCTGGTGTGGAAGGATCTGCCGATGGAAGGCAGCACCGCCCACAGCTTCGAACAGCAGATCACCGATCTTGAGCCGTTCCTGGCCGAGAACTGGAAGGCGCGGGTTTCAACCAAGAGCGGCAATCCGGTCTATGAGCGGCCCGCCATCCTGGTGATCTATCGCAACGATCACCGTTTCCTGCTCGACCAGATCGTGCCGAAGCCGGGCGGCACCGTCGCCGACTACGATCTGGTCATCGCCTCGCAGCCTTATCGCGCGCGCTCCTCGCTTGAGTTCAAGGCCCAGCGGGTGATCGCGCCGCTCGCCCGCGCGCTCGGGTCCGGCGGCCGCATGATTGCGATCCATTCCTACGGCCACGATCCCGGCATGGAGATCATCCACCAAGTGTGGCCGAACGATAACCCGTTCGTGCACAACCGCCACGATCTGCTCAAAGCTGTGAAGCTGGAACTCGGGCCGGCCGGCCGCGATCTCAACTTCAACACCTATTCCGATCAGCGTTCGCTGTTCCGCTACGACATGCATACGCTGCCGTCGGAAATCTCATCCTCGATCGGCACCTCCACGTTGCTCGCCGCCTGGAACGCGGCGATTTATGTGGCGCAGATCGAAGACGACCGCCTGTCCGATGTGCACAGCGACCGCCGCTACATCGAGGCGACGCGCGAAGTTTTGCAGAAGCGCGGCGGCTTGTGGTTCTACGACGAGTCCTTCGTGATCTCGCACCGGCGCGAGTAGGCGCATGATTGCAAAGCCAGCTGCGCCCGCCGTCTTCGCGCGAAGCTTTTCGCTGGAGGCGACGCGCCCCAATGCGGCTGATATCGCCGCGCTCGCCGCAATCTTGCCGCCCTCAACGCCGGTCTATCTCACCGCGGTGCCGACGGTCCGTTCCAATGAACTGGTGGCGGCGGCGGGGGCCTTGCGCAAGGCAGGCCTGGAGCCGGTCGCGCATATTGCAGCGCGGCGCTTGTCGAGCAAAGACCAGTTGAACGAGCTGCTCACCGGCCTGCGCAATGAGGCCGACATGCGCCGGCTGCTGGTGATCGGCGGCGATGTGGATACATCGGCAGCCTTCGCCGATGCGCTGGCGGTCATCCAAAAAGGCCGTCTGCGCGAGGCCGGCATCGAGGAGATCGGCATTGGCGGCTATCCGGAAGGCCATCCGCGCATTGCGCAAGGCCTGCTGGAAGCCGCGCTCGATCAGAAAATAGCCGCGGCGCGCGTGGCCGGTCTGCGCGTTTATATCGTCAGCCAGTTTTCGTTTTCACCCGAGTGCATCCTCGCCTGGCTCAAGCAACTGCGTATGTGCGGCATCGCGGTGCCGGTGAAAGTAGGCCTCGCCGGTCCCGCCAGCCTGACCGCGCTGTTGTGCTATGCCAAACGCTGCGGGGTCGCCGCCTCGCTGCGCGGCCTGATGTCGGGCGTCGGTCACGGCCTGATCGGACAAGTCGCAGGTTTTGCCGGGCCGGACCATATTATCGAGGCGCTGGCGGCAGCCGGCGACCTTAACGCCACCCCGCATTATTTCTCGTTCGGCGGGGCGGTTGAAACCGCCCGCTATGCATGCGAAGCGGCGGCGGGACGAGTTGCCGCCGGGCATGCTATGGCTCGGTCCAACACAAATTAACAACCGCGGCTTAATTGGCCCGCGGGCACTTCGCGGAGGAAACCATGACGCAACGATCCAAGCCGCCATTTCGCGCCGACCATGTCGGCAGCATTCTGCGCACCTCGCCGGTCAAGCAGGCGCGCGCGCAACGCGAGAAGAGTGCGATCACGCCGGCTCAACTGAAAGAGGTTGAGGACCGCGAGATCGAGAAGATCATCAAGAAGCAGGAAGCGATCGGCCTCAAGCTCGCCACCGATGGCGAGTTCCGACGCTCCTGGTGGCATTTCGATTTTTTCGGAATGCTGGACGGCGTGGAAATCTACGAGATCGACCACGGCATCCAGTTCCAGGGTGTGCAGACCAAGCCGCTCAGCATCAAGGTGACCAAAAAGATCGATTTCACCAATCACCCGATGGTCGAACACTTCAAGTTCCTTAAGGCGCACACCAAACTGGTGCCGAAGATGACCATCCCGTCGCCGAGCGTGATGCATTTCCGGCTCGAACCGGGCGCGGTGAGTAAAGATTTCTATCCGAACCGCGACGCCATCTTCGACGATTTAGCGAACGCCTATCAAAAGGCGATCAAGGCGTTTTACGACGCCGGCTGCCGCTATCTGCAATGGGACGACACCGCCTGGGCCTATCTCTGCTCGAAAGAAGAATTGAAGAAGGCCAAGGACCGCGGCCTCGACGTCGATCATTTGCAGGACACCTACACCGCCTGCATCAACAAGGCGCTGCAAGCCAAGCCCGCCGACATGACCATCACCACGCATGTCTGCCGCGGCAATTTCCGCTCGACCTGGATTTCATCGGGCGGCTATGAGCCGGTGGCGGCGAATATGCTCGGCAAATGCAATTACGACGGCTATTTCCTGGAATACGATTCTGAGCGTGCCGGCGGCTTCGAGCCGCTGCGTTTCCTGCCCAAGGGCAACAAGATTGTCGTGCTCGGCGTGGTGACGTCGAAATCCGGCCGGCTGGAGCCGCGCGCCGACATCAAGAAGCGCATCGAGGAGGCGACCAAATATGTCGCGCTCGATCAGCTGTGCCTGTCGCCGCAATGTGGCTTTGCCTCCACCGAGGAAGGCAATGTGCTGGCCGAAGACGAGCAATGGGCCAAGCTGCGCATGATCGTTGAGCTGGCCGAGGAAGTTTGGGGGAAGTGAGCGCCAGAACGACGCCCCCGTTCCGCGCCGATCATGTCGGCAGCCTGCTGCGCACGGGTCTGTTGAAGGAGGCGCGCGCCAAGCGGGAGCGCGGCGAGATCGGCGTTGAGCAGCTTAAGGCGATTGAGGACCGCGAAATTGCGGGCGTCATCAAACGGCAGGAAGACATCGGGCTGAAAGCCGTCACCGACGGCGAATTCCGCCGCGCGTTCTGGAATTACGATTTTTTGGGTGCACTTGACGGCGTCGAGGCCTATCTCGGCGAGCGCAAGATCAAATTTCAGGGCCCGAATCCGAAGCCGATGATGCTGCGCGTCGTAGGCCCGCTCGGCACGTTCACCGGCCATCCGATGCTTGAGCATTTCAAATATGTCGCGGCGCATGCGCGCGTCGTGCCGAAAATGACGATACCCTCGCCGTCGTCGCTGCATTTTCGATACGGCCGCGACGCCATTCCGGG
>SHVM01000072.1 GCA_009694265.1 Pseudolabrys sp.
GCGTAGGTTTGCCCTGTGCCATCGACACTTCAATCTGACGAAGCAGCGTCACAATCTGCTCTGCACCAAACCTCTTCTTCGGCATGACCAAGCTCCTTTCCAAGCTATTCTCTCACAACGCTTGGTCCAAAAAAGCCAGGTCAGGTCAGCCGGCGCGCAGAATCTCGCGCGCGCCATAGATGTCCTTGAGGAACATATTGAGCGCCTTGACGCGCTGGGTGAGACCCTTTTCCAGAAACCGCCAATCGGCGCCGGAAATGATGCGCGGGATCACGTCGAACGGGATCAGCCGCTCTTGCGCGTCGGCTTCGCCATAGGCCGCGAAGGTGATGCCGATGCGGCGGAACAGCAGCTCGGCTTCGCGCCTTCGGTAATCGAGCACATCCGGCGGGATTTCCTCCAGCCAGCGCGAGAGTTCGCCATAGGCCGGCCGGACGCCGCCATCGTGGCCCTTCATCTCGTCGAAGGCGGCAATCATTGCGGGGACCCCCAGCGGACGCGGTTGCCCGCGTCCCAGCCCATAATCTGCAAGCTTCAGGCCAAAAAAACCCAGATAATCCACGTATTTGAGCAATTGGCGGCCTAGTACGGGCGTCCATCATTGCCTAAAATTTGGGCGAGCATAGCTGCGAATACAAGGCCGGCCCGGCCGCATTGGTTCCGTAGCTTGAGTGGTGCGCGGTGCCACGCTACGAGTTTGGCTTATCTGCGCATGATCTATTCCGAAAACCGGTTCCCACTTTTCGGGATCATGCGCCCTAAAAGGAAATAATGTCCGCCATGTCGAGTGCGCCGTCCGAGATCGTCAGCGCGGCAGTCCTTGTGATCGGCGACGAGATTCTTTCCGGCCGCACCAAGGATAAGAACATCGGCTATATCGCCGATTATCTCACCGCCATCGGCATCGACCTGAAGGAAGTGCGCGTCGTCTCCGACGACGAGGATGCGATCGTCGCCGCGCTCAACGCGCTGCGCAACAAGTATAGCTATGTCTTCACCACTGGCGGCATCGGGCCGACCCATGACGACATCACCGCCGATTGTATCGCCAAGGCGTTCGGCGTCTCCATCGATTACCATCCGCGCGCGGTCGAAATTCTCAAAGAGCGCATGGCCAAGATCGGCGGCGAATTGAACGAGGCGCGCCTGCGCATGGCGCGCATTCCGAAAGGCGCCGAGCTGGTGGCCAACAAGGTGTCGGGCGCGCCCGGCTTCTGGATCGGCAATGTGATCGTGATGGCGGGCGTGCCCTCGATCATGCAGGCAATGCTCGACGAGGTGGCGCCGAAATTAAAGACCGGCACCAAGCTGCTGTCGGAAACCATCCGCGCCGACGCCAAGGAAGGCGATGTCGGCACCGAGCTGGGCGCCGTTGCCAAGGCGCATCCCGAGGCGATCATTGGCAGTTATCCGTTCTTCGACGAGAAGCTCGGGCCCAACACCAATATCGTGGTGCGCTCGCGCGACGCCGAAAAACTCGCGCAAGCGAAGGTGGCGGTGGAGGAAATGTTGGTGCAGGTGAAGGCGCAAGTCAGCAGGAATTGATCACCCGATGCGGTTCGCGCTTTTCATCGCATTCATGCTGGCAGCAGGCAGCGCCGATGCCGCCGATGAGCGGGCGCGCACATGGGCCGCGCTGCGTGGCGACGGCCATGTCGCATTGATCCGCCATGCTTCGGCGCCGGGTGCGCCCGGCGATCCCGACGGCTTCCGGCCTGACGACTGCAAAACCCAGCGCAACTTGAGCGAAAACGGCCGCGCGGAAGCGAGCGCGCTCGGCGAAAGATTCCGCGCACAGCAGGTCAAGGTCGGCAAGGTCATCAGCTCGCAATGGTGCCGCTGCCGGCAGACCGCCGAACTGATGGACATCGGCCCGGTCGAAGATGCATCGACGTTCAACAATGCCTACGTGTTGAGCGGCGTGCGTGACAAACTGACCGCCGGCGCGCGTGCGACGATCGCAGCCTGGCGCGGGCCGGGGACGCTGGTGGTTGCCACCCATGGCCAAAACATTCTAGCGCTGCTCGGCATCCACCCGGGGGAGGGTGAGGTCGTGGTGGTGGTGCCGGAACCGGCGAGCGAGAAAAAGATGCGGCTCGTCGGGCGAATTGGGCTTGGAATGTAAGGAAAGACCATGGCGGATCCGCGTCCTGAGAAAATCTTCCCGGTCTCCTGGGATCAATTCCACCGCGACTCGCGCGCGCTGGCCTGGCGGCTGCATGAAGCCGGCCCGTTCGAAGCCATCGTCGGCATCACACGCGGCGGGCTGGTGCCGGCCGCGATCGTGGCGCGTGAATTGAATGTGCGGCTGATCGAGACTGTGTGCGTGGCGAGCTATCACGACTACAAGAACCAGGGCGATCTCACGGTGCTCAAGGGCATAGCGCCCGAAGTGGCGGCGATGCGCGCGCAAGGCAAGGGCGTGCTGATCGTCGACGATCTGGTCGATACCGGCAAGACCGCGCGGGTGGTGCGCGATCTGCTGCCGGGCGCGCATTTCGCGACCGTCTATGCCAAGCCCCTGGGCCGGCCGCTGGTGGACACATTCATCACCGAGGTGTCGCAGGACACCTGGATCTATTTCCCCTGGGATACGGGGCTCGCTTTCGTGCCGCCGATCCGCGAAGGTGGCGACTAGCTTAATAAGAAGAATTTAGGAGGAGACACATGCTGACACGACGCCATATGCTCGCGACCGCAGGCGCGGCGGCACTTGCCGCCGGCACGTATGACGCCGGTGCGCAGGCCAATTATCCGAACCAGCCCATCCGAATTCTCGTCGGCTATGCCGCCGGCGGCGGCGTCGATATTGTGTCGCGGCTCTTGCAGGAGCCGATGAGGGCCGCGCTCGGCCAGCCGATCATCATCGAAAACCGCACCGGCGCCAGCGCCATGATCGCGACCGGCGCGGTCGCCAAGGCGCCGCCCGATGGCTACACGCTGCTGATGGCGGCGTCCGGCGAGGTTGCGATCAATCATTTCCTGTTCAAGGAGAAGATGGCCTACGACCCGGCCAAGGAACTGGTGCCGATCGCGCTGATCGGCATCGTGCCCTGCGTGGTTGTGGTCAACGCAGCGAGTCCGGCGCACAACCCGAAGGAACTCGTCGCCTACGCCAAGGCCAATCCCGGAAAGCTGTCCTTCTCGTCATCGGGCATCGGCAATCCGCAGCAATTAGCGGGCGAGCTGATGAACAGCATGGCGGGGATCCAGGTGCTGCATGTACCGTATCGCGGCTCGGCGCCGGCAGTCACCGACGTTGCGACCGGCGCCGTCACCATGAGTTTTTCGAGTCTGGCGGCGGCGCTGCCGCTGATGGACGCCGGCAAGATACGCGCGGTTGCCGTCACGTCCAAGGAGAGGATGCCGCAATTGCCGAATGTCGCTCCCTTGAGCGAAGGCGCGCCGGGTCTGGCGGGCTATGAATTGCTCAATTGGTTCGCCATGTTCGGCACCGCCGGCACGCCGCCCGACATTGTGAACCGGCTCAATGGTATCGTGAACACAGCCCTGAAGGATACGGCCGTTTCCGGCAAGCTGCTGCCGCAGGGCATCGTGCCGAAACTGATGAATGCTGCGGAGTTCAAGACTTTCGTCGATTCCGAGCGGACGAAATTCGGCAAGATCGTCGAGCAGGCCAATATCAAGCTGAGCAACTAGGTCTCGTTTACGCCGCCCAATAGTTTATGATGCGGATGCGAACCGCCCGGGAGGAAATCGATGAACGTCAAGCCGAATACTGGGAATGCCAAACCCGTTGAAAATCTGCTTTCGCAGGTGGTGCGCACCAAGGACATGCCTTGGCAGAAGATGCGCTTTCCCGGCTGCGAGATGAAGACCCTGCTGTTCGATCCCAAGAGCGGGCTGGCGACCATGCTCATGCGGATGGAGCCTGGCGCCGTGTTGCCCGACCACGAGCACGTTTTGATTGAGCAGACCTATGTGCTGGAAGGCTCACTGGCCGACAAGGAAGGCCCCGATGCCGGCATCGAGGTCGGCCCCGGCGAATTCGTCTGGCGCCCGGCCGGCAGCCGACATGTGGCATGGAGCCCGAAGGGTGGCATGTTCATCGCCATGTTCCAAATTCCCAACAAGTTCTTCGAGAAGGACGGCCGGGTGGTGGACGCTTCCGGCAAGGAATGGGACCCGGCCTGGAGTCATTTATTACCGGCATAATTCGGCTCGCCGCGCGTGGACGTTACCGCGCACGGCGCGGTGACTGAAAGACCACGCGCGGACGTGGCGGAATGGTAGACGCAAGGGACTTAAAATCCCTTGGGAGTAATCCCGTCCCGGTTCGAGTCCGGGCGTCCGCACCAGGGCAAATCGAGTATCTTGCGGTGGATGATTCTCATGATCACCGATAACGCAAATGTCCGGCAGTCGGTGGCAGCCGCGCTGCTGGCGGCGATGCTCGCCGCCTGCTCCACGCAGGGCGGCAGCCCAGACGACAAAATGAGCCGCTTCCTGGTCGCGCCGGACAAATACGCGCTCTACAACTGCGCGCAGCTTGCCGATCGAGCAGAAGTCTCGGCCATACGCGAAAAGGAACTGCAGCAACTGATGGTGAAAGCCGGGCCGGGGTCGGGCGGGCGGCTGGTCAGCGCCGTCGCCTATCGTCCCGAATATCTCTCGGTCCGTGGCGACATGAATGAATTGCGCAAAACCGCCGCCGCCAAGAACTGCAAATTCCTACCCGGCGTGGATAAGCCCGGCAGGGGGGTTAGCGACAGCGTGGTCCGTTGACGGCGTTTGGCGCTTGAATGGCTCTTGGAACTTTTCCCGGGTCGCGTCATTATTGCAGCACAGACGCAGAGAGACAGTGCCACGCAGGTGGCATTAAACGGGGGCGGCCATGAGCCTATTGATCAGCATTCTTATTACGTTTCTTGTCATCATCCTGGTGCTGTATCTGATCAACATGCTGCCGATCGATGGCCGCGCAAGCAGATCGCGCGCATCGTCGTCATCGTCATCGGCGTTTTATCGCTGCTGAAATATCTGGCGATTTACTAGCGCATGATCCCGAAAAAGCCTGTCCCGGACTTGATCCGGGATGGGAACCGGTATTCGGGCAAGATCATGCGCTACAGTTTCACGCGGCGCAGCCGCAACGCATTGCCAACGACGCTGACGGATGACAGCGCCATGGCCGCGGCGGCGATGATCGGCGACAGCAACAGCCCGAACACCGGATAGAGCACGCCGGCGGCAATCGGCACGCCGGCGGCGTTATAGATGAAGGCGAAGAACAGGTTCTGCCGGATATTGCTCATCACCGCCGCCGACAGCGCGCGCGCTTTCACGATGCCGGTCAGGTCGCCCCCGAGCAATGTGATGCCGGCGCTTTCGATTGCCACATCCGAGCCGGTGCCCATGGCGATGCCGACTTGCGCCGCGGCCAGCGCCGGGGCGTCGTTGACGCCGTCGCCGGCCATGGCGATGACGCGGCCTTCGCGCGTGAGTTTCTCAATGACCGCGCTTTTCTGATCGGGCAGCACCTCGGCTTCGACTTCGGTAATGCCGAGACGCTTGGCGACGGCAAGCGCGGTGGTCTTGTTATCGCCCGTGAGCATGACGACGCGGATGCCGGAGGCCATGAGCGCCTTGAGCGCTTCCGGCGTTGTGGGTTTGACCGGGTCGGCAATGGCGATGACGCCGGCGAGTTTGCCGTTGACGCCCAGGAAGATCGCGGTGGCGCCATCGGAACGCAGCCGCTCGGCTTCGTCCGCGAGCGGCGCGGTCTCGATATTGAGTTCGGTCAGGAATTTGGCATTGCCGAGTGCGAGGCGCTTTTCCTCGACCGTGCCGATCACGCCTTTACCTGCGGGCGAGTCGAAATCCGCGGCCTTCGCAAGCTCGAGTTTGCGCTCGGCCGCGGCCTTAACGATCGCCGCCGCCAGTGGATGTTCGCTGTTGCGTTCGATGCTGGCCGCAAGCCGCAGGACTTGCGCCTCGTCGAAGCCGGGTAGCGCTATAACCGCCACCACCTTCGGCTTGCCTTCGGTGAGCGTGCCGGTCTTGTCGACGACCAAAGTGTCGATCTTTTCCATCCGCTCCAGCGATTCGGCATTCTTGATCAGCACACCGGCCTGTGCGCCGCGGCCGACGCCGACCATGATCGACATCGGCGTGGCGAGGCCGAGCGCGCAGGGGCAGGCGATGATCAGCACGCTCACCGCCGCGACCAGGCCAAAGGCGAAGCGCGGCTCCGGTCCGAACGCCGCCCAGGCGCCAAATGCCACAAGGGCAACCGCGATCACCGCCGGCACGAACCAGCCGGAGACCTGATCGGCCAGCCGCTGGATTGGCGCGCGGCTGCGTTGCGCCTTGGCGACCATCTGCACGATTTGGGACAGCAGTGTGTCGCGACCGACCTTGTCGGCGCGCATCACGAAACTTCCCGAGGTGTTGAGCGTGCCGCCGATCACATGGGCGTCTTTGTCTTTGGTCACCGGCATGGATTCGCCGGTCACCATGGATTCGTCGAGCGAGGAGTGTCCCTCCAGCACCGTGCCGTCGACGGGCACCTTGTCGCCGGGGCGCACGCGCAAGCGGTCGCCGGCAATGATGGTGTCGAGCGAAACTTCCTCGTCGCTGCCGTCTTGCCTGACGCGGCGCGCGGTCTTGGGCGCCAGATCGAGCAGTGCCTTGATCGCACCCGAGGTCGCCTCGCGCGCGCGCAATTCCAGCACCTGACCAAGCAGCACGAGTACGGTTATGACGGCCGCGGCTTCGAAATAAACCGCGACAGCGCCGCCGTGGACGCGGAAATTTTCTGGAAACGCGCCTGGCGCAAAGGTAGCGACGACGCTGTAGACATAGGCAACGCCCGTGCCCATGGCGATCAGCGTGAACATGTTGAGATTGCGCGTGAGCAGCGACTGGTAGCCGCGCACGAAAAATGGCCAGCCTGCCCACAACACGGCGGGGGTCGCGAAGGCGAATTGAATATAATTCGATAGCGTGGGGTCTACCCAGTTGTGACTGCTGACGAGATGACCGCCCATCTCCAGGACAACGGCGGGCAGCGCGAGGAAGCCGCCGATCCAAAACCGGCGCGTCATGTCGGCGAGCTCGGCATTGGGGCCGCTGTCGGCGTTGGCGATTTCCGGCTCGAGCGCCATGCCGCAGATCGGGCAGGCGCCGGGTCCGGCCTGACGGATTTGCGGATGCATCGGGCAGGTGCAGATCGCGCCTTGCACGACCGGTTCAGGCGCCTTGGCGCCGTCTAGATATTTCTGCGGATCGGCGGCGAACTTGGTTTTGCAACCGGCCGAACAGAAATAATAGGGATGGCCGCGATGCTCGGCGCGGTGTTTGGCGGTGTGCGGATCGACCGTCATGCCGCAGACCGGATCGGTCGCGGCGGTATCATGTGGATGCTGATGGGTGGAATGCTCGGTCACGTCTCTTAGATAGGCGAGATCGGCCGGAATGCGAAGCGTTGTGTCTCGCTGTCATGGCCGGGCTTGACCCGGCCATCTCGCTTAGGGACGCATAGTGCCCTCCTAAGCGGGATCACCGGGACAAGCCCGGTGATGACAAGCGGAGTCAACCGAACTTCTTCCGCGCCAAGGCTGCACCGGCCCCGAGGGCTATGAGCTTGGCGGTGGCGATGTCGCGATGCATTGGCGCCATGCCGCAATTGGTGCAGGCGACGATGCGCTCCTTCGGTACGAATTTCATGACTTCGCCGATCACGCCGGCGATTTGCTCGGGCGTCTCGATCGCGTCGTTCGCCACGTCGATTACGCCGACCAGCACGTCCTTGCCGTCGAGCAGCGACAGCAGCTTCAGCGGCACGCGCGAATTGATGCATTCGACCGAGACCTGCTTGATGCGGCTCTTGGCCAGCGTGGGAAAAATGTCTTCGTATTGCTTCCATTCCCCGCCGAGCGAGTTCTTCCAGTCGATATTGGCCTTGATGCCGTAGCCGTAGCAGATGTGCACGGCAGTGGTGCATTTGAGGCCGTCGATGGCGCGGTGCAGCGCCTCGATGCCCCAACCCGCGACTTCGCCCATGAATACGTTGAAGGCGGGCTCGTCGAATTGAATGACGTCGACGCCGTCGGCTTCCAGCGCGCGGGCTTCCTGGTTCAACAGCCCGGCGAAGGCCATCGCCATCTTCACCTTGTCGCCATAATAGGAGTCGGCCACGGTGTCGGAAATCGTCATCGGGCCGGGCAGCGTGATTTTCAATTTGCGGCTGGTATGAGCGCGGGCGTGGCGCGCTTCCAATTGATGCACGCGACCTTTCAATTTCAATTCGCCGCGCACCACTGGTACCATCGCTTTGTATCGATTGTCGCGGATGCCCATCTCGACCTTGTGGGCGAAATCGATGCCGTCGACGAATTCCAAAAAGCCGTGCACAAAATGCTGGCGCGACTGCTCGCCGTCGCCGACGATGTCGATGCCGGCGTCCTCCTGCGTTTTGATCGCCAGTAGCGTGGCGTCGAGCTTTCCGGCGGCGAGGTCGGCGCCTTGCAGGCGCCATTGCGGCCACAGTTTGTCGGGCTCGGCAAGCCAGGATGGTTTCGGCAGGCTGCCGGCAATGGTCGATGGAAACATCATAGCGGTTGGCTTTGGTGAGCGATGAATTCGGGCGGCTGCCAATTATAGAGCCAGTCGTAGCGTGCGCGCAGTCTTTCTCCGCCCAACAGGCGCATACCGAGATTGCGGATGAGCGCTTCCGGCCCGGTCAGCCCATAGATGCGGGCCTGGCGGCGCGAGGCCTGTTGGGCGCGCGCGGTGCGCAGGCGGCGGGCGCCTTCATAGGCGCGCAACGCGTCGGCCGGGTCATCGAGATATTTACCGAGCATATCGGCGAGCACCGCGGCATCCTCGATCGCCATGCCGGCGCCTTGCGCGAGGAACGGCAACATCGGGTGGGCGGCATCCCCGATCAGTGTCACCGGGCCCACGCCGCCGCGAAACGCGCTGTTGCGATCGTACAACGCCCATTTGAGCCATTGGTCGGGGATCGCGATCAGTTCGCGCGCCTTCTCGGCCCAGGACCAGCGCGCGAAATGGCGCAGAATTTCCACGCGCGAGCCTTCGGCCGACCAGCCGGTCTCATTCCATTCGTCATGCACGATGACGACGATGTTGATGAGACGTCCGCCTTTCACGGGATAATGCACGAGGTGGGCATCTAACCCGAGCCACAGATGCACCAGCGGCTCGCGGAATTCTGCCGGCACAGCGTCGGCGGGAATCAGCGCGCGCCAGGCGGTGCGATGGGTAAAGCGCGGCTTGCGCTGGCGGCGCAATTGCGTGGCCACGCTCGACCAGATGCCGTCGGCGCCGATCAGCGCGACGCCGCGTTCATCCACCACCTGGCGATCGCTGCGGCCTTGCACGGTGACACCTTTGATGTGGGCGACAAAATCGTCGACCCGCGTGCCGAGCTTGATCGTTATGTCGATAGTCGACTTGGCGGCGGCGGCGAGCGCCGCTTGCAGGTCGCCGCGATGGATAGTCCAGTAGGGCGCGCCATAGCGGCGCTCGGCTTCGCCGCCCAGCGGGATACGCACAATCGCGTGGCCGGAGCCGCCCGCCATGACGCGGGTCGCTTGCGGCGCCATGACCATCGGCGCCAGCAGATCGCGCAGGCCGAGCGCGATCAGCACGCGGGTGGCGTTGGGGGAGAGCTGGATGCCGGCGCCGGTCTCTTCGGGCCTGGCGGCCTGCTCGAGCACGGTCACCCTAAGACCTGCGCGCGCCAGCGCCAGCGCCGCCGTCAGCCCTGCAATGCCGGCGCCGGCGACGATGACATGACGCGCGGTCGCCAAGGCTCAAAGCTCCAAAATGGGATCAGGCGGCCGCAATGAGCGGCAGCGCGCAGGAAGGCGGCCGTGCCGCATGCGGATTGAGCGAGGCGTCCAAGCGGTAGAGCGTCGAGCAATAGGGACAGATGATCTCGCTGGCGTCGCCCATGTCGAGAAACACATGCGGATGATCGAACGGGGGCGTGGCCCCCACGCACATGAATTCCTTGGCGCCGATCTCGATCACCGGCACGCCCGGATCGTTGTGGAAATGGGGGACGACGTGTTCCGCCATGGAAGCCCTCTTATGCAGTGATTTGCGCGCACCATAGCGAGGCGCGTGGGTCGTGTCACTATGCGGCGCTGACCGTGCGCGGGTAGAATAAACCCATGGCAAGTTTTAAAAATGGCGCGGTCGAGATGGCTTATCTTGATGAAGGCGCGGGTGAGCCGATTGTGCTGGTGCACGGCTTTGCCTCCACCAAGGAAGTAAACTGGGTCGCGCCGGGCTGGGTGAGCACGCTCACGCGCGCGGGGCGGCGCGTGATCGCGCTCGACAATCGCGGGCATGGGCAATCGAGCAAGCTGTACGATCCGGCCGCCTATCACAGCGCCAGCATGGCGGTGGATGTCGCTGCGCTGCTCGATCATCTCGATATCGAGCGCGCCGACGTGATGGGCTATTCCATGGGTGCGCGCATCGCGGCGTATCTAACGGTGAACAGTCCTGCACGGGTGCGGGCGTTGATCCTCGGCGGGCTCGGCATCCGGCTGGTGGATGGTGTCGGATTGCCGGAAACCATCGCCGATGCGCTGGAAGCGCGCTCGCTTGCCGATGTGTCGGATCCGACGGGGCGCGTGTTTCGCGCCTTCGCCGAACAGACAAAATCCGATTTGAAGGCGCTCGCTGCCTGCATGCGCGGCTCGCGCCAGACCTTGAGTCGCACGCAGGTCGCCGGTATCGCCAAGCCGGTGCTGGTTGCGGTCGGCAGCAAGGACAATGTTGCAGGCTCCGCCCAGGCGCTGGCCGCGCTCATTCCGGGCGCGCGGGCGCTCGATATTCCCGATCGCGATCACATGCAGGCGGTCGGCGACAAGGCCTATAAAACGGGCGTTCTCGACTTCCTTAACCAACGCGCATGAGCCATGCGCGGTAGGCTTTCCGGGGGCTCTTGGCCGCTAGATTTGTGTGATAAAAGAGCTATGTAGGGGATCGAGAGGTCCGGGAGATACGATCTATGGCTCAATTTCAGAAGCGGCCTGCCAAAGGCCTCGATAAGGTCGATCCGGTCTGGTTGCGCATCCGCCAGGAGGGGGAGGACGCCGCGCGCCGCGAGCCGGAGCTGGCGACCTTTATCTATGAGAACGTGCTGCACCACGACACGCTCGAGGCTGCGGTCATTCACCGCGTCAGCGAGCGGCTCGGCAATTCCGATGTGTCCGGCGATCTGATCCGCCAGGCCTATGGCGATGCGCTCGACGACCAGCCCGCGCTCGGCGAGGCGTTCCGCGCGGACATCGTCGCCACCGTCGACCGCGATCCGGCGACCTCACGCTTTATGGAGCCCGTGCTCTATTACAAAGGCTTCCACGCCATTCAGACTCACCGTCTGGCGAATTGGCTGCTCGGCAAGGGTCGCAAGGATTTCGCGCTCTATCTGCAAAGCCGTTCGTCGGCGATGTTCCAGTGCGACATCAATCCGGCGGCGAAAATCGGCCGCGGCATTTTCCTCGATCACGCCACCGGGCTGGTGGTGGGCGAGACCGCGGTGATCGAGGACGACGTGTCGATCCTGCATGACGTCACGCTCGGCGGCACCGGCAAAGAACACGAGGTCCGCCATCCAAAAATCCGCCATGGCGTGATGATCGGCGCCGGCGCCAAAATTCTCGGCAATATCGAGGTCGGCCATTGCGCGCGCATCGCGGCCGGCTCGGTCGTGATCAAGAACGTGCCCAACAATGTGACGGTCGCCGGCGTTCCGGCCAAGGTGGTCGGCGAAGCCGGTTGCCCCGAGCCCTCGCGCGCCATGGACCAGATGCTCTATGGCATCATGCTTGATGGTTGAATCGGCGGCTTGCGCCGGGCTGTCCGATCAGGCAACTAGACCTCGCCCACGATAAAGGAGCGGCCCGGTGGACGTGCACGAAGTCAGAAAGCTTGACGCCTATCTCAAGAAACTGTTCGGCAACGCGAAAATCCGCGTGGTGCCGAAGACCTACGATACCGCCGAGGTATTTGTCGGTGAGGACGATCTGGGCGAACTGAATCTCGACGACGAAGATGGCGACCGTTCGTTCAATTTCCGCATGGTCATTCAGGTCGGTAGCGATCCCAGCATCCAGCCGGTGCCGACGCTTAATGCATTTCTGCGGCGCAAGTTCGAAAACGACAAAATTCGCGTGGTGCCGCGGCCGAAGAAAACGGATTCGCTGGAAGCCTATATCGGCGAGGAATTTCTCGGCGTGCTGTTCCTGGAAAACGAAAAGGGCCGCAAGTCCTATATTTTCGAATTGCCCATTCTCGATGTCGACCTGATCGACTCAGGCGTTTAACCGACGATTATTTTGGATGCAGCCGCGCGATCAGCCGGTCGATGCCGCTGGCGACGTTCTTCCAATCGTTGAGCCAGTCGCGCGGAAAACGAATCGTAAGGTCGGCATTGCCGATGCGCCGCTCCAATAAGCACGAACCCGAATTGATCACGCCGCGTTTTGCGCAGCGCGCCAGGAAATGTTCGGGCGCCAGCGACTCGAACACCAGTTCCTCGCCCTGATAGGGCGTGCCGTCGCGGAAACCGCGCAGCGTGAGGCCGGTGGGTCCGGCGACCGGCTCGGCCACCAGATAGCGCGGATAGATCGTCTGCACGCGCTCGAGCAGCGGCAGCGTGCCGTCGCCGGCTTGAATGGTCACGAACAGCCGCTCATTGGGATCGATCGGCGCGCCGACACTGGCCTTATGCGCCGGGTCCGGCGGCACCAGCGACGGCCAGAGATAAGCCAGATCCACGCGTTCCTGCGTGCCCGGGCGGCGCTGGACGCCCTGGCGGA
>SHVM01000073.1 GCA_009694265.1 Pseudolabrys sp.
GCGCTTGTCGGTGAAAAACCGCAGGCGCAAGTGTTTCCCGCCGTCGACTCGCTCGGCGTGCTGCTTGAAGCCTTTGCCGAAACCATCGAGACGGGCAAACCGTTTCCAGTCTCGACCGACGACATGCTCGATGTCGCCGGCGCCTTCGAGGCGATCATCCGCTCGATGGTGGAAGGTGGGCCGGTGGCGGTGAAACGCAGCTGAATGTTTTACTGCTGCGGTATCCCTGCCGTTTCGCGTACCTTGTCAAAGCGTTTGTATTCGTTGGCCATGAAGTCACCCCACTCTTTCGGTGTCGAGGACTTCACCACCACGCCGACCTTGTCGAGGCGTTTGCGCACTTCGGGGTCGGCCAGGGTTTCGTTGAGGACCTTGTTCAGCCTGGCGATAACCGCCGGCGGCGTGCCTTTCGGGGCGAACATGCCGTACCAGGTGGTGACGTCGTAGCCCGGCATCATGCTGGATTCGATGGCGGCCGGCACATTCGGTACCGCCGGGAAACGGTCCTTGCCGGTGACCGCGATCGCCTTGAGCTGGCCGGACTGCACATGCCCGATCACCGCCGACACCGTATCGAACAGGATGTCGGCATGCTTGCCGAGAACGGCGTTGATGGCTTCCGGCGTTGTTTTGAACGGAACATGCAGCAGCGTGATGCCTGCGGTTTGTTTGAACATTTCGCCGGCGAAATGCTGGGTGGCGCCAAAGCCCGGGCTGGCGAATACGATCTTGCCCGGATCGACCTTGGCGGCGGCGATCAGCTCTTTCACATTGCTGGCCGGAAAATCCGGACGCGTCACGATCATCAGGCTGGCGGTTGCGATCTGGCCGACCGGCGCGAAGGCCGTGAGTGTGTCGTAGCGCATGGTCTTGCGGGTGACCGAGGCGATGATCTGGCCCGCCGTCATGATTCCGAGCGTGTAGCCGTCTGGATCGGCATTGGCGACGGCTTCGTTGCCGAGGATGCCGCCGGCGCCGGGCTTGTTCTCGACCACCACCGGCTTGCCGAGCTTGCCTTGCATATGCTCCGCAAGGATGCGGCCGATGATGTCGGTGCCGCCGCCGGGTCCGAACGAGATGATGATTTTGATCGGTTTCTGCGGCCAGTCCTGCGCCGGCGCGAGGCCGGTGGTCAGCAGCAAGGTGGCGAACGCAAGCAAAAGCTTCTTCATAACTATCCTCCCCTGGACGCCGCCTTGGGGAAAAGCCCTTATGGCTTCACTCCCCGGCGGCGCACTTCTTTTATGATCGCACTGTTATCGAGTTCAGCTTCGCCTGCCTTGACGCAAGCCTCAAGCGTATCGATGTGAACTTGTAGCGCCCGCAGAGGCTGCCCGATGGCGGAGCCTTGATTCAGCATCAAAAGGGCGTCTTTGAGCGTCTGTTTGACGCGGCCCTCCGGCGAAAAATCGCCGCGTACCATT
The DNA here is from genome assembly GCA_009694265.1 of Pseudolabrys sp. GTDB lineage: Bacteria > Pseudomonadota > Alphaproteobacteria > Rhizobiales > Xanthobacteraceae > Pseudolabrys. The sequence continues at coordinate 1,425 of SHVM01000073.1, forward strand.
TTCGGCCCCTTGGTCTCCATCACCTGCGAGTATGACGCTGAGCCGCGCGCCACTTCGAGGAACGCGGCCGGATCGAGCCCGAGCTTTTCCGCGAACACCAGGCCCTCGGCCAGCGCGAGACGGTTGAGGCCGAGGATCAGATTGACCGCGAGCTTGGCGCGTCCGCCATCGCCGATTTTGCCGACGTGAAAGCGCCGCGCGAACAGCGCATCGAGTACCGGCGCTACTTCTTTGATGACCGCCGGATCGCCACCGATCAAAGCGACGCCATCGCCGCGCCGCACCTGGTCGCTGGTGCCGGACACCGGCACATCCAGATAACGAATGCCGCGCGGGACCACGCGGGCGGCCAGTGCCGCTACCTGATCGGGGTCGCAGGTGCTCATGCACAGCACGATCTTGTTCGATGTGTCGCCGAGTGCGGGCAGTAGATGGTTCTCGATCACATCCTCGACCTGCGCCGTGCTGAACACGGCGATGACGATGCAGCGCGCAGACTTCGCCAGTTCGGCAATGGTGCTGGCCGGATGGCCGCCGATCTCCGCCAAACGCGCGCGCCGGGCGGGATCGATGTCGAAGCCGGTGACGGGAATACCCGCGTCAAGCAGGCGCCGGGCATAGACCTCGCCCATCAGGCCCAGACCGATAATGGCAACGGGGGATGTGCTCATCGCGGGATCATGCGCTGGCATCGCTTTTGGCCTTACTCTGTTTGCCGCCGGCCTCGGGCGCGAACAGCGGGATCATCGCGCGCTTGATCGCCGCCTGGCGGGTCGGCGAGGTGATCTGCGCGCCCATCAGGTCGGTGATGTAAAACACGTCCACCACCCGCTCGCCGAAAGTGGCGACGTGGGCGGAGGCGATGTTGAGGTTGAGCTTGGACAGCGTCGTGGTCATCTCATACAGCAGCCCGGTGCGGTCGAGGCCGGTGACTTCCACCATGGTGTAGCGGTGCGACCATTGATTGTTGATGGTGACCGAGGGCTCGAGCGCGAAGGCCTTGATGCGGCCCTTAGGCGCCGCGCGCTTGCCCAGCGTGTCGGGCAGCCGCAATTCTCCGCGCAGCGCCCTCTCGATTGATTCGGCGATCCGGTTGGCGCGCCGCTGCTCGTCCTCGTCGCGTTCGAATTCGCGCGACAGCGAAATGGTGTCGAGCGCGAGACCATCGGTGGTGGTGTAGATCTGCGCGTCGACGATATTGGCGCCGGCCATGGCGCAGGCGCCGGCAATGATCGACAGCAGCCAGGGATGATCGGGCGCCAGCACCGTGAGTTCGGTCACCGCGCTGCTGTCGAAGCCGATGGTGGTGGCGAGCGTCTTGCCGGCATCCTTGGCGGCGCGCACGAAATGCGCATGTTCGACCTTGTGCTGCAGATCCACTTTAAGCCAATAGGCCGGATAAAGCCGCGCGATATAGGCTTCCAGTTGCGCAGCCGGCCAGTGCTTGAGCGTTTGGCGGAATTCGGCCTGTGCGCTGGCAACGCGCTGGGCGCGGTTGACCTCCGAGAAGCCGCCGGTGAGCACCGGCTCGGTCTCATAATAAAGCGTGCGCAACAGTTGCGCCTTCCAGCCGTTCCACACGCCGGGGCCGACCGCGCGGATATCGGCGGTGGTGAGAATGGTCAAGAGCTTCAGCCGTTCGGCCGATTGCACCAAAGCGGCGAAATTCTCGATGGTCTTGCGGTCGGAGAGATCGCGCGACTGCGCCACGCTCGACATCACCAGATGATTTTCAATCAGCCAGGCGACCGTCTCGGTGTCGGCCACTGAAAATCCCAGGCGCGGGCACAAGCGCCGCGCCACCCGCGCGCCTGCGACTGAATGGTCCTCGATGCGGCCCTTGGCGATGTCGTGCAAAAACAAGGCGACATAGAGTATCAAACGGTTGCCGGGCAGCAGCTTATGGAACAGTTCGTGGGCGACCGGCGTCTCTTTGTCGCCGCCGCGCTCGATTTCCGTGAGTATGCCGATGCAGCGCAGCAGGTGCTCGTCCACGGCGTAGTGGTGATACATGTTGAACTGCATCATCGCGACGATCTTGCCGAAGGCCGGCACGAAGCGGCCGAGCACGCCGGCTTCGTTCATCCGCCGCAGCACGGTCTCCGGGTCGTTCTGCGAAACGATGATCTCCAGGAACAGTCTGTTGGCTTCCTTGTTCTCGCGCAGATCGGAATTGATCAGATTGAGCGAGCGCGTCATGACCCGCATGGCGTCCGGGTGAAACGCCAGATTGTGCTTCTGCGCTAAATGGAAGACGCGAATCAGATTGACCGGATCGCGCTTGAATACATTGACCTGGGCCAGCCTGATGCGGTTCTTGTCGACAATGAAATCGTCGGTCTCGGTGAGTTTCTTGCGCTTCACGGTGCGGAACTTGGCCATCACGCGGCTGAGCACCGGCACGCTCTTGGTTTGGTTGTCTTCCAGTTGTGAGCACACAATGGCGGTGAGATCGCCGACATCCTTGGCGATCAGGAAATAGTGCTTCATGAAGCGCTCGACATCCTGCTGGCCCGGGTGCTCGGTGTAGCCGAGCCGTTGTGCGATCTCGCGCTGAATATCGAAGCCGAGCCGCTCTTCGGCGCGGCCGGTGACGAAATGCATGTGGCAGCGCACCGACCAGAGGAAATCCTCGCAGCGGCGGAATAATTGATATTCATACTTGTCGAACACGCCACGCTTGATCAGCTCGTCCGGCTCGCGCACGCGGTAGACGTATTTTGCGATCCAGAACAAAGTATGCAGATCGCGCAAGCCACCCTTGCCGTCCTTCACGTTCGGCTCGACCAGATAGCGCGATTGTCCGCTGCGGCGGACGCGTTCCTCGCGCTCGGCCAGCTTGGCGGTGACGAATTGCGCGGCGGTGTTGCGCACCACCTCGTTGTCAAAGCGCGTCACCAGCTCGTCGAACAGCTTGCGATCGCCGAGCAGGAAGCGCGCTTCGAGAATGGCGGTGCGGATGGTCATGTCCGCCTTGGCCTGGCGGATGCATTCGTTGACCGAGCGGGTGGCGTGGCCGACCTTCAGGCCGGTGTCCCACAGGCAATAGAGAATGGCTTCCGCGACCTGCTCGCCCCAGGCGGTCTGCTTGTAGGGCAGCAGGAACAACAGATCGATGTCGGAGCCGGGCGCCTGCAATCCGCGGCCATAGCCGCCAGTGGCGACGACCGCCATGTGCTCGGCCTCGGACGGATTTTGCGACGGATAAAGATGCTTGCGCACGAATTCGAACAGGATGCGGATGAGCTCGTCTTCCATCCGGCACAGCCGTTCGGCGCAGCGGCGGCCGTGGCGATCCTTGAGCAGAAGCTGCTCGGCCTTGGCGCGGCCCTCGACGAGCGCGGTCTTGAGCCGCTTGGCCAGCGCTGCGCGCATGTCACGCTCGTTGCTGGCGTGAGTCTGGGCGAGTTTTTCCAGATCGGCGAAGATGACGCGCGCGTCGATCAATTCGGCCGGCGCCTTGGACGGGCCTTCGGGACGCGTGCGTGCGGGGTGATCGAGGGCGAGGGAGGCCATGGCGGGATTCGGAATAGCGGAGCAGGGGAGCCGTGTCACCACCCAATATCTTTGGCCAGCCGCCCGCTTTACCCCAGTAAATAGCGCAAAAATTGCGCATCCGGCCTGTGGTGACGATCGGTGCGGACTATGGTTCCATCACGCTTCGCAAGGCACTGCGCCACCGGTCGGCGATAACAGCAACAGGTTTCGGGAGAGAAACGATATGCGTAGTTTCCAGGTCTGCCGTTGCGGCGAGCCGCTTCAACTCAGTGAAAAGCCGACGCCACAGCCGGCCGGCACGCAAGTGCTGCTGAAAGTGCTGGCGGCCGGCGTGTGCCACAGCGACCTGCATATCTGGGACGGCTTCTACGAACTTGGGCAAGGCAAGCGGCTGGACCTGCTGGCCCGCGGCATCAAGCTGCCGCTGACCATGGGGCACGAGAATGTCGGCGAAGTGGCAGCGGCCGGTCCCGGCGCCAAGGGAGTCAAAATCGGCGCGCGCATGCTGGCGCATCCGTGGATGGGCTGCGGCGAATGCGCGATCTGCAAGCGCGGCGAAGAACAGCTTTGCAAGACGCCGCGCAATCTCGGCGTGTTCAGCGACGGCGGCTATTCCGATTATATCATGGTGCCGCATCCGCGTTATTTGTTCGACATCGGCGACTTAGCCCCGGAAAAAGTCGCGCCGCTGGCCTGCTCGGGTATCACCACATTCGGCGCGCTGAAGAAAGCCGGATCGATCATCAAGGATGAGCCGGTGGTGATCATCGGCGCCGGCGGGCTCGGCCTGATGTGCCTGGCGCTTAACACCATGATGGGCAACAAGGGCGCCATCGTGGTCGACATCGATCCGGTCAAGCGCGACGCCGCCAAGAAAGCCGGAGCGATGGCCGTGGTCGACGGCAATGTGCCCGACGCGGCGCAGCAGATCATCAAGCTGACCGGCGGCGGCGCCTGGGCGGCAATCGATTATGTCGGATCGTCGAAGACCGTGCAGCTCGCCGTCGACAGCATCACCAAGGGCGGCAAGGTGATCGTGGTCGGCCTGTTTGGCGGCGACATCACCGTATCGACGCCGTTCTTTCCGCTGCGCGCGATGGGCATACAAGGCTCCTATGTCGGCAGCCTGCCGGAAATGAAGGAACTGCTCGACCTGGTGCGCGCCAAGGGCCTGCCGCCGATCCCGCTCACCACGCGCCCGCTCGACCAGGTGAGCGGCGCGCTCGACGATTTGCGCGCCGGTAAAGTCATCGGCCGGGTGGTGCTCACGCCGGCCGGATGACGTGAAGCTCGCGCACATTTAACAGCGACGGTCTGCCATGCGCAGGCTCGGCTTGCGCGGCGCATGACAACGGGTCATGTTCAGCGCGCAAAATGTCCCCCGATCTTTATTTCGCGCTCACCCTCATCGTTAAAATGGCCATCACCGCCGGCTTCGTTCTGGCGGCGACGGTAACGGCCGAGCGCGCCGGTCCCCTGGTTGGCGGGCTGGTGGCGACGCTGCCGCTCGGCGCCGGTCCGGTCTATGTTTTCCTCGCGCTCGATCACGGCGCGCATTTCATTGCACAAGGCGCGATCAACAGCCTCGCCATCAATACCGTCAATGTGATCTTCGCGCTTATTTACGCGCTGCTCGCGCAAAAACGCTCGCTGCCGCTGAGCTTGTCGGTCGCGATGGCCGTGTGGTTCGTGCTGGCCTGGGCCGTGCATGAAATTTCCTGGACCATCGCCACGGCGTTTCTGCTCAACATCGCAGTGCTCGGCCTGGGCATCGCGCTGGCGCGGCCGCTGCGTCATGTGCCGATCCCGCGCGTGCGGGCGCGCTGGACCGATCTGGCGATGCGCGCAGGTTTGGTGGCGCTGCTGGTCGGCGTGACGGTGAGCTTGAGTTTCCGCATCGGCCCCGGCGGCAGCGGCATCCTGGCGGTGTTTCCGATCATTCTGATCAGCGTGGTGTTGATCCTGCACCGGCGTGTCGGCGGCAAGCCGACCGCCGCCGTGATGGCGAATGCCGTGACCGGCCTGGCCGGCTTTGCCTTCGCCTGCGTGATGCTGCATGTCACCGCCGAACCGCTTGGCTCAGCCATTGGATTGACGCTGGCGCTCGCCACTTCGGTCGCCTGGGGCCTGCTGGTCTATGGCACGCGCCGGCGCGGCATCGCGCTATGACCGCAATGTTCTTGTTCGGCCTCGCGCTGAAAATCGCCATGACTGCTTCGATCGTGGTGGCGGCCTCGCTGGTGGTCGAGCGCAGCGGGCCATTCATCGGCTCGCTGATCGCCTCGCTGCCGACCGCGGGCGGCGCCGCCTTGATCATTCTGGCCATCGAACATCCGCCGGGTTTTATTGCGTCAAGCGCGATCGGCAGCATGGTGTCGAATGCCGTGGTCGCGATCTTCGCGCTGACCTATGCCGCGCTGGCGCAGCGGCGTTCTCTGTTCGTCAGTTTGGGACTCGCCTATCTGGTGTGGTTTGGCTGCGCCGGTTTGACGCGCCTCGTCGACTGGAACGCAGCCAGTGCATTGTTATTGAGTGCGCTGGTATTTCCTGTGGCGATCTATGCCGGCACCCGTTTTCGCGCTGAAGTTTCGACGAAAATCCGCGTCAGTTTTACCGGCCACGATCTGGCCTGGCGCGCCGGTGTCGTCACGTTCTGCGTCATTATCGTCACGGCGGCCAGCCATTTGATCGGCTCCTTTGCGTCCGGCCTGTTCGCGTTTTTTCCGGTGGCGATGGGATCGTATTTCATCATTCTGCATCCGCGCATTGGCGGCCCGGCCACCGCCAGCGTGGCGGCGCATGTGCAGGCCCCGCTCATCGGGCTGGGCTTGAGCCTGCTCGCGGTTCATTTATTGGCGGAGCCGATCGGCGTGTGGTGGTCTTACGCGGCCGGCCTGTCGATCGGCATCGGCTGGAACGCGCTGCTGTGGGGCTTGCGCAATTGGCGGGCGCGGACGTGAAACTTTATTTTTTCTTGGTCTGCGCCAGCTTGGCCTTCAGCATATAAAGCGCTTCCATCGCTTCGCGCGGCGACATGTCGTCGGGATTAAGCGCTGCCACGGCGGCGACCATCAGCTCGTAGGCATCGTCCTGCACTTGCTGCGGCGGCACATAGGGCGCTGCGAACAGCGGCAGATCCTCGAAGCCTTTCGGCTTGGCGCGGTCTTCCTGCTCGAGTTTGGTCAGCACCAGTTTGGCGCGCTCGATCACGCTCGACGGCAGCCCCGCGAGTTTCGCCACCTGGATGCCGTAGGAATGATCGGCCGAACCCGGCACCACCTCGTGCAGGAATACCACGTCGCCTTGCCATTCCTTCACGCGCACCGTTGCATTGTGCAGCCGGTCGAGCCGCGCGGCGAGCGCGGTCAGTTCATGGAAATGCGTGGCGAACAGCGCGCGGCATTTATTGACGTCGTGCAGATGTTCGACGGTCGCCCAGGCGATCGACAGTCCGAAGGTGGCGGTGCCGCGGCCGATCTCGTCCAGGATCACCAATGAGCGCGCGCCCGCCTGATTGAGGATGGCGGCGGTCTCCACCATTTCGACCATGAAGGTCGAGCGCCCGCGCGCCAGATCGTCGGCGGCGCCGACGCGCGAGAACAGACGGTCGACCACGCCAATATGGGCGCGCTTGGCCGGCACGAAGCTGCCGGTCTGCGCCAGGATCGCGATCAGCGCGTTCTGCCGCAGGAAGGTGGACTTGCCGGCCATGTTGGGGCCGGTGATCAGCCAGATGCGCCCCGCGCTGACATCGCCCGGCGGCGACAAGTCGCTGTCATTGGCGACGAACGGCGTGCCGTCGCGCGACAGCGCCTGCTCGACAACCGGATGGCGGCCGCCCTCGATCACGAAGGTGAGGCTGTCGTCGATGTGCGGGCGCGCGTAGTCGCGCTCGGCGGCGAGATGCGCGAGCGAACTGGCGACATCGAGCGCGGCCAGCGCCTCGGCGCATTGTTTAATCTGTGCGGTCTGCGCCACCACACTTGCCGCCAGCCGTTCGAAAATCACCAGCTCCAGCCCGAGCGAGCGCTCGGCGGCGCTGGCGATCTTGGCCTCCAGCTCGCCCAGTTCGGTCGAGGTGAAGCGCACCTGGCCGGCCAGCGTCTGGCGGTGGATGAAAATGGCGTTGGCCGGCGGCGCCATTAATTTATCGCCGTGCTGGGCGGTGACTTCGACGAAATAGCCCAGCACATTGTTATGGCGGATTTTGAGGCCGCGCACGCCGGTCTCCTCGGCATAACGCGATTGCAATGCCGCGACGACGCGGCGGGATTCGTCGCGCAGCGCGCGCGTCTCGTCGAGCGCGGCGTCGTAGCCGTTGCGCACAAAGCCGCCGTCGCGCTTGAAGGCGGGCAGTTCCGCGGCCAGGGCGGCGGCAAGCTGGGCGGCCAGCATGCCATCCGGGCGGCGGCAGGATTGCATCGTCTCGGCGATTTCCGTCGGCGTGTCTTTCAATGACGCCAAAGCGCGGGCGAGATCGGCCGCGGCGAGCACGCCGTCGCTGATGGCGGCGAGATCGCGCGGGCCGGCACGGCCGACGGCGATGCGGGCCAGCGCGCGCGCCAGATCGGGCGCCGCCTGCAACCGCGAACGGGTGTCGGCGCGCGCCGCAATATCCTCGACAAAGCCCGCCACCGTATCGAGCCGCCGCGCGATCGCTTGTGGGTCGGTGAGCGGCGCCGACAATCGCTGCGCCAGCAGCCGCGAACCGGCCGAGGTCACGGTGTGGTCGATGGCCTCCAACAGCGAGCCGCGCCGCTCGCCCGACAGCGTGCGCACAAGCTCGAGATTGCTGCGGGTGGCCTGGTCGATCGCGATCGAGGCGCCGGCGCTCTCACGTAACGGCGGCGATAGCGGCGGACGCTTGCCGATTTGCGTGCGCTCGACGTAAGTCACGCAAGCCGCGGCGGCGGTGATTTCCAGCCGCGACAAGACGCCGAAGGCGTCGCTGGTCGCCACCGCAAAGAACGACGTCAGCCGCCGCTCGGCGGTGGCGCGTCGAACACGTCGCGCGTCAGCGGCGTCACCGCCGGCAGCGCGCGCCAGGTCGGCACCAGCTCGGCGTCGGCAAACAGCGCGTCGGAGACGATGATCTCACTTGGCTCTAGCCGCGCGATCTCGGCCGAAAGCGAGGCGCGTTCGCATTCGGTGATGTGGAATTCGCCGGTCGAGATATCGATCCAGGCCAAGCCAAAACGGTTTTCTTCGCCGGCGGATGACAGCCGCGCGCGCGACCGCCAGCAGATAATTGTTGCGCTTGGCGTCGAGCAGCGTGTCTTCGGTCAGCGTGCCGGGGGTGACCAGGCGCACCACGTCGCGCCGCACCACGCTCTTATTGCCGCGCTTGCGCGCCTCGGCCGGGTCTTCGAGCTGCTCGCAGACCGCGACCCGGTGACCGAGCGCGATCAGGCGGTGCAGATATTCGTCGGCGCGCTCCACCGGCACGCCGCACATCGGGATGTCGCGGCCCTGATGTTTACCGCGCTTGGTGAGCATGATGCCGAGCGCGCGCGAGGCGGCCTCGGCGTCGTCGAAGAACATTTCGTAGAAATCGCCCATCCGGTAGAACAGCAGGCAGTCCGGATTGGCGGCCTTGATCTCGATATATTGCTCCATCATGGGGGTGACGCGGCCGGCGTCGCTCGGCGAGGCGGCCGTGCCGTCAGGCGGCGGAGCCTCGGGCTCGGACAGGCCGATGGGTCGCGCGACTGCCATGGGGTGCGATGCTAGCAGATGGCGGGGCTGAATCCATCAGCGCCCCGCAATGACATCACGTCGGAAACTTGACCCCGGTGATCGCCTCGAGATTGCCGTGCCAGATCTTCTCCTTGTCGGCCCTCGGCATGTCGATCTCTTCGATAATCCGCAGCGTTTCGCGCGTATACATCGTGCCCTTCTCCGGATCGAACGGGCAATCGGAGGCGAACACGACCTTGTCGAGGTCGTAGAAGGCGAGACCGGCATGGGTCGCCGGCACGCCGCCGAACACCGCGGTGTCGGCGTAGAATGAGTGCTTGAAATAGTCGAGCGGACGCTTCTTCAGGCTCTTGAGCACAATGCTCAAGTCCTCGTCCGAGGTGCGCGCGCCGAGCTGGTCCCAGCCCGGGCCGATGCGGCCTTCCAGCATCGGCACGATGCCGCCGAAGTGATGGGTGATGATTTTCAGGTTCGGATATTTGTCGAGGATGCGCGAGAACACCAGCCGCGCCATGGCGGCGGCGGTCTCATAGGACCAGCCGAAGGTCCACCAGATTTCGTATTTCGATTTCTTCTCGGACAGATAATCCGGGAAATTGGCGGCGCGCGCCGGATGCATCCAGATCGGTTTGTTGAGCTTGTTCATGGCGGCGAAGAACGGCTCGAATGCCGGGTCGTCGAGCGGCTTGCCGGCGATGTTGGTGTAGATCTGTACGCCGAGCGCGCCGTTCTTGAGCGCGCGCGTCACTTCGCGCACGCCGGCGTCGGGCGCGGCCAAGGGCGCCTGCGCCACCCAGCCGGGGAAATAATCGGGATATTTCGTGCAAATCTCGGCGAAGCCGTCATTCACCAGTTTGGCGTATTCCTCAATTTGGTCGCCCTTGGCCAGGAGTTCGAGCGGCGGCATCGGGTAAGACAGGATCTGCGCGTAATCGTCGAACTGATCGACGACCTTGCGGCGCGCTTCGAGATCGTGGATGCAGGGAATTTCGCGCACGCGCTTGCCGATATCGGTATGGCCGCTTTCCACCAGCTTGGCGAAAAATTTTTCCGGGATGAAATGGGTATAGGCGTCGATGCGCATAAAAATTTCTCCGTGACTGACGGTTGTTCTTTTGGGTTATCGATTCAATAGGGCGTTATAACATTGAGCAGCGCCTGGCGGCGTTCATTGACCACGACATCGCGGGCGCGCGCCAGCGCGTCCGGCAAATCGGCCGGTTTTTCCACGCGCTCGGCATGGGCGCCCTGCGCCCGCGCGAGTTCGTCGTAAGGTGGCGCCGGGTCGAGATCGGCCAGCACGCGTCCGTCGCTTTCGCCGGCGGCGCCATCCTTGAACATCGACAGCGTGGCGCGGCGCACGGCGCCATAGCGGCTGTTGTTGAACACCACGGTGAGGATCGGAAGATTGTGGGTGGCGGATACCCAGTGCCCGACAGTCGGATTGGCAAACATATAGGCGCCGTCGCCCAAGGTCGCGACCACGAAAGCGTCCGGCGCGGCCAGCTTGGCGCCCAATGCAGC
>SHVM01000074.1 GCA_009694265.1 Pseudolabrys sp.
CTTGTCACCGCCCGCGCCGGTGGAGACCACGGCCTTCATCGGCTCGGAATATTTGGTGCCGAAATAAAAGATATGCCCGACCTCGATGCCGCGCGCCGACACTTGTGCATCGGCGGGAATTTTGCAGAAGGCCGCAGCGTCGTGCATGTCAGAGGTCGCGGCATAGTGCGACGTCCATTTGTCGACGATTGTTTGCAGGCCAGAAATGTCGTCGAAGTTCACATCCTCTCCGGGGACGTTCATCGAGAGATAGTCTTTGTGGCAGAACACTTCCGACTCGCCGGTCGAGGCGAGGATAATAAATTCATGCGACAGGTTGCCGCCGATAGGGCCGGACTCCGCGCGCATCGGGATCGATTTCAAACCGAGCCGTGCGAAAGTGCGCAGGTAAGCCACGAACATTTTGTTATAGGAATGCTGCGCGCCGGCCTGATCGACATCGAACGAATAAGCATCCTTCATGAGAAATTCGCGGCCGCGCATCAGCCCGAAACGCGGTCGCACTTCGTCGCGAAATTTCCACTGAATGTGATAGAGATTGAGCGGCAGATCCTTGTAGGAGCGCACATAGGCGCGGAAGATCTCGGTGATCATCTCTTCATTCGTAGGACCAAAGAGCATATCGCGCTCGTGGCGATCCTGGATGCGCAGCATCTCCTTGCCATAGGCCTCGTAGCGCCCGCTCTCGCGCCACAAGTCGGCGGACTGGATGGTCGGCATCAGCAGCTCGATGGCGCCGGAGCGGTTCTGCTCCTCGCGAACAATGGCGCAGATTTTCTGCAGCACGCGGAAGCCAAGCGGCAGGAAAGCGTAAATGCCAGCGGCCTCCTGGCGCATCATGCCGGCGCGCAGCATCAGCCGGTGCGAGACGATCTCGGCCTCGCGCGGCGGCTCACGCAGGATCGGCAGGAAATAGCGGGACAGGCGCATGGTGATCGCTGGAATCGGGGACGGGTCAGGCCCTGAGTGAAAGCGGATATGCCGGGAAAACACAAGTCCCGCAGCGCAAACCACCAAAGCCGGCCCGCATAGAGGAACACATTTGCGTTTTCGAAGTCTATAATCGTCGCATGAATCGTCACTCGCTCACTTTTTTGATCTTCGCCGTTTTCGGCCTGCTCCCCGCTCCGCCAGCAGCGCTGGCGCATGCCCATCTCGAACGCGCGGCGCCTGCGGCCGGCAGCACGGTCGCATCCGCGCCGAACGAAGTGGTGTTGTGGTTCACCAGCAATATCGAGCCTGCGTTCAGCACGATTGAGGTGCGCACCATGAGCGGCGTGGCCATGCAAGCCAGCAAGGCGGCGGCCGATCCGAAATAGCGCAACCAAATGCGCGTGTCGCTCAAGCCGCTGCTGCCGGGACCTACAAGGTGATCTGGCGCGTGCTGTCGGTCGACACCCATCGTAGTCAAGGCAATTTCACTTTCCGTGTAGGCCCGTAGGACGTGATCGATCCGCTCATCCTGGCGCGCAGCGTTCATATCGTGGCGACGGTGCTCGCCAGCGGCACCGTCTGCTTTATGGTGCTGGTCGCCGATGTCCCGGCATTGCGCCGCCGCTTGACCGTGACGATCTGGATGGCGCTGGCACTCGCGATTGTGTCGGGCGCCGCCTGGCTGGTGTGGCTCGCGGCGGAGATCCATGGCGCGCCGGTCGCCGAGGTCTGCCTTAACGGCGGCGCATGGACTGTGTTCACCGACACCCGCTTCGGGCAGGTGTGGTGCGCGCTGCTGGCCGGGCCGCGCGATCTGCTGGCGGCCGACTACGGCCGGCTGGTGATGCTCAAGATCGGGCTGTTCACCGCCATGGTCTGCATAGCAGCGGTCAATAGATACCACCTCACCCCGCGATTGGCTGCGCCCACAGCCAAGCGCGCGACCTTGCGCGCATTGCAACGCAATGCTCTGGCCGAAACCGGACTTGGCGTTTGTGTGCTGGTGCTGGTCGGCGCGCTCGGCACGATAGCGCCCACCGCCCATATGCACACTTCTTCAGCAGAAATTCCGCCCGGCGCGGCATTCGTTCATATCCATGCCACCGAAGCCATGGCCGATGTCACCATTGACCCGGGCCGCGCCGGCCGGACCAAAGCGACAATTCGAGTCTCTCGCGAAGATTTCCCGGACTTCGCTGCAAAAGAAGTGAGGATCGCGCTCGATCCGCCAGCCTCCGGCTTAAGAGCAGGAGAACATGCAACCCGGCGCATGCTGGATGGAACATGGCAGGCAGACGACATCGACATTCCGCAAAGCGGCATCTGGACCGTGCGCGTCATCGTGACGCCCGTGACGGGACAACCCATCGTGCTCGACGCACCCATCGTGCTCGAACGATGAGCGACGAATGCTGGTGACAATGCCCGCCGTGTGGGTTTGCTTAGCGTCATCCGTGTGAATGGAGCTTCCGGCGCGCAAGACCGACTCCAACGCGCGGTCCAAGTCGTATGAACCAAGTCTTGGGAGGAAAGCAAGTCCTGAGCACGGGTATCGCTGCCGCCTCGATCGCACAACGAAAATAATCGAGGAAAGGGACAATCGAAAGCGACGAGCAGGGCAAGCGCGCCCTGCTCTTTTTTTGCGTCGTCATGACCGGCACAAGGCCGGGCATAATGGAGAGATTGTTACCGCGGTGGGCCGGCAATTCGGCTCAGAAATTCATACGGGATCAGGCCGCGATCGTAGACCGCATACAGAATACCGAACAGCACGGTGGCGACCAATGTTGTCCAGCCGAGCTTGCTCCAGAGCCGATGGCGCGCCGGCGCGCCCGGATCGGTGCCCGGAATAACCTCGCCGCCCTCCGCCTGGCTGCGCACGCCCCAGGGCAGCACCGCGAACAGCACGATCCACCAGATCAGGAAATAGATCGCAATCGCGGTAGCAACGCTCATTTTAATTTACGCCTGCTCGAGTTCGACCAGCGTGCCGCAGAAATCCTTCGGGTGCAGGAACAGCACTGGCTTGCCATGGGCGCCGATCTTGGGCTCGCCGTCGCCCAGCACGCGAGCACCTTGTGCCTTCAAGGTGTCGCGGGCGGCGCGAATGTCGACCACCTCGTAGCAAAGATGGTGGATGCCGCCATCGGGATTTTTGTCCAGGAATTTTTCGATCGGGGAACCCGGCCCAAGCGGCTCCAGCAATTCAATCTTGGTGTTGGGCAATGTGATGAACACGGTGGAGACTCCATGGTCCGGTTGAGCGACCTTGGCCGATACGTCGGCGCCCAGCGTATCGCGATAGACCTTCGCGGCCTTGGCGATGTCGCGTACCGCGATGGCGACGTGATTGAGACGACCGATCATGAGCTTCCTCTAAATCCTCGCACCGGCGGCAGCCATCATACCGTCAAGACGTGCACATGGCACATCGGCTTTTTGCCCCAGCGCTGCACGACCACGGCGCGGACCGCGCGGCGCACGGCTTCGGCCACGGCATCGGGATCGCCGCGGCGCTTGCGCGGCAACGACTCCATGGTTTCCTCCACGGCGTCGTAGGCGGCATCAGCGATCAGTTCGCCATCGCGGTCGCGGTCCGGAATGCCGATCAGGTCAAGTTCCGGGTCGGTCACCAGCGCGCCCTTATCATTGATCGCAATGGCAACCGAGACGGAGCCGGCAAAGCTCAGGCGGCGGCGGTCGGCGACGGTTCGCGAGTCGGCCTCGACCAAAATCGCGCCGTCCTTGTAGAGCCGCCCGGACGGCACCTCGTCGATGATGCCGGTGTGGCCTTGCGCAATCCGCACCAGATCGCCATTGCGGCATTGCACGACTTCCTTGATCCCCAGGCTCCGCGCGAGCTTGGCATGCTCGGAAAGATGCAGGGCTTCGCCGTGCACCGGAATAAGGATTTTCGGTTTAACCCAACCAATCAATTCCTCGAGCTCGGCACGGCGCGGATGTCCCGACACATGCACGAGGTGAGTTCTGTCGGTGATCACCTCAATACCCTGATCGATCAACCCATTGATGATGCGGCCGACCGCTTTCTCGTTGCCGGGAATGTTGCGGGCAGAAAAAATCACCAGATCGCCGCGCGACAGCGTGACCTCCGGATGCTGGTCCTCGGCGATGCGGGCAAGCGCTGCGCGCGCCTCGCCCTGGCTGCCGGTGCACAGCGCCACGACTTTGTTCGGCGGCAGATAGCCATAGGCATTGGCGGGACGGAAATCCTGCACGCCGTCGAGATAGCCGGTCTCGCGCGCGATCTGAACGATGCGCTCCATGGCGCGGCCAACCACGATCACCTCGCGCTCGGCGGCGCGCGCGGCCTCCGCCACCGTGCGCAACCGCGCCACATTGGAAGCGAATGTCGTCACCGCCACGCGGCCGCGCGCCGACTTGATGAGCGCGGTAATGGTCTTGCCGACATCGGCTTCCGAGGGCGAGCGACCCTCGCGTACGGCATTGGTGGAATCGCCGACCAGCGCCAGGCAACCTTCCTCGCCGAGCGCGCGCAGTTTTTTCTCGTCGGTCACATCGCCGAGCACTGGTGTGAGGTCGATTTTCCAGTCGCCGGTATGCAGCACCGTGCCGCAGGGCGTGCGGATGATGAGCGCGTTCGATTCAGGGATCGAATGCGCCATCGAGACCAATTCGATATCGAACGGTCCCACATTGAAACGGCTGCCGAGCTGCACGATGGTCACCGGGATTTCCGGCGCGCCCGGCTCGCTGGCGCGCTTGGCGGCGAGCAAGGCGGCGGTGAACGGCGTGGCATAGACCGGCACCTTCAGCTTGGGCCACAGATCGAGCACGGCGCCGTAATGGTCCTCATGCGCGTGGGTGAGCACCAGGCCGGCCAGGTTCTTGCGCTCCTGCACCAGATAGCGAATGTCGGGCAGGATCAGATCGATGCCCGGCATGTGCTCCTCGGTGCCAAACGACACGCCGAGATCGACCGCGAGCCATGAACGCTTATGCCCGTCGCCGAGACCATAGATCGACAGGTTCATGCCGATCTCACCGACGCCGCCAAGCGGCGCGAATACCAATTCTTGTTTTGGCTGCGCCATCAGCGTCCACCCAGATCGAAAACGTCACCGGCGGTGACGGTCGCGACACCCCCCGACTGCTCCACCAGCAGACGCCCGGCGTCATCGAGCCCCTGGAAGCGGCCCGCGATCTCGCGCTCCGGCAGCCGCACGCGGATGTCCTCGCCGAGACCCGCGGCACGCTTGAGCCAATCGGCACGCACGGCGGCAAAGCCTTGGCCGCGCTGCCATTGGTCAAGCCGGCGTAACATGGCCGCCGGTAACAAGGCCAATAGCTGCGCGGGCGTTACCAGCGCACCATTGGCGGCCAGATCGGTCGCAAGGTATGCCGTGTTCTCGGGGTGCGTGGCGCAATTGACGCCGATGCCGATGGCAACGGAAAAAACCGGATCGCTTTCGCCTTCGATCAGGATGCCGGCAAGTTTGGCCCCGCCCAGCAACAGATCGTTCGGCCATTTGACTTTCAGCAGCGGCCCAAGCTGCGGCGCGCATTCGGTAATCGCGTCGTGCAACGCGAGCGCCGCCACGAACGACAATTGAGGCGCATGTTCGGGCGCCGATGGTTCGCTCAACAACAGCGTGGCGTAGAGATTGCCCGGCGGCGACGCCCAAATGCTGCCGCGCCGCCCGCGCCCGGCGCTCTGGCTTTTCGCGGTGACCCACAACGGCCCTCGTTCGCCGGCACGCGCACGCGCCAGCGCCTCGGCATTGGTCGAGCCGAGCGTCTCGTAAGCTATGTGCCGGACCCCCGCCAGGTCCGTGGCTTCGCGGTTCATCTCTTTAAATCGTCAGAATAACGACTTCGCCGCCACCGTTGCCGCGTTCAGGATTGGCGCTGGATAGGCGAAGAACAGGATATTGATTAGCCCGGCCACACCGAGCACGACCCGCAACAGCGGCGGCATGCTCTGGAAGCGTTGCGCCGGTTCGTCGAAATACATGATCTTGACGATGGTCAGATAGTAGTAGGCGCCCACCACGCTGGCGATCACGCCGATAACCGCGAGCACATAGAGCCCGGCCTTGATGGCGGCGAGGAACACATAGAACTTGGCGAAAAATCCAGCCAGCGGCGGGATGCCAGCGAGCGAGAACAACAGCATGGCCAGAAAAAACGCCATGGTGGGGTGAGTGCGCGCCAGCCCTGAGAGATCGCTGATGTTTTCCACCAGCATGCCGTCGCGACGCATGGTGAGAATGCAGGCGAAGGTGCCTAGTGTCATCGCCACATAGATCGTCATATAGACCAGAACGCCCTGCACGCCCTCGGGCGTGCCCGCAGCCAATCCGACCAGCGCAAAGCCCATGTGGCCGATCGAGGAATAAGCCATCAGCCGTTTGATGTTGCGCTGGCCGATGGCCGCAAAGGCGCCGAGCACCATCGAGGCGATGGAAACGAAAACCACGATCTGCTGCCATTCATGCGCAATGCCGGGGAACGCCACCACGGTGGCGCGCACGAAGATGGCAATACCGGCGACCTTTGGGGCCGCGGCGAAAAACGCCGTTACCGGCGTCGGCGCACCTTCATAGACATCGGGCGTCCACATGTGGAACGGCACGGCCGAGATTTTGAAACAGAAGCCGACGAATAGGAACACCAGGCCGAAGATCAAGCCGATGCTCGCGCCGTTCGCGGTCGCCTTGGCAATTCCAGTGAAGCTCACCGTGCCGGTAAAGCCGTAGATCAGCGAGGCGCCATACAACAGCATGCCGGACGACAGCGCGCCGAGCACGAAATATTTCAACCCGGCTTCGGTCGAGCGCACGCTATCGCGGTTACTGGCCGCCACCACGTAAAGCGGCAGGCTCATCAATTCGAGCCCGAGATAGAGCGCGATCAAATCGGCGGCCGAGATCAGCATCATCATGCCGAGCGTCGAGAGCAGGAACAGCACGCCGTATTCGAATTTCTGCTGCCGATCGACGGTCAGATAGTCGAGCGACAGCGTCAGCGCGCCGGCCGAGCCGATAATCGCCAGAATTTTAAGAAAGCGTGCAAAATCGTCGACCACAAAACTGCCGCCGAACATTTCATATCGCCCGGCCGGCACCGACAGCAGGAAGCCCGCGACCAGCACCAGAATGCCGACACACCAGCCATTGACGATTGCGCTGCTGCGTTCGTTCTGTACGGTGCACACGCCGACCATCAGCATCAGCATGGCGCCGCAGGCCAGAATGATTTCCGGCAGCACCGGCAGCAGCCCGCTGATTTGCGTCACTTGATTCATTGGGCGATCAAAGCCGCTGTCTTGGCCGCGGCGATGGCGCTCTGATACTTGTTGAGCAGGTTTGCGACCGAGGCCGCCGACATGTCAAGCACCGGCTTGGGCGCTACACCGAACAAAATGGTTAGCACGACCAACGGCGCAAAGATGATCGCCTCGCGCAAGCCGATGTCCTTGATGCCGTCCATTGACGGTTTGAGCGGACCGAAGATCATCTTGCGGTACAGCCACAGCGCATAGGCCGCCGACAGGACGACGCCAAAGGTGGCGATGCTCGCGACCGCGACATTGTTCTTGAAGGTGCCTATCAGCGCCAGGAATTCACCAACAAAGCCCGAGGTGCCCGGCAGGCCGACATTGGCGAGCGTGAACACCATGAAGATGGCGGCATAGACCGGCATGCGATTGACCAGCCCGCCATAGGCGGCGATCTCGCGCGTATGCGTGCGGTCGTAAACCACGCCGACGCAGAGGAACAACGCGCCCGACACGATGCCGTGCGAGATCATCTGGAAAATACCGCCAGCCACGCCCTGGCTGGTGGCGGCAAAGATGCCCATGGTGACAAAACCCATATGCGCGACCGAGGAATAGGCAATCAACTTCTTCACGTCCTCCTGCATCAGCGCCACCAGCGAGGTGTAGATGATGGCGACCACGGAGAGCGTGAAAATCAGCGGCGCGAAGTCGTGGCTGGCCGACGGGAACATCGGCAGCGAAAAACGGATGAAACCATAACCGCCCATCTTCAGCAGAATAGCGGCGAGGATGACCGAGCCCGCTGTCGGCGCTTCGACATGCGCGTCGGGCAGCCAAGTGTGCACCGGCCACATCGGCATCTTGACCGCGAACGAGGCAAAAAACGCGAGCCACGCCCATTTCTGCAAGCCGAGCGGGAAGCCGTGGCGCATCAGCGCCGGGATGTCGGTGGTGCCGGCATCCCAATACATCGCCATGATCGCCAACAGCATAAGAACCGAGCCGAGCAGCGTGTAGAGGAAGAACTTGAAGCTGGCATAGACCCTGCGCTGGCCGCCCCAGACGCCGATGATCAGGAACATCGGGATCAAGCCGCCTTCGAAGAACAAATAGAACAGCACCAGATCTAGCGCCGAGAACGTGCCGACCATGAGCGTTTCCAGCACCAGGAACGCGATCATGTATTCCTTCACGCGCTTCTGGATCGAAGCCCAACTCGCGATGATGCAGATCGGCATCAAGGCGGTGGTGAGGATGACAAATGGCAGCGAAATGCCATCCACGCCCATGTGATAGGAGGCCACGCCCATCCACGGATGTTTTTCGGAGAATTGGAATTCCGAGCTGGTCGGATCGAAACGCACCACCATCACCAACGAGATCGCGAACGTCACCAGCGTGGTCCACATCGCCACCCAGCGTGCGGTGCCTTTGGCGAGGTTGTCGTTGCCCCGCACGAACGTAATGAATAGCGCGCCGAGCAGCGGCAGGAAGGTGACAACGGAGAGGATCGGCCAATTCATCAGCGTATCCCCGCCGAAAACATGAACCAGGTGATGAAGGCGGCCGCGCCGATCAGCATGGCGAAGGCGTAGTGATAGAGATATCCAGTCTGCAGGCGCACGACATTGCGCGTGACATCGAGCACGCGGGCGGAGACGCCATCGGGTCCGAAACCGTCGATTAGCCAGCCGTCGCCGGCCTTCCATAGCGAGTGGCCAATCCATTTAGCCGGCCGCACGAAAATGATCTCGTAGAGCTCGTCGAAGTACCACTTGTTGAGCAGGAAGCGGTAGAGGAAGTCGTGCTGGCGCGCGAGCTCGACCGGAATATCCGGCCGGCGGATATAGAAGTGCCAGGCGATGACAAAGCCGATCGCCATCATCGCCGTCGGCAACAGGCCTATCTGCAATGGAATGTGGTGCATGTCTTCGAGCACGCTGTTGGTCTTGGCAAATGTCAGCGACTCGCGGAAAAAGCCCTCGACCCCTTTGCCGGCAAAGACTTCCTTGAACGGCAGGCCGGCGAGCACCGAGCCGCCCGCCAGGAAGCCGAGCGGGATCAGCATGGTCATCGGGCTCTCATGCGCGTCCTTCCAGTGCTTGCGGTCGTGCGGTTCGCCGTGGAAGGTTTTGAAAATCAGCCGCCACGAATAGAACGACGTGAGCAGCGCTGCAGTGACCGTGCAGATGAAGGCATAGAGCGCCATCGGATTCTTGCCGACAAAGGCCGCCTCGATGATGGCGTCCTTGGAGAAATAGCCGGCGGTGAGTGGGAAGCCGGTGAGTGCCAGCGTGCCGATAATCATCACGATGTAGGTGTAGGGGATGCGCTCCTTCAGCCCGCCCATATGGCGGATGTCCTGCTCGTGATGCATGGCATGGATCACCGAGCCCGAGCCAAGGAACAGCAGCGCCTTGAAGAAGGCGTGCGTGA
The DNA here is from genome assembly GCA_009694265.1 of Pseudolabrys sp. Classification (GTDB taxonomy): domain Bacteria; phylum Pseudomonadota; class Alphaproteobacteria; order Rhizobiales; family Xanthobacteraceae; genus Pseudolabrys. The sequence goes on from SHVM01000074.1 coordinate 9,635, forward strand.
ATAAATGGAACATGCCGACCGAATAGGCCCCGCAACCCATGGCCACGAACATGTAGCCAAGCTGCGAGCAGGTCGAATAAGCGACGATGCGCTTGATGTCGTTCTGCACCAACCCGATGGTGGCGGCAAAGATCGCCGTGGTAGCGCCGATGAAGGTGACGAAAGTCTGCGCGTTGGGCGTCAGCTCGAACAGCGGCGACAATCGCGCCACCATGAACACACCGGCGGTCACCATGGTGGCGGCGTGGATCAGCGCCGAGACCGGCGTCGGGCCTTCCATGGCGTCGGGTAACCATGTGTGCAGCAGGAACTGCGCCGATTTTCCCATGGCGCCCATGAACAGCAGCAGGCAAATGAGCGTGAGCGCATCGGCTTGCCAGCCGATGAACCAGATGGTCTTGGCCGTTAGCGATGGCGCCTGAGCAAAGATGGTGTCGAGATCAACCGCACCGGTCAGCATGAAGAGCGCGAAAATACCGAGCGCAAAACCGAAATCGCCGACGCGGTTGACGACGAAGGCCTTGATCGCGGCGGCGTTGGCTTCCGGCTTGTGATACCAGAACCCGATCAGCAGATAGCTCGCCAGACCGACGCCCTCCCAGCCGAAGAACATCTGGACCAGATTGTCGGCCGTCACCAGCATCAGCATGAAGAATGTGAAGATCGACAGATAGGCAAAGAAGCGCGGCCGGTACGGGTCTTCTTCCATGTAGCCGATGGAATAGAGGTGCACGAAGGCCGAGATCGTATTCACGACAACCAGCATCACCGCGGTCAGCGTGTCGATGCGCAGCGACCAATCGATCTTGAGATCGCCCGACGCTATCCAGGTAAACACCGGTACGCGCGCGTCGTGATGCGCAAAGCCGACATCGACAAAGGCGATCCAGGACAGGATCATCGCGATCAGCAGCAGCGTGGTGGTAATCAATTCCGCGGTGCGCGAGCCTACAGCGGCGGGCTCATGTGCATGCGCATCGTGCCCATGCGCGTGGCCCGCATGCGTGTCGTGATGAGGCTCGGCAACACTCTCCTCCGCAGCCGGCGGAGGTCCCTTGCCCGGAAAACGCGCGCGCGCGCCGGCAAGGGCAATGATCCCCGCTAAAATCGCGCCGAGCAAAGGCAGGAAGACGATGGCTTGGTACAAAGGAGTTAGCCCTTCATCATATTAACGTCTTCGACCGCAATCGAACCGCGATTGCGGAAATAGACCACGAGGATAGCGAGCCCGATCGCCGCTTCGGCGGCCGCGACCGTGAGCACCAGCAGCGCAAAAATCTGCCCGACGATATCACCGAGATGGGTGGAGAACGCGACCAGATTGATGTTGACCGCGAGCAAGATCAGCTCGATCGACATTAAAATGATGATCACGTTCTTGCGGTTAAGAAAGATGCCGAAAATCCCGAGCGTAAACAGGATGGCGGCGACCGAGAGATAATGTCCAAGCCCGATGGTCATGAATTGCTCCCCAAGCCTTGCCCGGGACGAACTTTAATAATTTCGATCGAGGTTTTCGGATTGCGCGCGACCTGTTCGGAGACGTCCTGACGCCGCACGCGTTCCTTATGGCGCAGCGTGAGCACGATGGCGCCCACCATGGCGACCAGCAGGATCATGCCGGCAGCCTGGAAGAAATAGACATAGCGGGTGTAGAGTACGAGGCCGATCGCCGCGGTGTTTGAGATCGCGGCCGGAATCGGCGACGTGATCGCCTGCGGCACGCCGGGTCCGATGACCCAGGCTCCGACCACCAGAAAAAGTTCGGCGAGAAAAATGCCGCCGATCAGCAAGCCGCCCGGCAGATATTGCAGGGAGCCCTGCTTGAGCTCGGCGAAATCGACATCGAGCATCATCACCACGAACAGGAACAACACGGCGACGGCGCCGACATAGACCACGATCAGAATCATCGCCAGGAATTCGGCGCCCATCATCACGAACAGCCCAGCCGCATTGACGAAGGCCAAAATGAGATAGAGCACCGAATGCACGGGATTCTTCGCCGCGATCACCATGAAAGCGCTCGCGACGCACAGGCCGGCGAAAAGGTAAAAGAACAGCGCTGCAACAATCATCATTTCACCTGCAAACACTCATCTATAAGGCGCGTCGAGCGCGATGTTCTTCGCGATCTCGCGTTCCCAGCGGTCGCCATTCGCGAGCAGCCGCTCCTTGTCGTAATAGAGTTCTTCGCGCGTCTCGGTGGCGAATTCGAAGTTGGGACCTTCCACGATGGCGTCGACCGGGCAGGCCTCCTGGCACAGACCGCAGTAAATGCACTTCACCATGTCGATGTCGTAGCGCGTGGTGCGGCGCGTGCCGTCGTTGCGGCGGGGTCCTGCCTCGATGGTGATCGCCTGCGCCGGGCAGATCGCCTCGCACAGCTTGCAGGCGATGCAGCGTTCCTCGCCATTGGCATAGCGGCGCTGCGCATGCTCGCCGCGGAAACG
>SHVM01000075.1 GCA_009694265.1 Pseudolabrys sp.
CGTAGGGCATTTTGTGGACACGGAGCGGACACGAGACTTAGCGCTGGCAACAGTCAACCGTCTAACGAAAATAGCAGATATTTATCAATAAGTTGTGGTGAGCGCGCCGGGACTCGAACCCGGGACCACTTGATTAAAAGCCATCGGGTAGTTGTTGTGGACAACGCGGTGGCGACCTGGTGGCGACTTAGCGAGGCGCACCAATCCGTCGTCGCTTCAGCCCGATAGAAAAAACAAGATAAACTAGGGGGTTGTTTGGTCGGGGCGACTGGATTTGAACCAGCGACCCCTTGTCTCCCAGACAAGTGCGCTAACCGGGCTGCGCTACGCCCCGACCGGAACGGCGCGGACTATAGGGATGCGCCTATCGCGGCGCAACATCGGAAAAAATCTGAGTTTTCAGTGCGCGGTCCGGTTTGGACATCCAGCTGATCAGCGGCATCGCCGGCAGCACCCAACCGAGGCCGGCGACGACATAGTAGATCACGGCCACAAGGCCGCTGATATCGGTCAGCACCGACTGCGCCAGCGCCATCGCGAGCAGTCCCCACGCCGACACCAGTAGCAGAAGCGCGACGGTGCCGATCAATTTTCGGGTGCGAATGGTCATTGCCGCTCTGGGTTTGCGATGCCGTTTGCATGACTATATGGTCCGCGCCATCTCCTGCAAGCAAATAAACCAAGCAACAATTTGATGATCGGCCGAACATCCATTCAAGAAAATTATTCGCGCGCGGTGCGGCGCTGGCTGCTCGCCGTGGCGGCGATGATTTTTCTGACGCTGGTGGTCGGCGGCGCCACGCGCTTGACCGAGTCGGGGCTCTCGATCGTGGAATGGAAGCCGGTCGCCGGCGTACTGCCGCCGCTGGCGCAAGCCGATTGGCAGGCTGAATTCACGAAATATCAGGCGATCCCGCAATACCGCGAACGCAACAGCGGCATGAGCCTTGCTGAGTTCAAGGTGATCTATTGGTGGGAATGGTCGCACAGGCTGCTGGCGCGCGCGACCGGCGCGGTGTTCCTGGTGCCGTTCCTGATTTTTCTGTGGCGCGGCCGGATACCGTCAAATCTGCGTATGCGGCTGTGGGCGCTGTTCGGCGCCGGCGCATTTCTCGGCGCGGTCGGCTGGTGGATGGTTGCCTCCGGGCTGGCGGGGCGCACCAGTGTGTCGCAATATCGCCTCGCATTCCATCTCACGCTGACCTGCGCGATTTATGCGGCGGTGCTGTGGACGGCGCAGCAACTCGTCCCGCGGGCACCAAGCGGCGCGCCAACGCGGCTGCGCATCGCCGCGCTGGTCATCGCGGCTCTGGTGCTCGTTCAAATTTATCTCGGGGCGCTGGTGGCGGGCCTCAATGCCGGATTGGTTTACAACACCTGGCCGCTGATCGACGGCGGTTTGGTGCCGGAGGCCTCACGCCTGTGGTTCGTCACGCCGGCATGGCGCAATCTGTTCGAGAATACGCTCACCGTGCAGTTCAATCATCGCATGGTGGCCTATGCGCTTTGGCTTGCCGCCATGTTTCACCTTACCGATGCCTGGCGGGCGCGGCGCGAGATGCGCGGCGCCGTCATCCTGGCCATCATGGTGACGTTGCAGGCCGCGCTCGGCGTTGTCACGCTATTGCAGAAAGTACCAATCCCGCTTGCGCTTGCGCATCAAATGCTGGCAATTTTAGTATTCACAGCCGCGATCGTTCATGCCGAATGGCTGACGCGTCGTGCGGAATTCCAGAGCGGTGCGATATGATCGACATCAAAACCCATGACGGCATCGCCGTGATGACGCTGACGCACGGCAAGGCCAATGCGCTCGACATTGAGTTTTGCGAGGCGCTGGCCGCGTGTTTCACGGAGCTGCGCAAATCCGATACCAAAGCCGTGGTGATCACGGGGCAGGGCAGAATGTTTTCCGCCGGCGTCGATCTCATTCGTCTGAGCGAAGGCGGCATCGGCTACATCCGCAAATTTCTGCCAGCGCTGCACCAGCTCTATGACACGGTGTTCTATCATCCCAGGCCCGTGATCGCGGCGATCAACGGTCATGCCGTTGCCGGCGGCGCGGTACTCGCGGCTTGCGCGGACCGGCGCATCATGGCGCGCGACGGCGGCCGCATCGGCATCACCGAATTGCAGGTCGGCGTGCCGTTTCCAGCACTGGCTTTCGAAATCGTGCGCTTCGCGGTGCCGCCGCGCTATCTGGCGGAATTCACGCTCGGTGCTGCGACCTATGCAAGCGATGCCGCTTTGCAACGCGGCTGGGTCGATGAAGTCGTTGAGCCAGACGCTCTGATGGAGCGCGCGCTTGGTGCCGCACAGCAGCTTGCAGCGCTGTCGCCGCCGGCCTTTGCGCAGACCAAAATACAAATCCGTCAAGCGGTCACAGAACGAATGACGCAGAGCGGCGCGGCGACCGACAAGGCGGTTAGCGAGATTTGGACCGCGCCGGCGACGCTCGTTTTTATCCGCGATTACGTCGCGCGCACTCTCAAAAAATCTTAGAGCCCGACCTCGCGCAAATATTTCTGCACGCCGGGATGAATGAGCGCCGCGTTGGACGCCGCGGCGGCCGTATTCTGCGGCGTCGTCTCGCCCGCTTGCGCCAGCCGCTTGGCAAATTCTGCGTGGCCTTTGTCGAGCGCGCGAGCGATGGCATAAGTTATTTTGTCATCGAGCGCCGGCCGCGCCAGCACGAAACTCCAGGAGCCGACCGAATTTATGGCGTCGTTCTGTCCCGGATAGCTGTTGGCGGGCATGGTCAGCGCCTTCAAGAAACTACGCTTGACGCGAATGCGGGTGGCTTCCTCCGGCGTTGGCGCGATGAAACGCCCGCCGGCCTGCGCCACCGCCGCAAATCCCGGCCAGCTAACACCGCCGCCCCATAAGGCAACCGCGCGCCCGTCGAGCACCATGGCCGGACCGTCGCCGGCCTTGTCGAGATAGATCGCCTGAAAATCCTTGTTCTGGTCGAGCTCGATCCCGTCGAGCACATAACGCGACAGGATCGTGAGCCCGGAGCCTTTGGCGCCGAACGCGACCGGCTGACCCTTGAGGTCGGAGATCGTGCGCGCCGGATTGTCGCCGCGCACCACAAACATGCCGGTGGTCGAATACATCGCCGTGATGATCTTCAAATCGGAGCGAGCGCGTCCGATGCCTTCGAAAGCCTCATAAGCCGGCTCGCCGGTGACCAGCCCGATGTCGAGCTGGCCTGCTTCCAGCAGCGGAATGTTCTCGGTCGAACCCTTGGTGTTGCGCGGCTCGATCAAAAGCGATGGGTCGGTCTCGTTAATGGTGTCGGCGAAGGCTCCGCCATAGAGCGGAAAGCCGCCGCCCGGTGTCGCGGTGCCGAGGATGACTTTCGTGGTCACGCCGCCGTCAAGCCTTCTTCCAGATCGGCAATGATATCATCCTTGTCCTCAAGTCCGATCGAAAGCCGCACCACGTCGGGTCCCGCGCCGGCCTGCACCTTCTGCGCGTCGGACAATTGCTTGTGCGTGGTTGAAGCGGGATGAATGATGAGCGAGCGTGTGTCGCCGATATTGGCCAGATGCGAGAACAGTTTCACATTGGAGACGAGCTTCACGCCGGCTTCATGGCCGCCCTTCAAGCCGAAAGTGAACACCGCGCCGCAGCCTTTCGGCACATATTTCTTGGCGAGCGCGTTGTATTTGTCGCCCGCTAATCCCGGATAACTCACCCAGAGAACTTCCGGCCGTTTCGACAGCCATTCGGAAACCGCGAGCGCATTGTCGGAGTGGCGCTGCATGCGCAGCGGCAGCGTTTCGATGCCATTGATGATTAGGAATGCATTGAACGGCGACAGCGCCGGACCCAAATCGCGCAAGCCGAGCACGCGGCAGGCGATGGCGAAGGCGAAATTGCCGAAGGTCTCGGCCAGCACGATGCCGGAATATTCCGGGCGCGGCTCCGACAGCATCGGATATTGCCCCTTGCGCGTCCAATTGAAATTGCCGCCGTCGACGATCATGCCGCCGATCGAGTTGCCATGGCCGCCGAGGAACTTGGTGAGCGAATGCACCACAATGTTGGCGCCGTAATCGAACGGCTTGCACAAATAGGGCGTCGCCAAGGTGTTGTCGACAATCAGTGGCACGCCCGCTTTGCGCGCGATCTTTGAGACCGCCTCGATGTCGGTGATGACGCCGCCCGGATTGGCGATCGACTCGATGAAAATCGCCTTGGTCTTCGGCGTCATCGCCTTCTCGAACGAAGCGATGTCGTCGGGATCGGCCCATACCACGTTCCAGCCGAAATTCTTGTAGGAATGATTGAACTGGTTGATCGAGCCGCCATAGAGCTTCTTGGAGGCGACGAATTCATCGCCCGGCGTCATCAGCGCGTGCATCACGACCACTTGCGCGGCATGACCGGAAGCGACCGCAAGGCCTGCGGTGCCGCCTTCGAGCGCGGCGACGCGTTCTTCCAGCACGGCGCAGGTCGGGTTGCCGATGCGGGTATAGATATTGCCGAAGGCCTGCAGGCCAAACAGCGAGGCGGCGTGATCGACGTCGTCGAACACGAAGGATGCGGTCTGGTAGATCGGCGTTATGCGCGCGCCGGTGGTGGGATCGGGCTTGGCGCCGGCGTGAATGGCGAGCGTTGCAAAGCCCGGAACTCGTTCGGCGTCGGCCATGGCTGTTTTATCCTGGTGTCGTCCGCGAGCCTTTTTGGCCGTAGCGGAAAAAAGAAGGGTGATTTAAGGAGCGGGGCGGGCGCGCCGTCAAGCTTAGTCCTTTGCTTAGTCCTTTGCTTAGTCCTTTGCTTAGTCCTTTGCTTAGTCCTTTGCTTAGTCCTTTGGCGTCCCCAGCCCCATGCGCTGCACGCCCTTGCCGAGGATCTGCGCGCGTTTGGACGACAGCGTGCGTGAATTCACCCCGATCCATGAAATCTCCGTGGACAGGCGGCCGTATTCGATCTTCGGGCAGCGGTTCATCACCACTTTGATGCCGGCCTGTTCGGCGAGCAAGGCGGCCGCGTCGTCGCGAATGGTGAGCTGCATCCAGATAACTTGCGGCTTTGGCTTAAGCGTCAATGCCTCCTGCACGATCGGCATGACATGTTCGGACGCACGGAATATGTCGACCATGTCGATCGGCTCGGGGATGTCCGACAGTTTGGCGTAGAACGCCTGCCCGAGAATGTCCTTGCCGGCCTGGCCGGGATTGACCGGGATCATGCGGTAGCCGCGCCCGAGCAGATATTTGAATACGAAATAGCTCGGCCGGCTGGTGTTGGGCGAGATGCCGACCATGGCGATGGTTTTCACGCTATTGAGAATGCCGCGGATATAACTGTCGGGATAAGCGTCGTGGTTCATTGGGAAGGCTTTGGCGGCTGTTCCGCGACAAGTGCACGCAGCCGCGCGTTCTCCGCTTCAAGCTCGGCGATTTTGGCTTGCACTTTTGTCAATGCTTCGCCGATCTCGGCTTCGGTGAAACGCGTCACGATATGGAATGAGCAGTTCACGTCCCAGGCCTCGATGGTGAACAGTATGGCGCGCTCGGGGCGGGCCTTGTAGTCCTTGTCGAACAACCGCTCGACTAAAGCTGGATCGTTTTCCACCACGCGGGCGCGACCCCATAATTTGATGCGCTGGCGGCGCGCCGGATCGATCAGAAACAAATAAGCGTGGGTGTTTTCACTAAGATTGGCGAGCGTGATGTATTGTCGATTGCCGCGGTAGTCGGCAAAACCAAACGTACGCTCGTCGATGACCTTGATGAATCCCTTCGGCCCGCCGCGATGCTGAATATAAGGCGCACCTTGCGCGTTGGCGGTGGCGAGATAGGCGGTGTCTTGCTCGGCGATGAAGCTGGCCAACTCCGGCGTCACCTTGTCGGAAAAACCTTCGTCAGTGCGCTGCGCGTAGGCCTTGGTCGAGCCGCGCTCGGCTTGCGCTTTTTGTACCGCTGGCGTGAAGACCAGATTGGAATTGTTCATCGGCTTACCCGCCGCTACTTCGCCGGAATGACCGGCAGCAGCAGATAGGATTCCCGCGCACCACCGGCATGGATGGTGTTGGTGCCGGTATTGTAGTCGGCGTGATAGTGCATGTAGGACGCGCTACCGACGCCGTCGCGCGGCTGCACGTCGAGCCGGATGCGGTGGCCTTTGCGAAACACCATCGATGTCGGCCAGATTTCCACATCGACCTTCACGATCTCGCCGGGTTTGAGAAACAGCCGGCGCTGATGTTTGTGATAGGGGCGATAGGGCAGCGTGAGTTCGGCATCGAGTTCGCGGTGCGAGACGCGCAGCCATCCCTTCGCCACCGGCACCGGCGCGCCTTGCTGGCCGGTCTCCAGCACTTCATTGCCGTCGGCGTCGAAATTGCGCAGCGTCAGGAACAGATCCATGTCCTCGGTCGCGCTCGACACCCAGAACGACGCGGCGAGCGGGCCGGTGACTTCAACATCGCGGTCGAGCGGCGGTGTATCGAGCGCGAGCCCCATGCCCGGCTTGATGCCGCCGCCCATCACTTGTGACGAGGCCGCCGAGGTCGACCCCATCGAGCCCAGACTGGTCGACGCATAACTGCGCGACGAGGCCTCTTTCGGATTGGCGGCGACAAGCCTGCCGCTGTTTGCCGGTGCGCCGGCCGCCGGCGGCGCCAGGTCGAAATAGAACTTGGTCCACTGCGTGCGCGCGATCGGCCATTCATTCTCATGGCGCCATTCGATCTCGTCTTTGCCCTTGCGGATCGCGAGCTTGACCGGCGGCTCATTCATCACGCCGTTGTCGACGCCTTTTAGCCAGTGGTCGAAGAAGCGCATCTGATCGGCCCGCCCTTCCTCGGTGTAGAACGGATGCACATGGGTGCCGGCCTGCATGCGCAGCTTCTTGTGCTTGGAAGCGGCGCGCATGAAGGCTTCGGTATTGCCGCGCAAATGTAGCGCCATGCCCGACCAGTTGCCGACCGAGAGCATCGGCACGGTAATCTTGCCCCACTGCGCCTGCGCGCCGCGGAAGGCGCCGCTGTCGAGATTATTGCTCAGCCAGAAATGCAGCGTGTTGGCCGCCCAGGCATTCGGAATCTGCTGGGATGCGCGCCCGAGCGTGTGATGCATCAGATGCGCGGTGAACCAGTTGGTCATGAACACGCTGAGGATGCCGCCGTGGAACAGCGCGTCACGATAGAGGTCGGCGAAGCCCTCCCACGGGATAATCGCCTTCAATGACGGCGGCTGCTGATTGGCGGCGAACCATTGATTGATGGCGAAATAGGAAATGCCGGTGAGGCCGACATTGCCGTTGCACCAGGGCTGCGCCGCCGCCCATTCGATGGCGTCGTAGAAATCAATCGACTCGGCGAGCGACCACGGCTCGCATTGGCCGTGCGATTTGCCGCTGCCGCGCCCGTCGATCCGCACGGCGGCATAGCCGCGCGGCACCCACCAGAGCGGGTTGACGGTTTCCCAGTTCATCAGCGGGTTCGCCTTTTCCTCCAGATTGTCGGGCGGAATCCAGAGCTTGTCCTTCTGATAGGGACCGAGATTAAGCAGCGCCGGCACGCGTGTGCCGTCTTGCGGGCGGAACACGTCGGCCATCAGCCGCGCGCCATCGCGCATGGGAACCGCGACATCCTTCTCGATCAAGATAGCGTCGCTGGCGGCGCTGGCATGCACGTTCATCAGCGGCCTTCCCAGTTCGGGTCGCGTTTCTCAATGAAGGCGCCGATGCCTTCTTCGGCGTCGGCCGACAACAGATTCTCGACCATCACCTGCGAGACATAACGGTAGGCATCGGCGAGGCCCATTTCGTCTTGACGGTAGAATCCCTCCTTGCCGATCTTGACCGTATGCGCCGACTTTTCGGCGACCTGCCGCGCCAGCGCGAGCGCTTCGTCGCGCTCGGCTCCGACCTGGACCACGCGGTTAATGAGGCCGATGGCTGCTGCATGTTCGGCCGTTGCCATGTCGCCGATGAGCAGCATTTCCATGGCGTGCTTGCGCGCCACATTGCGCGACAGCGCCACCATCGGCGTCGAGCAGAATAGGCCGATGTCGACGCCGGGCGTTGCGAATTTCGCCGCGCTCGAACCGATGGCCAGATCGCAACTCGCGACCAGCTGGCAGCCGGCCGCGCTGGCGACGCCCTGCACGGCGGCGATCACCGGTTGCGGCAGATTGACGATCTGCTGCATCATGGCGCTGCAGGTCGTCATGATTTGCGTGAAATAGCCGCGGCCGCCGTCGGCGTCCGTGCGCCGGCCGGTGAGCTCTTTCAGATCATGGCCGGCGCAGAAGGCCGGACCGTTCGCCGCCAGCACCACGGCGCGGATCGTCTTGTCGGCGGCGATGTCGGTGAAGGCTTCAGACAGCGCGATCAACAGCGCTTCCGATAGGCTGTTGCGCGTCTGTGGCCGATTGAGCACGAGAATGGCGATGCCGCCATCCCGCTCGCGCACCAATACGGGCGCGGATGTCTCGCTGGCGCGGGCGGTGGTAGACTTTACGCTCATGGGCCGGTTCCGGGTTCGATTTCGGCCTGAACCTTATCCCGATGCATGTCCCATGCAAGGCATAGGCGGTGATCGAAAATGATAGATTGACCGTGTTGCCGGTCTGTTTATGACGGGACGCCGGACGGGCCGGCGAATGGGGGGAATGCATGCCAGCGGCAGCCAAATCCGCTCCGGCCATGTCGGCCGACGAAATCGCCAAGCTCCTGGCGGCTGAATTTCCGCAAGCATTTTTCCCCGGATGCGGTCACAGCATTGAGCGCGTTGACTATGGCAATGTGCGCGTCCGCTGGACATACGACGTGGGAGGTCTGCGCCCAGGCGGCACTATTTCCGGCCCGACCATGATGGAGCTGGCCGATTTCGCCATGTATGTCGCGGTGTTCTCGGCCATCGGTCCGCAGCCGCTGGCGGTGACCACCAATCTCAGCATCAATTTCTTGCGCAAGCCGGCACAGAGCGACCTGATCGCGGATGCGCGTTTGTTGAAAGTCGGCAAACGCCTGGCGGTGGGCGAGGTGTCGATTTATTCGGCTGGTTCCGACGAGCCGGTGGCCCATGTCACGGCCACCTATTCGATCCCCCAGCAACGGTAATTAGGGCCGGGTAGTGAAATACCATTCGTATAACTAATTGATAATATGATAGATTCAAGACAGTATTGGCGTTGACCGCGGCGGCATGCTCGGCTAGATACCGGCGGCTTCGCACAGCTGTGGTGTGCCTCCGCAAGGATTTGTCATGAAGACCTACTCGGCCAAGGCCGCCGACATCGAGAAGAAATGGGTGACCATCGACGCCACCGGGCTGATCGTCGGCCGCCTCGCCTCGATCGTGGCCATGCGGCTGCGCGGCAAGCACAAGCCCACTTACACCCCGCACGTGGACGACGGCGACAATGTCATCATCGTCAACGCCGCCAAGGTGGTGTTCAGCGGCCGCAAGCGCGAGAAGAAAATCTATTACCACCACACCGGTTTTATCGGCGGCGTCAAGGAACGCACGGCCAAGTCGATCTTCGAGGGCCGTTTCCCCGAGCGCATCGTCGAGAAGGCGGTCGAGCGCATGTTGCCGCGCGGACCGCTCGGGCGCGTGCAGTTCGGAAATCTGCGCGTCTATCCCGGCGCCGAACATCCGCATGAGGCGCAGAAGCCGGAGCCGCTCGATGTCGGCGTTATGAATCGTAAGAACGTGAGGAGTGCCTAACCGTGCCCGAGACCGTACAGTCGATGGAAGGTTTGGCGAGCCTTAAGCCGGCAGCTCCCGAAGCGCCGAAATACGAAAAGAAAGTCGACGCGCAGGGCCGCGCTTATGCCACCGGCAAACGCAAGAACGCGGTCGCCCGCGTCTGGATCAAACCGGGCGCCGGCAAGATCGTCGTCAACACCAGGGCGGTGGAAGTGTTCTTCGCGCGTCCGGTGCTGCGCATGATGATCCAGCAGCCGCTGGTCGCCGCCAACCGCGCGGGGCAATATGACGTGGTATGCACGGTCTCCGGCGGCGGCCTGTCCGGCCAGGCCGGCGCGGTGCGGCATGGTATTTCCAAGGCGCTGACCTATTTCGAGCCGGAACTGCGTGGCGCGCTCAAGAAGGGTGGCTTCCTCACGCGCGACTCGCGCGTGGTCGAGCGCAAGAAGTACGGCCGGGCCAAGGCGCGGCGGTCGTTCCAGTTCTCCAAGCGCTAACCGTAATAAGCTTCCGAATTCTGCAATGGGCGCACAAATTTGTGCGCCCTTATTGCTTTGGACGCGGCGCGTACACCTGAGCTTTCATATTCGGCACGATATTGAATCTAACCGGGATTCCCCAGATGGCTCCCGAACTGGCGTGAATACTCGCGTTTTTCCGGCCTTTCTGCAAGGCAGAAGTGCATTTCGGACAGCTACCGTCACCTCGGGCAGCCCGGACGATGGTCGAGGGGCTGATCTGAGCATTTTCGCTGGCATTTGGATACACTCCTCCCATCTGTCGCTCTTGAACGCATGCGCGCCGGCTTCGAGGCTGCCGGTGCGACCGTCGGCGGCCATGCAATCGGTGCGACGGTGAGCATTGGCGCGGCCACTTCGTACCAGGCGATGGCGGATATCGATGCGCTGATCTTGCGCGCCGATGCCGCGCTCTATCGCGCCAAGCATGCCGGCCGAAACCGGTTTCACGCGGCCGACGATGAACCTGGAAGCGAGCAGGCCCACCAGATTGCGGCTGTACGCAGGGCGCAATCGGCCAAGCCAGTCGGCATATTGTACCGCAAACTCGCTGCCCGCCGGGCCAAACTCGCAGATCCGGCGGTAGCCGGGGAGGGTACAACGGCTCGTTTACTATAGCTGCGCTAGAATGCGCGGATGTTAGGTATAGCCAATAACGGACAAGTCTGCGCCCAGGTGCTCGCGCTCGAAGCCTATGCCGAGCGAGCGGGGGCTGCGATGGCTTGCGCTTATTCGTCGTCGGCCGAATACGACGCCGCGCTGATCGCGGAGCGCCGCGCCGCCGGTGTCTATGGGCCCAGGCGTCATCGCAAGCAAAGACTGGCGACCGCCGCCGGCGTTTCTGCTGCCCTCGCCGTCATCATTCTTCTGATCGTCTGATCGCACCTCCAAGAAAAAGGGCGCCTCTTGTGGGAGGCGCCCAATGAGTTGCATCGCTTGCCAGCGATGGTTGGGAGGAAACGCTTACGCCGAGTAGTACATTTCGTATTCGACCGGATGCGGGCTGTGCTCGAAGCGGATCACTTCCTGCATCTTGAGGTCGATGTAACTGTCGATGAAGTCATCGTCGAACACACCAGCGGTCGTCAGGAACGCGCGATCCTTGTCGAGTTCGCCGAGCGCCTGGCGCAAGCTACCGCACACCGTCGGAATTTTCTTCAGTTCCGCCGGCGGCAGATCGTAGAGATCCTTGTCGACCGCCGAGCCCGGATCGAGCTTGTTCTTGATGCCGTCGAGGCCGGCCATCGTCATCGCCGCGAAGGCCAGATACGGATTGGCGAGCGGATCGGGGAAACGTACCTCGACGCGCTTGGCCTTCGGGTTAGTGGTGTAGGGAATACGGCACGAGGCCGATCGGTTGCGCGCCGAATAGGCGAGCAGCACCGGCGCT
>SHVM01000076.1 GCA_009694265.1 Pseudolabrys sp.
GGCAAATAACGCCATTATTTTTACCGCCAAAATCCTAGAAAATGTAAGCAAAATCAATGGTGGGCGCACCAGGGCTCGAACCTGGGACCCGCTGATTAAGAGTCAGCGGCTGCACTTGTCACCCAATTCGTCACCCGAGGCCGCTCACGCGAGTGGCAAGCTGCGATTAAGACATTGAAATGATGGTGCCCAGGGACGGAATTGAACCGCCGACACTGCGATTTTCAATCGCATGCTCTACCAACTGAGCTACCTGGGCGCCAATGCCCGCTCAAAGTGAACGGGCAAGCAGAGCGCCGCGCGTTATAAAGGCTCGATTCAGCACTGTCCAGAACGACGCCAAACCGTCACGAAACTCATGATTCAATACCAATGGAAGCGCGGAACCGCTGCTTGAGCACGACGCCATCGCGCTCCGGCAGCACGCGCGGCGGGTCGGAGGCCTCGATCAAGACGCGGGCGAACAGGGTCTCGCGTAAGCCTTTCAGGCGCTTTGCGAGATCGGCCAGGCCGGCTTCGTCGCGCAGGTCGAGGCAAGTCCCGATGCCGCAGGCGCCCGCGACCTTAAGCAGATCGACGCCGCTTTGGGTGTGGCTCGGCTGCATGCCGGTTTCGCCATAGACGCCATTGTCGAACACGATGATGGCGAGATTGGCCGGCCGCTGGATGCCGATGGTGGCGAGCGCGCCCAGGCCCATCAGCATCTCGCCATCGCCGGTAATGACCGCGACGCGGCGCTTGGGCTGCGCCAGCGCTAAGCCCAGCCCAATCATGGCGGCGCCACCCATGGCGCCCCACAGATAAAAATTGCGGTGATTGTCGCCGGCGGCAGCCAGATCCCAGGCGGTCGAGCCGAGGCCCGGCACAACCAGCAGATCGTCGTCGCGGCCGGCGAGCAGCGTGACCATGGCGGCGCGTCGTTCAAGTCTCCCTTGTCTCATTTGGTCCACACTTTTTTGCCGATCAATTCCTGCGACAGCACCACGGCGGCGATGCGCTCATCGCCGAACGCGAACTGCACGGCGCGCTCGGCGACGCCTTCGACTTCGTCCGCGCTGCGCACGCGATAGATTTCCGCATCGCAAAGTTTCAGTACCGGTTCGACGATCGATCCCATCGGTTTCTGCCAGGGATTGAACTCCTCCCACTCGCCCCGCATGGTGATCAGCATCAGCAGCGGAAACCGGCAGGTGCGCGCCAGCGACAACATGTTGACGCAATTGCCCAAACCGCTCGACTGCATCAGCAGTGCGGCGCGTTCGCCGCCGAGCCAAGCGCCGGCGGCAAGCGCCACGCCCTCCTCCTCGGTGGTGAGCACGACGTCGCGGATTTCTGCGTCGGCGCGGCAGCGGTCGATGAGCCTGGCATGGCCGGCATCGGGCACATAGCCGACCTGACGGATGCCGGCGCGCTTGAAGGTCGCGAACAGCTGGTCCGGCCAATTGATGGATGGCTCAGTCATGACTTCTCACTTGCTTCACCATCCGCCGGGCACTCGCCGTCTTCGTCGTCGTCTTGCTTCACCGGGATCGCATAGACGCCGGACAGCCAGCGATTGAGATCGATATCGGCGCAGCGTTTCGAGCAGAACGGCTTGAACGCCTGGTCTCTCGGCTTGCCGCAAAGCGGGCAGCGCGCGGCGGAATGTTTGCGGTCGATTTCATTCATAACTATTTCCACACCGCAAAGCCCATGCCGCAGCCGGTCCCCGCCGCCGAACGATAGCACGGGATATACTCCTGCCACGCGGTCTTCAGGTGCGCGGCGGCGCCCGCCACCGTGAGCCAATTGCGGATTTCCGAACTGCCGGAATTAAGCTTGGCCACCGGGATCGAGCACAGCGCCTCGGCGTCATTGCGCTTGCAGGCATCGAGCAGGCCGCGGTCGAGTTCTTCGTCCACGGTGAAATGGCTCAGACCGCCGGAGCCGAGAATGCCGACGCGCTCGTTGCCATTGGCACTCTTCACGGCGGCGCGGATTGCCTTGCCCAACTCGTAGCAGCGGCGCGGCCGCGGCTGGTTCGGAGGGAAATAAGTGTTGAGCGCGACCGGCACGATCGGGATTATGTGATCGTCGCTCATCATGCGCCGATGCACGAAGCCAAAGGCGTGGCCCTCGCCGTGCTCTTTGCTCAGGCGCTTGGACTGGCTGATGTCGAAGCCCTGGCCGATCAACTGCTCGATCAAATGAAGACCGAGCGCGGAATCGACCGGATAGTCGCGCGACTGAGCCACCTCATGATATTGCGAGCGCGCCGTGCGCCAGAACTGCGGCGCGTCCTCGTCCATATGCAGCGGGTTATTGGCGATCTTGTCGCCCCAATAAATCAAAATCGCCGGCATATTGTCATCGAAGAATTGCTCGTTTTGATCATCGCCGATGATGATCAAGGCGTCGAGTTTGGCGTCGACGAGTTCGTGCGACAGCCGCGCGATATTCTTCGTGCAGCGCGCCGAGCGTTCTTCGAGAACCTTCGGCTCGATCTGTTGCTTGATCGACGGATCGGCTTTTTCCAGCAGCTCGCCATAGGTGCAGGGCCGGCCATTCTTGTCGATGAGCTTGCGGCCCGAGGCGTCGATGGCGGCGTGCATGGGATAGTCCTCGGCCGGGCTGTTCAGCAGCGGGCTATGCGAGGTTCCAATAGCGAGAACGATGTCAGCCATGGGTAGTTCTTTGCTTTGCATCCATTTCACGCAATTCCGTCTTCAGGATTTTGCCGTAGTTGTTTTTCGGCAGGGCGTCGACAAAAACATAATCCTTCGGCCGTTTGAAGCGCGCAATATGCGCTAGGCACAGCGCGTCGAGTTCCGCCACTTTGGCTTGCCCGACCACATAGGCCACCACCGCCTCGCCCCATTCGCGGTCTGGCCGGCCGATCACCGAAACTTCGTGCACCTGCGGATGGGTGAGCAGCACTTCCTCGACTTCGCGCGGGTAGATGTTGGAACCGCCCGAAATGATCAAGTCCTTGGAGCGATCCTTGAGGTGAAGGTAACCCTCTTCATCGAAGGCGCCAACATCGCCGGTATGTAGCCAGCCGCCACGCAAGCTTGCGGAGCTCGCTTCATCGTTGCGCCAATAGCCCGCCATGACGACATCGCCGCGGCAGAGAATCTCGCCTGGCTCGCCCATCGCGACGGCTGCATCTTGCGCGTCTGCGACGATAACCTCGACGCTTGCATAGGGTTTACCGGCCGAGCCCAAGCGATCGCGCCAGCGCGGGTGGCCGCGGTCGGCGATGTCGGCCTTCGACAGCGTCGTGATGGTCATCGGCGATTCACCCTGGCCGTAGATTTGCGCCAGGCGCGGCCCGAAGCGGTCGAGCGCCTGCAGCGCGTCCTCGACATACATCGGCGCGCCGCCCCAGATGAGTGTGCGGATGTTATCCGCCCGGCATTCGGCAGCGCAGCCGACCAGTCGCTTGATCATGGTGGGGGCTGCAAACATCGACGTGCGCGGCCAGGCATTGAACAGGGCGAACACCTCCTCCGGCTCGAAGGCGCCGCTCTCCGGCACCACCTGCACGCCAAGCGCCGCGACATGCTGCATGATGTAGAGGCCGGAGCCGTGGCTCATGGGGGCGGCATGCACAATGGTGTCGCCTTTGGATACCGGATCGACCTCAGCCGCATAAGCGTGGCTTGCCGCGACAAGCGAACGATGGGTGAGCATGGCGCCCTTCGGCCGTCCCGTGGTCCCCGATGTGTAGAACAGCCAGGCGAGATCGTCCGCGGCCCGCTGCACAATAGAAATCGGATCGGCCGTCAACAGCGCCGCATAGCCGGCGCTGCCGATGGCGATCAGCCGCTCCAGACTTTTGGGTGCATGGGCTGCGATCTCGCCATCGATGCCGTTTGAGGCAAAGCAAACGCGCGCGCCGGAATGCTCCAGGATGTAACCCAGCTCAGCCCCGTGCAGCTTGGCGTTGGCCGGTACCGCGGCAAGGCCTGCGTGCCAGATGCCATAAAGCAGAGCGATATAGTCGGGTGAATTCTTGGCCACGATGGCGACACGGTCGCCGGGCTCAAGGCCAAACCGCTCGCGCAAGCTGCCTGCGATGCGCGCCGCACGGCTGGCCAATTCGCCGAAGTTCGCCACCACGCGCGTGCCCGATGCCGTTGCCGGCAATGCGGCGTGATGGCGGGCGGCGCGGTCAAGCCACGAGGCGACGTTCATGCGGGCTCCCGCACGGTTTCATTAAACCGCATTGAGCCAGCCGAAGCGGATCGGATAGCCCTCGCCGCCGAGCAGGCTCACGGTCTCGTACAGCGGCAGCCCGACCACATTGGAGTAGGAGCCGACGATCTTCACGATGAAGGTGCCGGCAATGCCTTGCGCCGCATAGCCGCCGGCCTTACCGCGCCATTCGCCCGAGGCGAGATAGGCCTCGATGTCCTCGTCCGACAGCCGCTTGAAGCGCACGCGCGTTTCCACCAGGCGCTGGCGGAACGCCTCTTTCGTGGTGACCAGGCAAATCGAAGTGTAGACGCGGTGATTGCGGCCCGACAGCAGGCGCAGGCACTGCGCCGCCTCATCGAGCAATTCGGCTTTCGGCAGAATGCGCCGGCCGACTGCAACCACGGTGTCGGCCGCCAGGATGTAGGCGCCGCGCAATTCGTCGTCGAGCTTCACATTTTCCAACGCCACGGCCGCCTTGGCATGGGCCAGCCGGGTGGCATAGGCGCGCGGAATCTCGCCGCGGCGTGGCGTCTCATCGATATCCGCGGGCTTGAGCGAGTCAGGCTCGATGCCGGCCTGATTGATCAAAGCGAGCCTTCGCGGCGAACCGGAAGCGAGCACGAATTTGGGCCGGCCGATCATGTGTGTGCGGCACCGCGACTGAGTGTGAATAGATTGCGAATGGCCGAGGAAACTAGCGGAACGGGGCTGGATTCACAACCCAACGAACTGGCAGCGGTGCAACCCGATCCTCCCCACCGCTCCGCGAGGGAAGGGAAAAAAGCTCTCACTCATTCCCACCGCCCAGCCCGCCAAAGCGCTCGCGGATACGGGCCATCAGTTGATCGCGCACGTCACGATAGGCGTTCAGCCGCTGCTCGCGGTTACCCTCGATCCCAGTCGGATCGACGGTCGGCCAATATTCGACATCCGCCCCGATCGTGCGGTTCAGCTCCAGCGCCTTGTGATGCGCGGGCGGCGACAGCGTCACGATCAGGTCGAAACCGAGCCCTTCCAGCTCGTCCAATTCTTCGAAGGTCACCGGCTTGTGGCGGGCGATATCAATGCCGATCTCCTCCATGACGGCGACCGCGAACGGATCGAGCTCGCCCTTCTGCACGCCAACCGAGCCGACATACATGGATTTTCCGAGATGCTGCTGGAACAGGGCAGCCGCCATTGGCGAGCGCACCGCGTTCACACCGCAGACAAACAGCACCGCACGGGGGCGCGAGGGCCGCTCGGATGCGGGCATAAAAAACTAGCCCTTCCAGTGCAGCACGCAGATCAAGGTGAACAGGCGGCGCGCGGTATCGACATCGACCGTCACCTTGTCCTTGAGCCGCTCGATCAGGATCTGCGAGCCATCGTTATGAATGGCGCGCCGGCCCATGTCGATCGCCTCGATCTTGTCGGGCGTGGCTGTCCGGATCGCTTGATAATAGCTGTCGCAGATCATGTAGTAATCCTTCACGATCCGGCGCAGCGGCGAGAGCGAGAACAGATGCGCGACCACCGGCGTGCCATCTTGCAGACGGATATCGAACACCAGGCGATTGCCGTTGATGCTCAGATGCAACGCATAGGGACCGCCGGGATGTCCGACCGGCGCGAACGCGTTCTGCTCGAGCAGGTCGTAGATCGCGACCTCGCGCTCATGCTCGACATCTTCATTGGAACGGCCGATCGTCGCCTCGTCGAGCGTGACGGAAACCAGGCGCTGCTTACCCGCAGCGGGCGGTGATTTCGCCGGGCTCATCTCTGATTGAGGCGGATCGCCACCGAGCGCGCGTGGGCACTGAGCCCCTCCGCTTCGCCGAGCGCGATCGCGGCGGGGCCGAGCGCGCGCAATTGCTCCGGTCCGCATTTGAGAATCGACGTGCGCTTCATGAAATCGAGCACGCTTAAGCCCGACGAAAACCGCGCCGAGCGCGCGGTCGGCAGCACGTGATTGGAGCCGGCCACGTAATCGCCGATGGCCTCGGGTGTATGCGCACCGATGAAGATGGCGCCGGCATTGCGGATACGGCCGCTAAGCTTCTCCGCATCCGTCGCGGCGATTTCCAGATGCTCGGGCGCGAGGCGATCAACGAGTGCGATTGCATCGTCGAGATTTGGCACAATGATGATGGCGCCGAAATCGCGCCACGACGCGCCGGCGACTCCCGCGCGTGGCAAGGTCTTGAGCTGGGACGCCACCGCCTTCTCGACCTGTGCTGCCAAATCCGCATCGTCGGTGATCAGGATCGATTGCGCGCTGGCGTCATGCTCGGCCTGCGCCAGCAAATCCGCAGCGATCCAGTCGGCATTGCCGGTCTTGTCTGCGAGGATCAGAACTTCGGACGGCCCGGCGATCATGTCGATGCCGACCTGGCCGAATACCAGACGCTTGGCGGTGGCCACATAAGTGTTGCCGGGCCCGACAATCTTGGCAACCGGAGCGATCGTCTCTGTGCCATAAGCGAGCGCGGCAATGGCCTGCGCGCCACCGATGCGATAGATCTCGTCGACGCCGGCGAGCTTTGCCGCCGCCAGCACCAGCGGCTCTAACTTGCCGTCGGGCGCCGGCACCACCATGACGAGCCGCTCGCATCCGGCGACCTTGGCCGGCACGGCGTTCATCAGCACGGATGACGGATAGGCTGCGGTGCCGCCCGGCACATAGAGGCCGACCGCTTCGATCGCGGTCCAGCGCGAGCCCATCTCAACGCCAAGCGCATCGGTGAAGCGCTCATCCTTCGGCTTCTGGCGCCGGTGATAGGCTTCGATGCGGTCGTGCGCGAGCTTGAGCGCGGCCAGCGCCTCCGGCTTGCACAGCACCGCCGCCGCATCGATATCGGCAGCGGTGACCCGCAGACCAATTTTGGCGAGATCGACGCGGTCGAACTTCAAGGTGAATTCGGCCAACGCAGCATCGCCGCGCGCTTTCACCGCGTCGACGATGACGCGCACGGTCGCTTCCACGTCCTGCGCCGCCTCGCGTTTGACCGCGAGGAAGGCACTAAAACGCTCCGAAAAATCGGCGCTTTGGCTATTAAGTCGCAGCGGCATGGCCTGATCCTGCCGGACTTCACGCCCGGTTCTGACAGGTCAATGGGTGATGCGCGGGTTTGCGTCAACCCTTACCCCGCGCAGGCAATGTGGCCCCCCCCCCCCAAAAAAAAACAAAGGCTCCGCCGCGAGACGGAGCCTTTTTCAAAAAATCGATGACGCGAGCTTACTTTTTCTTCTTGCCCTTACGTTTGCTCATTTTCGACGGCTGGTAATCGCACGGCAGCACGCAGATGCCGCCGCCCTGGAAGGTACATGCGGTAGTGCCGGACGTGCAGACCACAGGCGAGCCGAGCTTGACGCAGACACATCCGAGATCAGCCTTGGCCGGCGTGCCGGTGAATAGCGCGGCGGCCATCAGCAGCCCCGCACCAATGACTATTTTGCGCATAGAATCACCCTGTTGGAGGAACGTCACCACTACGGCACGCAAGGCCCAAAATATCAAGCGATGCCCGGCGCCAAAGGCGTCTTGCGGGCAGGTTCTATACCGAATTTATTATTGCGGTGCAGCTTCGGATGGGCTCGAAGGCCGTTACTTACGGCGGGCTTTCCGCGGCGCTTCGTCGGTAAGCGCATGGGCCGGGCAGGTAGCGGTGGTCCAGGACGGTCCGAGGTCGGCCAATTCGGCTTCCAGGCATTCGACATTGAGCTTCAAGGCCGCCCCGCCTGAAAAAGTTAGGGTCACGACGCCTGACGGCTCATCGGTTTCGGAAAACTCGACCGCCAGCAGATTGAGCACCGCGTCTTTGCCGGCCGGGTTCACATCCCGGGATTTGCAGGACAAGACGCGCTCGAAACGCAAGGCCGTGCGCCTACGGCGGAATTCGGGATTGGCCGATTGCGCGCTTTCCCAATCGAAGCGGTTGAGCGCCACCACCAGGCGGTTTTCCCGCGGCCGCCAGAGCACGTCGGAGACCTTGACTACCGCATCCTGCAAGTGGGTCGAAACGATCTCCAAATCCTCCTCATCGAGGACGACGAATTTCAGCTGGTCCATTTTCTGGTCCATGGACGTGAGATCTCCCGTTACGAGAAGCTAGGGAGGGCTCATCGTCCGCGCAAGATGTTGAAGCTAAAACGCCGGCTCCAGGCCGGCCGCGGTCCAGCGAGCGCGGGCGGCAGGGTTCGTCAGATAGCGCAGCAACGCCGCCGCACCCTCGTGCGCCGGGCTGCCTGCGTGAATAGCGGCGGTATAGGTATTGGCATTGTGCAATGCACCCGGCAGCGGGCCGATGACCTTGGCGCCCTTCACCGGCAGGACTTCGCTAATGAAGGTGGTGCCGATCTCGGCCCGGCCTTCGGCAATCGAGAGCGCGACATCGACGCCGCCTTTGCCGAGCACGGCTTTCTTGTTCACTTCCTCGGCGATGCCCATCTTTTCCAGAAGCGCAGCGAACATGATGCCGCCGGAACCTCCCGCTTTCGGGTCGGTATAGGCGACCGTGCGCGCATTGCGCAGCGCCTGCTTGAACGCCTCGGGAGTGGAAATATTTGGTATCGCAGCGCCCTCGCGCACCACCACGCCGGTGACGGTGCGGCCGAGATCGGTAATGCTGCCTGGAACGACCAGGCCAAGTTTATCGAGGCCGGCGATGATGGACTCCGACAGGACGACAAGATCGGCCGCCTCCCCGCCTTTAATCCGGTCGCGCAACGAACCGGCGGTGCCGAAATTCAGATTGAGCTTGTTGCCGCTCTCGCGCTCGAATTCCGCGCCCAGTGCGGCGACCATCGACTGCACGGCGCCGGCGCTCATGACTTTGATTTCAGCCGCCACGACGCTTACCCCTCAGGCGCTGATGCGCTCGATCGCCGCGCCGCAGCGGGCGAGCTTGTCCTCGACCCGCTCAAAACCGCGGTCGAGGTGATAGACGCGGTTGACCATGGTCTCGCCTTCGGCGGCAAGCCCGGCGATCACCAGCGACACCGAAGCGCGCAGATCGGTCGCCATCACCGGCGCGCCCTTGAGGCGCTCGACGCCCTCGATGGTGGCGGTCTCGCCATTGAGCTGGATATGGGCGCCGAGCCGCGCCAGTTCCTGCACGTGCATGAAGCGGTTTTCGAAGATGGTCTCGGTGATGCGCGAGGTGCCCTTGGCCAGCGTCATCAGCGCCATCAATTGCGCCTGTAGGTCGGTGGGAAATCCGGGGAACGGAGCGGTCGTGACATCGACCGGATTGAGCCCTGCGCCGTTGCGGGCAACGCGGATGCCCTCATTGGTCGGCGTGATCGTAACACCGGACTGCGCCAACACATCGAGCGCCGATTGCAACAGTTCGGGCCTCGCATTTTGCAGCAACACGTCGCCGCCGGTCATCGCCACAGCCATGGCATAGGTGCCGGTCTCGATGCGGTCCGGCAGCACCGAATGACGTGCGCCGTGCAGCCTGGCGACGCCTTCTACTTCGATGCGCGAGGTGCCGGCGCCGGTAATCTTGGCGCCCATCTTGTTGAGACAATCGGCGACGTCGCCGATCTCCGGCTCGCGCGCGGCATTCTCGATGACCGTCGTGCCCTTGGCCAGCGCTGCCGCCATCAGCGCGGTATGGGTGCCGCCAACGGTGACCTTGGGAAAAACGATCTCGCCGCCGCGCAGGCCGTGTCTGGCGCGCGCGATCACATAACCGCCTTCGATCTCGATCTCGGCGCCGAGTTTTTCTAGCGCCATGATCAGCAAATCGACCGGCCGCGTGCCGATGGCGCAGCCGCCGGGCATGGAGACCTTGGCCTCACCCATGCGCGCCAGCAGCGGCGCCACCACCCAGAAGCTTGCCCGCATCTTGGAGACCAAATCATAGGGCGCGGTGGTGTCGACGATATGCTTGGCCGAAATGTGCAAGGTGCGGCCGCTATTGGGATCGTCACCCGGGCGCTTGCCTGCAATCATGACGTCGACGCCGTGATTGCCGAGAATACGCTGGAGCTGGATGACATCGGCAAGGCGGGGAACGTTCTCAAGGATAAGCGTGTCCTCGGTGAGCAGGCTCGCGATCATCAAGGGCAGCGTGGCGTTCTTGGCGCCCGATATCGGAATGGTGCCGTTGAGGCGCTGGCCGCCGACAATGCGTATTCGATCCATGCCGCCCCGCTTAGCCTCTAAGAACCCGGTCTGCAAATGCCAATATATTGCAGGATTACCACCCTCGCAGCCAGAATGCGGCGAAACTCGGACGTCGCCGGCTCAGCGGCCTTTATCGGGTGTCGGCGCGCTGCGCTGGCGTTCCTGCGCCTTGCGGCGGCGCAAGTTTTCCCGTAGCGCAGCCGCTAGCCGCGTGCTGCGGCCGCCGGATTTTGTGGGTTTCTTGCCGTCCTCAGCCTTGCGCGTCATGGCGTCATTATCCGCCTGTCCTGCGGCTTCGCAATCCCATGTCTTTGCCTTGCGCCAATGGGGGCCGTTATGGCAGTTTCCGCCGCGTTCGCGCCGGATCACATCGATTGCGCGAAATTAGCTGTCATAGCTCAGTGGTAGAGCACCCCATTGGTAATGGGGAGGTCGAAAGTTCAATCCTTTCTGACAGCACCATTTTTCGACTTCACCATCGTTCACAAATGCGATTTGTGAACGACCTACCAAAAACTTTCCTTGTACTTTTCCAAAACGGACAATAATCCCATACCCTCATCAACTGATGGAGGATGAAATGACCAACGTTCTAAAATCCCTGACATTCACCACTTTACCGACCGCAAACGCCAATCCCATTCTTGATCGACGTGCTCGAGTTATTGCGCGACTCGAAGAACAGAAACTCATCCTGAAAGACCCAAACTATGTCCGCACCGTTCGATCATGGATGACCTGACCTGGCTTTTTTGGACCAAGCGTTGTGAGAGAATAGCTTGGAAAGGAGCTTGGTCATGCCGAAGAAGAGGTTTGGTGCAGAGCAGATTGTGACGCTGCTTCGTCAGATTGAAGTGTCGATGGCACAGGGCAAAGCTGCGC
>SHVM01000077.1 GCA_009694265.1 Pseudolabrys sp.
TCCACAAGAGAACCTGTCGCGCTGATCGAGCCGCGCCAAGAGACTGGCGTTGCGCGGCCTTTGCGCATCGGCCTGTCCGGCAAACTGCTGTTCCTCACCATTTTGTTCGTGATGGTGGCGGAAATTTTGATTTACGTGCCGTCGATCGCTCAAGTTGAGGTCTAATTCTGGAAGCCGAGCGGAAAGTAGCGATAGAAGGTAAGCGGGTGTTTATGCAGCCTCTTGATAGAGATACTTCTGGAAGCCCGCGAACACTTTTCCTATCTCCTCCGGCCTCCCGAGATCGGCCACAGCATCGGCCCGGGCGTAGCCAACGGCGTCGATCCGGTCTGGCTCGCCGTCTTCATCCTGTTGCAAGCGGGCAGGCTTTGGGTGATCGCGAGCTTGCGATCGCGCTGGACCACCCGCGTGATCGTCATGCCGGGGGCCGTGTCGGTTGCGCATGGGCCATACCGCTTTCTGCGGCATCCGAACTATCTGATTGTCGTTGCCGAAATCGCCGTGGTTCCGCTGGCGCTTGGATTGCCGGTGATCGCGCTTGTCTTCTCAATCGCCAATGCCGCGTTGCTGGCCACCCGTATCCGCGTCGAAAACCAGGCGCTGGCTTGGGCGTTGTCTTGGGCGCAGGCTGAGGCCACACAGGCCGCACCGCCTGCAACCCTTGCCAATGAAACCCCAAGGCGATAGCTATCCCCCGTTCCGCCGCCCGATTGACCGGCAGCGGCATCAGCGCCCGTAGCTCAGCTGGATAGAGCACCAGACTACGAATCTGGGGGTCGGGAGTTCGAATCTCTCCGGGCGCGCCATCATTAAAATTCGTAGAGCCGCGCCGGATTGTCGATGAGGATCTTTTGTAGCTCGCTGCGATTCCTCGTCCATCCGGCGAGACGATTGAGCGCAGCGCCATTGTCTTCCGGCCGGAACGGCTCGATCAGCGCCGGATCGCGCTTGGCGGCGCCGGGATGCGGCCAGTCGGTTCCCCAGACGATGCGGTCCGGATTAGCAGCAATCATGGCGCGCGCAATCGGCGCGGCGTCGTTGTAATTCGGCTGTTGCGAGATGCGGTAGGGCGCGGAGATTTTCACGTAGATATTGCCGCTGCGCAGCAGTGTCAGGAATTTCGCGAAGCCGGATTGATCGGTGCCGAGCGACGCTTGCGCAAGTCCAAAGTGGTCGGCCACCAGCGTCACCGGCAGCTTCAATATGACGTCGTGCAACGCCGTCAGAATGGCAAGGTTGGTAAATGTTTGAACGTGCCAGCCGAGGCGCGCCACGCGCTCGGCCGCATGCTGCAGATGCCGCCCGGCCACGGCGGGGTCGCTCTCGCCATGGGATTCCAGGTTTACCCGTACGCCGCGGATGCCGGCGCCATGCATATCGTCGAGCATCGCATCGCTGATCGTGCCGTCGATGACCGCGACGCCGCGTGCGCGGTGGCCTAGTTTACGGACCGCGTCGACCGTGACCGCGTTGTCCGCGCCGTAAGGCGACGGATGCACGACGACGACCCGTTCGATATGCAGTGCCTGGTGCATGGCGGTGAGGTCGCCGATCGAAGCCGCGCCTGGCGTGTAGCGGCGTTTGGCCGAGAGCGGAAACTTCTCGTCCGGCCCGAAGACATGCACATGGCAGTCGCAGGCGCCGCCCGGCATCTCGAAGGCGGGCGCCGTATGCACGACGCCGAGAATGGTTGGCGCAGCGGCTGTCTTCACACAGACATCTCGCGCACTTGCTTCGCTTTCTCGGTCATGGCGGCGAGCAGGAACTGGATGTCGGTTCCGGTGGAGACCATGCGCGCGCCCATGGCGACGAATTCCGCGGCGAGCTTCGGCTTGGTCGAAAGCCCGCCGACGCCGACATGTTTGCCGTGCTTGCGGCAGGCCGCGATGGTGCGCGCATAGGCGTCCTTCACCTTGGCGTGCTCGTATTGGCCGGCAAATCCCATGCTGGCTAGCATGTCGTTCACGCCGATCAGCACCATGTCGACGCCGTCGACCGCGACGATTTCGTCGGCTTTCTCGATAGCCTCGGCGGATTCGAATTGCACAATGACCATGGTGGCGTCGTTCATGGCCGCGTTAGCCTCCGCCGTCGGGAACGAGCGATATTCCAAGTGAGGCAGAGCGCCACCAGCGCCGCGCTCGCCGAGCGGCGGAAATTTCGCCGCTCTGACCACCGCGCGCGCTTCCTCGGCCGATCCGATGCCCGGCGCGACGATGCCGAGCGCGCCGCCGTCCAGCACGCGCTGAATATATTCGGGTGTATTGGCGGGCACGCGCACCATGGGGACGACGCCGGCGCTCAAGGCCGCCAGGCAAATCTGGCCCGTGGCGTCGAGCGTCATGGTCGAATGCTCCAGATCGATATAGATCATGTCGAAGCCGGCGGTCTTGGCCAGCCGCGCGATCTCGACGCTGCGCGTGAGGCGGATGGTCATCGAGACGACCACCTCGTTGCGCGCCAGTTTTTCCTTGACGGCGTTGCGTAGAATTTCATTCGCTCGCACGAAGCAGCCCCCCATATTATTCTATGCGTAACTGTAGTCTTTTCGGGCGGTCATTGCATTCCCCGGCGCTCCGCCGGATGGACAAATTGCGTTAGCCGCTTTACTCCACCTAATCACGCGCCGGTAGCTCAGCTGGATAGAGCACCAGACTTCGAATCTGGGGGTCAGGGGTTCGAATCCCTTCCGGCGCGCCATGTTTTACGAGAGATCGGATTGGCGATGAAACGAATACTCTTCGCTTCAGGCTTGGCGATTCTGGTCTTCGACTCCACCGCGCTGGCGCAGGCGCAGGCGCCGAGCCGGCACGGCCGCGCGGTCCTGAAAGAATTCTGCGTGTCTTGCCACGCGATCGGAAAAACCGGCACTAGCCCGCGGCCATCGGCGCCGCCGTTTCGCACGCTCGGCCGCAGCTACGATCTCGATCAGTTTTCCAGGCAGCTTGAGCGCGGCATTTCGTCCGGCCATCCCGACATGCCGGAATTCAAGTTCAGCGCCGACGACGCCCGCGCGGTGAGCGCCTATCTGCGATCGATCCAGCAATAACGCGCTAGCGGTCGATGGTGATTTCGTCTGAGCGCGTCCGCGACACGCAGATCATGATGTTGTCGGTACGCTCGTGTTCGGCCAGCACGAGGTCGCGATGGTCGGCTTGCCCGGCGAGCATTTTGGTGCGGCAGGTGCCGCAGGTTCCGGTTTCGCACGAGCTCGGCACATCGAGGCCGTGGTCGCGCAAGGCCTCAAGAATGGTCTTGGTCACCGGCACGTCGATGACCTCGCCGGAGCGCGCCAGCCGCACCTTGAATGCCTTGTCGGTTGGCTTGTGCATTTCCGCGTCGCTGAACGCCTCGAAATGCACGGCCGTCGACGACCAGGTGCCGGTCATGTTGCGCACCGCTTCCATCAAGGGGCGCGGTCCGCAGCAATACAGATGCTCGCGATTTTTCCGCTCCGCCAGAATAGGCCGCAGGTCGAGCGAGCGAGCCGGATCGCCATGGTCGTAGTGAATGGTGACATTGTCCTTGAATTCGGGCGCGCTCAGCTCGTCGCGGAACGCGGTCGTTTCCGGCGAACGCGAGCAGTAAAACAGACGAAAGCGTTTTTTCTCCGCCTGCACCTGACGGATCATGGCCATGATCGGCGTAATGCCGATGCCGCCGGCGATGAACAGAAAATCCTGCGCGCGCTGCGGCAATTCAAAATCGTTGATCGGCGCGGCCACCATCAGCTCGTCGCCGGCTGTCACACCGTCGATCAGATTGGTGGAGCCGCCGCGGCCATTGGCTTCGCGCTTGACAGCGACCAGATAGCGGTCGCGCTCGGCCGGGTCGTTGCACAGCGAATATTTGCGCAAGGCGCCGTTCGGCACCCGGATCGTGATATGCGCCCCGGCTAAAAAAGCCGGCAGTGGCTTGCCGCCCACATCGCGGAATTCCAGCAGATGGATGCCGTCGGCGATTTGGTCGTTGCGCGTCACGCGCAGCGGCATCATGGACGGCGAGGTATTCGGCACATCGCTTGCTGTCATCAGCGCGCGCCGGTGCTCACGCGGCTGACTGGCAGCGGCACGGCGGACAAGACCGGCGCGCCGTCCGCCATGATCGCGCCATAGGCGTCGGCGAGCCCTGCGCCAAACATATTGTCGCGGCCTTTGGGACCGAGATCCTTGGCGGTCGCCAGCAGGATGGCGCGCACCTTGTCGGGGGTGAGGTCGGGTTTACGTTCGAGCATCAGCGCGACAATGCCGCTCACCTCGGCCGCCGAATAGGAAGTGCCGGACGACACCTCATAGCCGCCGTCGGGGATCGCAACCAGAATTTGCGCGCCCGGCGCCGCCACCGCGATGTAGCCACCGCGGTTGGATTGCTCGAACAGCCTGTCGTCGGCGTCGGTCGCGGTCACCGCGATCACGTTCGGATCGGCCGCCGGATAGAGCGGCGGCGATTTAGCCCCGCCATTTCCCGCGGCGGCGACCAGCACAATTCCCTTTTTGCGGGCAGCGGCGAGGCTGCGCTGGATCGCCGGATCGGCGGGTCCGGCAAAGCTCATATTGATGACGCGCGCGCCGTTCGCCGCGGCCCAGTCGAGGCCTTTGAGAATATTGAAGGTCGAGCCTTCGGCGGTTTTACCCGCGGGATCGAAGGCGCGGATCGCGAGAATGCGCGCAGCCGGTGCAGCGCCCATCAGCTTGCCATGCGCGGCGATCAGCCCCGCCATGGCGGTGCCGTGCTTATGCGGTGCACCCGGCGTACCGATCGCATCGTAACTCTGCGCGACCGACCCGCTAAGATCAGGGTGAGAATCGTCGATGCCGGAATCGATGACCGCGACCAGAACATTGTCGCCCTTGGTCACGCCATGCGCCTGCGGCAGCCGCAGCTTGGCGAGTTCGTATTGCGCCGGATCGCCACCGGTTTTCGATTCGCTCTGTTGCAACGCGAACAGATAATTCGGCTGCGCCGACGCAACGACAGCATCGCCTTCGAGCGCGCGCACCACCGCGGGAACCGAACGGCGGTCGGGAATCCGCCAGCGATACAAAGTCGTTCCGGTCAACTGAAAACTCTGCTGCTCGATGCGCGTCAGCCGAGAGCGAGTTTGCAGCGCGTTGATGGCTTGCGGACTGACAGAATTCGGAATCTCGATCACGACCTCATCGGGCACCAGCCGGCGCTCATTGGCCGGCGGGGCGCCGCTCGGGCCGCGCCGCGTTGCGGGTTGCAAAGGCCGGCGCGGGCCCTGCGGCCCGCCGTCGATGGTGCCATCGTCGATGGATCGCCCGCCGCCCGGCGGGCCGTACGGTCCACCTCCCTGCGGGAGTCCCATGAGAATACCAGGTACAACCCCGCCCCAGCCGGGGCCGCGATAACCGCCGCCTTGATATCCACCGCCCGATGGACTCACCGGCGGCCGGCTGACGCCAATGTTCGGCGACGGTCCGCGGTTATTCATTTTTTGCGCGAGGGCGCCATCGGCCACCGCGACGGTCAAGCTCGTGAGGGCCGCGAGGCAGAGCAGGGCATTTCGTTTCGCGCGCATAGAATGGCCTTCCGGAAAAACCGAATTCGCTCAGTTTACTCGGTCGTGGCGATGAAGCCGACAACTTTATCCTGTTGCAGTTTCTTGACGATGGCGGCGAGATCCGCTTTCGGCAGTCCGGCCATCGAGACGCGGACTTTGTAGAGGCCGCCGGCCATCGGGCCCGCCGCCATCGAAAGCTTATTGGCTTGGAGAAATTTGGTGATGTCGTCGCCGCTCGCCTGTGGCGCGAAGCGGATGAGCGTGAAGGCGCCGACGCCGGGGTCGGTGGACGGCGCCGACGCGGTCTCGTAGCCGCCGGTCTTGGTTTCCTTCAGCATGACGCCGGCGATAATTCCGGCTTGCAGCAGGATGGCGAGCATGGCCGCGCTGCCGGCGTAGGCCAGCGTGCGCGGTGAAAAACCCGCAAAGAATTCCGCAACGCGTGCGCCGAGATTGAGCGACATGGCCTGCTTGCGTACGGGCTCGGCGTCGATCTTGGCGAACAGCTTTTCCATGGCATGCGCCGAAGGCGCACCCAGCGTTTCATTGAGATGAATGGTCTCGCCGAATTCATCACGCACCAGCGCGTAGCGGCGGGCGAGTTCGGGATCGCGGGCCAAGGCCTCTTCGACACGCCGGGCATCGCTACGGCTCAGCGTGCCGGCCGCATGCCATGGCAGCAGCTCTTCGATGTCGCCTTGCGTCACTTTGTTCGGCGTGTTCATGGCCAACCTCGATCGATTCCTCGCTCCTTCAGGAGCTCCGATAATTTCTTGCGCGCGTAGAACATGCGCGTCTTCACCGTCGCCTCCGGGATGCCGACAATCCCGGCCACTTCTTCCACCGACTTCTCGTGGTAGTAGACGAGGTCGATGATCTCCCGGTGCTCCGCCGACAATGCGGTCAGGCATTGCCGCAACAGCGCGCCTTTGTCTTTCTTCGCCAGAGCGGTTTCCGGATCGTCGGATTCGTCTTCGATCCGCTCTGCCGTTTCGTCATCCAGTTCCTGTTCTGGCCGGCGCCGCAGTGCCGACAGGGCCTTGAAGCGCGCGATGCTCAACATCCAGGTCGAGACCGCCGAGCGGCCCTCGAATTTTCCGGCTTGCCGCCAGATGTCGAGGAACACGTCGCTGATCAAGTCCTCCGCCGTTGCTTCGTTGCGCACCAGCCGCAGAACGAACCGGTACACCCGTACATGATGCCGTGCGAACAGCACCTGCATGGCGAGCCGGTCGCCGCCTGCGATCCTTGCGATCAGAACCTCGTCCGAAGTCGTTTGCATCGCAGGCTAATCGGCTCGTGAGTTAAGTCGTTCGGGGTGGCGGTTAGGTTCAAGTAAAACGCAAGAAAATTCGAATCCGCCCGCCTGGCCACGGGGCTAGTTTACTAGTTTCCCCTTTTCAGTCGCGGCTGGGCAAGCGAAAGCTGGTCAAATACCTGTTTTAAGGGGGGTTTTGCCTAAAAATCAGTGTCGCCGTGGCCCGTCTTTCATAAAGCGTCGTTTCCGGCGCGATGGCTTTGAACCTTATCCGGGTGGCCTGCGACCCATGTCCAGGATGTGAGACCACATCCCTTGAAACAGGAGAGACCGCCATGATCCGCAAGCTCGCCCTCGCCCTCGGTGCCACCGCTGTCCTCGGCGCCGCCGCTCTGTCCCCGACCGCCGCTTCCGCCGCCCCCGGCTGGCACGGCCACGGCCATCACGGCCATGGCTATCACCGCTGGCACGGCCGCGGCTTTGGTTTCTACGGCCCGACCTTTATCGCCGGCGGCTACTGCTACACCGTCAAGCGCGTCGTCGAGACGCCCTACGGCCCACGCCTGCGCCGCATCCAAGTCTGCGATTAAGCGTTCAGACCGATGGGCTACCGATAGTCCCGGCTTCGCCTAGCGAAGCCGGGACTTTTCTTTTTGGAACTTGTTATGCTGGTTTCGCGGAGTATTTTGGAACAAAATATGCTCGAAGGCTTCACCCGCAGCGAGATCAAGACCAGCGGCGCGCAGATTGTGACCGTCACCGGCGGGCGCGGCCCGCCGCTGCTGCTGATGCACGGCAATCCGTTCAATCATCTCAACTGGGCCAAGGTCGCGCCGACGCTGGCGAAGGAATTCAGCGTGGTCCTGACCGATCTGCGCGGCTACGGCGATTCTGAAAAGCCGCCGGGCGGCGACGATCATTCCGGTTATTCGTTCCGCGCCATGGCGCAAGACCAAATCGAGGTCATGGCCGCGCTCGGCTATGACAAATTCAACGCCGCCGGCCACGACCGCGGCGCGCGCGTGCTGCATCGCATGTGCCTCGACCATCCGGACAAGGTCACGCGCGCGGCGATCCTCGACATCATCCCGCAGCATTATTTGTACAATAATATTACCCAGGAGTGGGCCACGTTCTCCTGGCACTGGTTCTTCAACATCCAGCCGTTCGACATGCCCGAGCGTATGATGGGCGCCGATCCCGATTGGTTTATTGAGAAAAAACTGGCGAAGACCAAGCAGGGACTCTCATTCTTCGATCCGGAAGCGCTTGCCGAATACAAGCGCTGCTTCCGCAATCCGGAAACCATCCACGCGATCTGCGAGGATTACCGCGCCGCGGCTGGCGTCGATATGGCGATGGACACCAAGGATTTCGAGGCCGGACGCAAGATCGAATGCCCCGCTCTGATCTTGTGGGGCGCGACCGGTGGGGTGGGACGCAGCAAGCCGTCACCAGGCGAAATCTGGCGGGCCTACGCGTCCAATATCGTGGCAGCCAAAACCGTACCCAGCGGACATTATCTGTCCGAGGAAGCGCCGGAGGAGACGACGGCCGCGTTGCGGGAGTTTTTTACCGCCGTTTAAGCCGCGGTCGGCGCGGGCGCGCCTAAGAAATTGTGCATGGCGTAATAAAGCAGCTGGCGATTTTTGCCGTAGCCCGGGCTGTGCGCGCACTGCGGTAGGATGACGAACTGGCGGTCGCCATTCGGCAGTTGACGATAAAAGTCGAGCAGGTCGTCATTGGTCGAGTTGCCGTCGAACTCGCCGCGCAGCATCAGTACCGGTGACAGAACCTTTTTGGGATCGACGATCGGAAGGTTCGCCGCCATGTCGAGATAGGTGCCGGTCGGGATCTGATCGCCGAATTTCATCTCCGCGGCAATGATCGCCTCCGGCACCGCCGGGTCGTACAAGTCCGGGTGGCCGTTGTGGGTGAAGATCGAACGGATCGTCGTGGCGTCGCGCTTGCGGCGATTATTGGTGCGCAGTTCGTCAATTCGCTTTCGCCGCCGTTCGATCTCCGCCGCGCCATTGCCCTTGTAGGTGAAGGCGCACAGGATCAGCCGGCCGACTCGCTCGGGGCTCGCCTGCGCATAAGCTGCGGCGCGAATTCCGCCGGACGAAGTGCCGTAGAAATGCGCCTTTGCCTGCCCGGTCTCCTTCAGCACGACCGGCATCGCGGCCTTGAGATCCTCGACGCCGCTGGCGATGTCGGAATTGTTGCCGGATGAGCCGGAGTATCCGTAGCCGTCGTGGTCCATGGTCCACACGTCGTAGCCGGAACGCGCCAGCACATTCATCAAAGAGTAGTCGCCCTTGCCGGGCACGTTGAGGTCGTAGGACGAGCGCGCCGAGTTCGATGAGCCGTGCACCAGGAAAATGAGCGGGCGCGGGGCTTCTCCGGCGGCGGGCGCGCCGATGCGCTTGCGCCAAAGATTAAGCTTCACGTCGCCCTTCTTGTCGCTTTTTTTGGCCCAATACTCCGCGCTCCAGATATTTTCAGCCGCTGCCGCAGCCAGGGTCACGACACCGGTCAGCAGCCCGGCGTCGACACCCAATCCGGCACCCTTGAGAACCGTGCGGCGTGGTATGGAATGATCCTATCGGTCATGGCACGTTACCTCCAATGGTCCGGGGTTTTGCATCCCGGTTCCGGCCACGGCCGTAACTGCGTTAAGGCCTGTGGCTAATTTACCGGCATTACTAGCAGATTGCCGGTACGTGCGGCAGTCCACTCGCGCAGCGCGTTAAGTTCTGCTACTGGGTAAAAAAACGCGCCGAATGGCGCTTGGCGTCGCGGGGTCTCTTGGCCGGGGGGCCTGCACGCATACCAAGTCGGCTATAGCCGACTTGCGCAGTAAAAGGAGCCGATCCCGGATAAACCGAGATCGGGTGCCGGAGGAAAAATGCTCAATTGGTTGCGTGCCGTGGCACGCTTTTTCCAGAATACGATCGGCTGGAATCGCATCGGAGTCATGCTGAGCCTCACCATCATCGCCGTGGCGATGGTGGTGCTGGTCCGCATGCTGCGCGATATCGAGGTTGACGAAATATATGCGGCATTGCGGGCGACCGAGCTTCGCCACATCGCCGCCGCCGCGGCGTTCGTCGCTGGCGGCTACTTCACCCTCACATTCTACGACTGGTTTGCGCTGCGCACGATCGGGCGCACGAAAATTCCCTATCGTATCGCCGCGCTTGCCGGCTTCACCAGCTATTCAATCGGCCACAATATCGGCGCCACCGTGTTCACCGGCGGCGCGGTACGCTACCGTATCTATTCCGTCTACGGGCTCGACGTCGTCGAGGTGGCGAAGATCTGTTTCGTGGCGGGCCTCACGTTCTGGCTCGGCAATGTCACCGTGCTCGGGCTTGGCATCACCATCGATCCAATCGCCGCCAGCGCGATCGATCAACTGCCTCCGTTTCCGAACCGCTGCATCGGCATCGGCTTGCTGGTTATTCTCGCATGCTACATCGCCTGGGTCTGGAGCGCGCCGCGCGAGATCGGGCGCGGCGGGTGGAATGTGAAATTGCCGAGCGGGCCGTCCACGATGTTGCAGATAGGCATCGGCATTTTCGACCTCGGTTTTTGCGCGCTCGCCATGTACATGCTGCTGCCGGGCGAGCCGAATATCGGGTTCATTACGCTGGCGGTGATCTTCGTGTCGGCGACGCTGCTCGGCTTCGCCAGCCACGCGCCCGGCGGTCTCGGCGTGTTCGACGCCGCCATGCTGGTCGCCTTGTGGCAGTTCGACAAGGAAGATCTGCTGGCAGGCCTGCTGCTGTTCCGTATACTTTATTATTTGGTGCCGTTCGCGATCGCGCTGACCATTCTGGGTGCGCGCGAGATATGGCTCAATATGCAGGGAACGCGGCGCAAAGCGGAACTGACTCCGGTGACGTCGGTGACCGCTCCAATCCGCAGCGAGATTGACTTGAAGAAAACCGACGCCGGCTGACGGATGGCGATAGACGACGATCACGCAAGAGGTTCAAGCGGATGGCCGAGCCGGTTGCGCGGCGCATGGCGGGCTTTGGCCGGTCATGCGGGCGCCAGCATCGGCTCTGATCGGCCCCCACTGAGTGGTCCGGGTAGAATATTAGTTTAGCGTTGGCCGTTGCGCCAGCGTGGCCGGCGGAGCTGGCCGGGATTGCGCAGCCGGCCAC
The DNA here is from genome assembly GCA_009694265.1 of Pseudolabrys sp. GTDB lineage: Bacteria > Pseudomonadota > Alphaproteobacteria > Rhizobiales > Xanthobacteraceae > Pseudolabrys. The sequence continues at coordinate 10,955 of SHVM01000077.1, forward strand.
GCGGCGAAGGCGGGCACGAAGACTTCGGGCGCGGGCGGACGGTAGCCAAGCGATGCGTGCGGTCAGATGGCGTTGTAGTGCCGTCGCCAGCTTTCGACGATGATCTGCGCCTCCTTCAGCGTATAGAAGATTTCCCCGT
>SHVM01000010.1 GCA_009694265.1 Pseudolabrys sp.
CGAGGTCGGGCATATCTTTTATTTCGGCACCAAATATTCTGAGCCGATGAAGGCCGTGGTCTCCACCGGCGCGGGCGGTGACAAGCCGGTGCATATGGGTTCTTACGGCATCGGGCCGAGTAGGCTGGTCGCCGCCATCATCGAGGCCTCGCACGACGCCGCCGGCATTATTTGGCCGGAGGCGGTCGCGCCCTTCAAGGTCGCGATCCTCAATCTCAAGCAGGGCGATGCCGCCACCGATGCGGCGTGCGAACAGCTTTATCGCGATCTCACCGCCAAGGGCGTCGAAGTTCTCTACAACGATCTCGACGAGCGGGCGGGCGCCAAATTCGCCGCGGCCGACCTGATCGGTGTGCCCTGGCAGGTCATGGTGGGCCCGCGCGGGCTGGCCGAAGGCAAGGTCGAGGTCAAGAAACGCGCCGACGGAGCTAAGGAACTGATGACGCCGGCGGCGGCGCTCGATTTGCTGGGCAAGTGATCGAATAGCGAGTAGCGAGTGGCGAATAGGGCGGCAAAAGCTGTCCTATTCTTTCTATTCGATACGCGCTATTTGCTAGTCGCGCCTCAACAAACCTGTGCGCTCTCAAAGGTTTCGCCCACGAATCCGCCAGAATCGTGTGAAAACTTCGGTGGCGTGGGAACCAAGCCTCAATGACCGAGACCGACGGGACGCGGCCCTTCTCGCCGTTCGAATGGATGCTGTCGCTGCGCTACCTGCGGGCGCGGCGCAAGGAAGGATTCATCTCGGTCATCGCCGGGTTCTCCTTCCTCGGCATCATGCTGGGCGTCGCCACCCTCATCATCGTAATGGCGGTGATGAATGGGTTCCGCAAAGAGTTACTCGACAAGATTCTCGGCCTCAACGGCCATCTGCTGATCCAGCCACTGGAAAAGCCGCTGACCGATTGGGAGGAAGTCGCCGCCCGCATCGCCTCCGTCAAAGGCATCAAGCTCGCCGCGCCCATTGTCGAAGGCCAGGCGCTGGCGTCCTCACCGTTTAATGCCGGCGGCGTGCTCATTCGCGGCATCCGGCTGATGGATATGGAAAAGCTTCCCTCCATCATCAACAACATCAAGCAGGGCTCGCTCGGCGGCTTCGACGAAGGGCAGGGGGTTGCCATCGGACGCCGGCTCGCCGACCGGCTCTCCTTGCGTTCCGGCGACAATATCACGCTGGTGGCGCCGCGCGGCGCGGTGACGCCGATGGGCACCACACCGCGCATCAAAATCTACAAGATAGCGGCGGTGTTCGAGATCGGCATGTCGGAATACGATTCCTCCATGGTGTTCATGCCGCTGAAGGAAGCGCAGGCCTATTTCAACCGCGCCGGCGATGTCACCGCGATTGAGGTCTATACCGACAATCCCGACCGCGTCGACCGCTACCGGAAAGAGGTGACCGACGCCGCCAAGCGGCCGATCTACATGATCGACTGGCGGCAACGCAACGCGACCTTCTTCAATGCGCTGCAGGTCGAGCGCAATGTGATGTTCATGATTCTAACGCTCATTGTGCTGGTCGCCGCGCTCAACATCGTGTCCGGTCTGATCATGCTGGTGAAGGATAAAGGGCAGGACATCGCGATCCTGCGCACCATGGGCGCCACACAAGGCGCCATCATGCGCGTGTTCCTGATCACCGGCGCGGCCATCGGCGTCGTTGGCACCATGGTCGGTTTCCTGCTCGGCGTGGTGATCTGCTTTAATATCGAGAGCATCCGGCAATTCATGTCGTGGCTCACCAGCACCGAGCTGTTCTCGCCGGAGCTTTATTTCCTTTCGCGGCTTCCCGCCGAGATGGATACTGGCGAGACCACCGCGGTGGTGGTGATGGCGCTCACGCTCTCGCTGCTCGCCACCCTCTATCCGTCCTGGCGCGCGGCGCGCCTCGATCCGGTTGAGGCGCTGCGCTATGAGTGACACTCTCGCCGATGCGAATGTCGAGGCGGCCGAGGGAGAGCAGGACATCCCGATCCTGTTTCTGCAAGGGGTCGAGCGTCACTACCAGCAGGGTGACGCCACGCTGCATATTCTCAACGGCGCGGAACTGGCAATCTGGGCCGGGCAATCGGTGGCGCTGGTGGCGCCGTCGGGCGCCGGCAAATCGACGCTGCTGCATATCGCCGGACTGTTGGAGCATCCCGACCACGGCGACGTCTTTATCGACGGCCGCGCCACCGCGGGCCTGCCCGATCATGAGCGCACGCGCATCCGCCGCAACGAAATCGGCTTCGTCTATCAGTCGCACCATCTGCTGCCGGAATTCACCGCGCTGGAAAACGTGCTGCTGCCGCAGATGATCCGCGGCCTCACGCGCGACGAGGCACGCAAGCGCGCGGTGGAACTGCTTGGCTATCTCGGCCTGCAAGCCCGGCTCAATCACCAGCCGGCGGAACTCTCCGGCGGCGAACAGCAGCGCGTGGCGATTGCGCGCGCGGTCGCAAATGCCCCAAGGATTTTGCTGGCCGACGAGCCGACCGGCAATCTCGACATCCGTACCGCCGATCACGTTTTCGCCGCTCTGACGCAGCTCGTGCGCGCCTCGGGTCTGGCCACCATCATCGCCACCCACAACATGGAACTCGCCGCCCGCATGGACCGGCGGGTGACGTTGCGGGACGGGCAGGTGGTGGAGATGGAGTAGGGGGCGTGGACTAACCCGAAGCAACACATTTCGTATATAACCAATTGAAATAAATAGTATTTTTGGCGGTTACCGGGCGCCGATATTTGGCGTTTGACAAAGAACATAACAGGAACTATGTTCCCTGTCCGTTCTGGGGAGATATTCCATGTTCAAAGCCGTTGTTCAAGAAGCCGCCGCCCTCGCATCGCTGACGTTGTTCGTGAGCATGATCGCTATCTGGTCGCAGGTCTTCAGTAACCTGTGAAAACGTTCAGCAACCTCTAATCCGTAATCGTCATGGCCAGGTCCCGGCCATCCACGTCGTTGGTTTCGCGTTGAGTTTAAAGATGTGGATGCCCGGCCCAAGGTTGAAGGGCCTTTGGGCCGGGCATGACGAACCAAGGGCACGCGCGATCCCGCGACGCGCCCTGGGAAAAGCGGGCATAGCCTGCCGATGTGCGGCTGAAGTGGTGGACTTAGCGCGCTTGCATGCTCACTTTGGATGAGTGAGAGAATCATCCATGTCCAACCTCGATTTCGTGCACTTGCACGTGCACTCGTCCTATTCGCTGCTGGAAGGCGCGCTGCCGATTGCGCGGCTCGCAGATCTCGCGAAGGCCGACAAGCAGGCCGCACTCGCGCTCACCGACACCGACAACATGTTTGGCGCGCTCGAGTTCTCTGAAAAGCTCGCGGGTAGCGGCATCCAGCCGATCATCGGCTGCGCACTGGCGATCGATTTCGGCGACACTGATCACGGCGCGCGCAACGCCAATGCGCAGCCCGACCGTTCGCGCATCGTACTACTCGCCACCAGCGACGCCGCCTATCGCAGCCTGATGCGGCTGTCCTCGCGCGCCTTCATGGATTCAGCCCCGAACGAGCCACCGCGGCTCAAGCTCGAATGGCTCGCGGGCGAGACGGACGGCATCATCGCGCTCACTGGCGGCCCGGGCGGCCCACTCGATTCGGCGATTGCCGCCGGCCAAAGCCAGATCGCAACCGCGCGGCTCGACGCGCTGCTCAACTTGTTTGGCGACCGGCTCTATATCGAGTTGCAGCGTCACGGCACCGCCCATGAGCGCATGACCGAGCCGGTGCTGATCGATCTCGCCTACCGCAAAAACATTCCGCTGGTCGCCGCCAACGAGCCGTATTTCGCGACCGCCGCCGACCACGAGGCGCATGACGCTTTGATCTGCATCGCCGAAGGCCGTTTTGTGTCGGAATCCGACCGTCGCCAGCTTAATGCCGAGCATCGCTTCAAAAGCCGCGCCGAGATGCGCGAGCTGTTCGCCGATCTGCCGGAGGCGCTCGCCAATACCGTCGAGATCGCGCAACGTTGCGCATTCCGTCCGCTCACGCATCAGCCAATCCTGCCGCGCTTTTCGCTCGGCGAGGGCGGCAGCGTGGTCGACGAGGCGGAGGAGTTGCGCAAGCGCGCCGAACTGGGCCTCACGCAGCGGCTCACCACCGCGGGCCTGGCGCCCGGGCACAGCACGGATGAATACCGCGAGCGGCTCGACTTCGAGCTCGGCGTCATCGCCGGCATGAAATATCCCGGTTACTTTTTGATCGTCGCCGATTTCATCCAGTGGGCGAAGGCGAAAGGCATTCCGGTCGGGCCCGGCCGCGGCTCCGGTGCAGGCTCGCTCGTTTCCTACGCGCTCACCATTACCGATCTCGATCCGATCCGCTTCGGGCTATTGTTCGAGCGCTTCCTCAATCCCGAGCGCGTGTCGATGCCCGACTTCGACATCGACTTTTGCCAGGACCGTCGCGACGAAGTGATCCGCTACGTGCAGGAGCGTTACGGCCGCGACCAGGTAGCCCAAATCATCACCTTCGGCACCTTGCAAGCGCGCGGCGTGCTGCGCGATGTCGGCCGCGTACTACAAATGCCCTATGGCCAGGTCGACAAGCTGTGCAAGCTGGTGCCGCAAAATCCGACCAGTCCGATCTCGCTGGCGCAAGCCATTGAGGGCGAGCCGAAACTGCAAGCCGAGCGCGACGGCGATCCGGTGGTCAAGCGCGCCTTCGACATCGCCCGAAAACTCGAAGGCCTCACGCGCCACGCCTCAACGCACGCCGCCGGCATCGTGATCGGCGACCGCCCGTTGACGGAACTCGTGCCGCTCTATCGCGATCCGAAATCCGACATGCCGGTCACCCAGTTCAACATGAAATGGGTGGAGCAGGCGGGCTTGGTGAAATTCGATTTTCTCGGCCTGAAAACGCTCACCGTGCTGCAGACCGCAGTCGCACTGGTGGCGCGGCGCGGCATCGAGATCGATCTCACCGCCATCCCGCTCGACGACAAGGGCACCTACGATCTGCTGGCGCGCGCCGAAGCGGTCGGTGTGTTTCAGCTGGAAAGCGCCGGTATGCGGCGCGCGCTGCTCGACATGCGGCCCGACCGTTTCGAGGACATCATCGCGCTGGTCGCGCTCTACCGCCCCGGCCCGATGGCGAATATCCCGACCTATTGCGCGCGCAAGCACGGCATGGAGCAGCCGGATTACATTCATCCCAGGCTCGAGCCGATCCTGAAGGAAACCTTCGGCGTCATCGTCTATCAGGAACAGGTGATGCAAGCTGCGCAAATTCTGGCCGGCTTCACACTCGGCCAGGCGGATCTGCTGCGCCGCGCCATGGGCAAGAAGATCAGAAAAGAAATGCAGGCGCAGCGCAACGATTTCGTCGAAGGCGCCATCAAGAACAATATCGAACGCTATCAGGCCGACGCGATCTTCGATCTACTCGAGCGTTTTGCCGAATACGGCTTCAACAAGAGCCACGCCGCCGCCTATGCGCTGGTCGCCTATCAGACCGCTTACATGAAGGCGAATTATCCGGTCGAATTTCTGGCTGCGACCATGACGCTCGACATGGGCAATACCGACAAGCTCGCTGAATTTCGCGCCGAAGCCGAGCGTCTCGGCATCAAGGTCGATCCGCCGTCGATCAATCGCTCGCACGCGGCTTTCGAGGTGGACGGCAACACCATCGTCTATGCGCTGGCAGCCCTCAAAGGCGTCGGCAAGCAGGCGGTGGAGACGATCATCGAAGCGCGCTCCGCCGCCAAATTTGCCGATTTGGCTGATTTCGCGAGCCGCGTTAATCCGCGCGCCATCAACAAGCGCGTGCTGGAAAGCCTTGCCTGCGCCGGCGCCTTCGATGCGTTCGAGCCCAACCGTGCGCGCGTCATGGCCGCGGTCGATAGTGTGCTCGGGCGCGCGCAACGTGCGCATGAGGGCGCCGAGCTCGGCCAGAGCGAATTGTTCGGTGGCGGGACGCAGCGCGAGCCGATTATGCTGCCGCCGATGGAGCCGTGGCTGCCGGCGGAACGGCTGCGCCGCGAATATGACGCAGTCGGGTTCTTTCTGTCTGGCCATCCGCTCGACGATTACGCCACCGTGCTCAAAAAACTGCGCGTGCAATCGTGGGCGGAATTCTCGCGCGCGGTGAAGATGGGCGCGACGGCGGGCAGGGTAGCCGGCACCGTGGTGTCGCGCACCGAGCGGCGCACGCGCACCGGCAGCAAGATGGGCATTTTCGGGCTGTCCGATCCGACCGGCCATTACGAGGCGATTATTTTCTCGGAAGGATTGGCCGAGCATCGCGATCTGCTCGAGCCTGGCACCGCGGTGCTGTTGTTTCTGTCGGCCGAGGTCCAAGGCGACGAGGTGCGCGCCCGCATCCAGTCGGCCGAGCCGCTCGATCAGGCTGCCGCCAATCTGCACAAAGGCCTGCGGGTTTTCCTGCGCGATGGCGCCCCGATTGAGGGCGTGGCTAAGCGGCTTGAGCCGGCGTCCCGCGCGAGCAACGGCGACGGCGAAGTGAGCATGGTGCTGATGCTCAAGCAAGGCACCGAGGTCGAGGTGAAACTTCCCGGCCGCTTCAAGGTCTCGCCGCAAATCGCCGGCGCCATCAAGGCGGTGCCCGGCGTGGTGCAGGTCGAGGCGGTCTAGCGCATCCATTTTTAAGTGCTAGTCTCCACCGGGCTCCATCCGGGAGAGGCTCATCATGCGCCGCCATGGTCTGTCACGCCGCGAACTTCTCAAAGCATCCGTAGCACTTGGCCTCACCGCCTATGCCGCGCCCGTGCGCGCTGCGCTGCCCCTGCGGAGACAATCACGCCGGCGCTGATCGAGGCGGCGAAAAAGGAAGGCCGCGTGGTCTGGTACACCTCGGCCGATCTGCAACTTGCCGAAACCGTCGCCAAAGCCTTCGAGAAAAAATTAGGCGTCACTGCCCGCGTCGAGCGCGCCGGCGCCGAGCGCATTTACACCCGTATTGGCCAGGAATACTCCGTCGGCATCCACTCGGTCGATGCGGCTAACACCGGCACGCCGCGCAATTCACCGCCTGGAAGCAGCAGAAACTGCTCGTGGCCTATGTGCCGGAGGATGTCGCCAAGAATATTCCGGCCGAGCATCGCGACCCGGATGGTTTTTTTGCCATTGTGCGCTCGACGCTCTGCGTGATCGCCTACAATCCCGACATGATCAAGCGCGAGCAGGCGCCGAATAGTTTTGCCGATCTGCTCGATCCGAAATGGCTGGGCAAGATGGTCAAGGCGAACCCGAGCTACAGCGGCACGATTATCACCTCGACCTATCAATTGGTACGCAATCTCGGCTGGCCCTATCTGGAAAAGCTGTCCAAGCAAAAAGTGATGCAGGTGCAATCGGCGACCGACACGCCGAAGAAGGTTATCCTCGGCGAACGCCCGGTGATGTTCGACGGCAATGAATATAATGTTCTCATTGCGAACGAGAGCGGCAAGCCGATCGTGCCGGTCTATGCCACCGAAGGCTCGCCGCTCGTCGCCATGCCGTCGGCGATCTTTGCGGCGGCGCCGCATCCTAATGCCGCGCGGCTGTTCCAGAGCTTCCTGTTCAGCGCCGAGGGCCAGCAATTGTTCGTGGACACGGGCGGTTTGCGTTCGGTGCATGCGCAGGTCAAGGATAAGCCCGGCCGCACAAAGCTGGCCTCGATCAAGATCATGAATACCGATCCGGCCGGCATGATCGCCCAGATGGACGACATCAAGCGGCGCTATTCGCAGTATTTCGGGGTGTGACGTCTTTAGCACGCCTTGCATCCCCCAAATCGCGCCTATATAAGCGCGCCCATCACTCACGCGGACCGTGGCTTTAGGCCCCGACAATGGGTCAAAAAGGCCGTCCGGTGGTCCCTTCACGGGGCTCACAACGTCCGCGGCGGATCAACCGGAGAAACTTATGGCGCTTCCTGAATTCACCATGCGTCAGCTATTGGAAGCTGGCGTGCATTTCGGCCATCAGGCCCACCGCTGGAACCCGAAGATGGGTCAATACATCTTCGGCACCCGCAACAACATTCACATCGTCGATCTCGCCCAAACCGTGCCGATGCTGCATCGCGCGCTGCAGGCGGTGAGCGATACCGCGGCCAAAGGCGGGCGCATCCTGTTCGTCGGCACCAAGCGCCAAGCGCAGGACGCCATCGCGGACGCCGCCAAGCAGTCGGCGCAGTATTATGTCAATTCGCGCTGGCTCGGCGGCACGATGACCAACTGGAAAACGATTTCCGGTTCGATCTCGCGCCTGCGCAAGCTCGACGAGATGCTCTCCTCCGGCGATCCCGGCGGCTACACCAAGAAAGAGCGCCTCACCATGCAGCGCGAGCGCGACAAGCTCGACCGCTCGCTTGGCGGCATCAAGGATATGGGTGGCGTACCCGACCTGCTTTTCGTGATCGACACCAACAAAGAAGATATCGCGATTAAGGAAGCGCAACGGCTCAACATTCCGGTCGCGGCCATCGTCGACACCAATTGCGATCCGGTCGGCATTACCTATACCATACCCGGCAATGACGACGCCGCCCGTGCCGTGACGCTCTACTGCGAACTGATCGCGCGCGCGGCGATTGACGGAATTTCGCGCGCCCAGGGCGAACATGGCGTCGACGCAGGCGCCGCCGAAAGGCCGATCATCGAGTCGGTGCCGGTCGTGCCGGCCGCCGGCGATCTCGGCTTCGAGCCGCTCGCCGGTCCGCGCGGCGTTGCCGACGACCTCAAGAAGCTGCCGGGCGTGTCGCCAGCGATCGAGAAGCAGCTCAACGATCTCGGCATCTTCCACTTGACACAGATTGCCGAACTCAACACCAAGGCCGCGCATAATATCGGCGAGGAAGTGGGACTTCCCGGCCGCGTCGACAGCTGGGTCGCCAAGGCCAAAGAATTGACCGCAGAGTAACTGACGGCGGAGTAAGAGCACGATGGCGAATATCACGGCTCAGATGGTCAAGGAGCTGCGCGAGTCGACAGGCGCCGGCATGATGGATTGCAAGACCGCGCTTACCGAGACTAAGGGCGATATGCAGGCGGCGCAAGATTGGCTGCGTAAGAAGGGCCTGTCGAAAGCCGCCAAGAAATCCGGCCGTATCGCCGCCGAAGGTTTGATCGGCATTCAAGTGCAAGGCACCAAAGGCGTGGTGGTCGAGGTCAATTCGGAAACCGATTTCGTTGGCCGCAATGATCTGTTCCAGGGCCTCGTGAAGATGATCGCCGGCGTGGCGCTCAGCACCGGCACCGATGTCGACAAGATCAATGCCGCCAAGGCGGGCTCCATCACGGTCGCCGAATCGATTGCCGACACGATTGCGAAGATCGGTGAGAACATGACGCTGCGCCGCGCCGCCGCCCTGTCGGTGACCAAGGGTGCCATCGGCGCTTATGTGCATAGTTCGGTCAGCGACGGTCTCGGCAAGATCGGCGTCATCGTCGCTTTGGAATCGCCCGGCAAGGCCGATGAGTTGAAGGCGCTTGGCCGTCTGGTCGCCATGCATATCGCGGCCTCCAATCCGCAAGCCGTCGATTCAACCGGGCTCGACCCGGCGGTGGTGGCGCGCGAAAAGGGCGTACTGGCCGATAAGTTCAAGGCACAGGGGAAACCTGCCAATGTGATCGAGAAGATCGTCGAGTCGGGCCTCAAGACCTTCTATAAAGAGGCCTGCCTGCTCGAACAGGCTTACGTCCACGATCCGTCCAAAAGCGTTACACAGGTGCTCAAGGAAGCCGAAGCCAATGTGGGCGGTGCGATTAAGATCACCGGGTTCGTGCGTTACGGGCTCGGCGAGGGGATTGAGAAGAAGGAAACCGACTTCGCAGCCGAAGTCGCGGCCGCAGCTGGGCAGAGCTAGCCTGAACCGATCAAGCTTGAACAAGGATCGCAGCGCATGAGTGATCCGGTCTACCGTCGCGTCATTGTCAAATTATCCGGCGAAGCTCTCACCGGCGCTTCCGGATTCGGTATCGACCAGGCCACCGTCGAGCGCCTGGCCGGCGATCTGGTTGCAACCGCAAAGCTCGGAGTCGAGCTTGGTGTTGTGGTCGGCGGCGGCAATATTTTTCGTGGCGTCGAAGTGTCGGCGCGCGGCGTGCCGCGCCCGGTCGGCGACACTATGGGCATGCTGGCAACGGTCATGAATTGCCTGATGCTGGAGGCGGCTATCGAGCGGGCCGGGCGCGAGGCGCGCACGCTATCGGCGCTGGCCATGCCATCGGTGTGCGAAACTTATAACCGCAAGCGCGCGTTGAAGAATCTCGACAAGGGCCGCATCGTGCTGCTGGCCGCCGGCACCAGCAATCCGTTTTTCACCACCGACACCGCCGCCGTGCTGCGGGCGGCGGAACTCGATTGCCAAGCCGTGCTCAAGGCCACCAATGTCGATGGTGTTTATAGCGCCGACCCCAAGAAAGACCCGAAAGCCAAGCGCTACGAGCGGCTCAGCCATCAGGAAGCGATTGAAAAGGACCTGCGCGTGCTGGATGGCGCCGCCTTCGCGCTTGCCCGCGAAAACAACATGCCTATCATTGTATTCTCGATCGCCGATAAGGGCGCCGTCGAGGCCGTGCTTCGCGGCAAGGGACGCGCGACGATCATCGGCGCATGATCCCGAAAAGTGGAACCGGTTTTCGGACCAGATCATGCGCAAGCATTAAGGATGACCGCGCGGAGTACGGGGGATCGCCATGGCAATCGAAACGCACGACATCAATGACATCAAGCGCCGCATGCATGGCGCCAGCGCCGTTCTCAAGACCGAATTGTCGGGTTTGCGAACCGGACGCGCCTCCGCGCATCTGCTCGACCCGGTGATGGTGGAGGCCTACGGCGCGCAAATGCCGCTCAATCAAGTCGCGACCACCAGCGTGCCGGAGCCGCGCATGATCTCCGTCAATGTGTGGGATCGCTCGCTGGTGCATGCGGTGGAAAAGGCGATCGTCAATTCCAATCTGGGCCTGTCGCCGGCGACCGAGGGGCAGACCATTCGCCTGCGCATTCCGGAGCTTAACGAGGACCGGCGCAAGGAGCTGGTCAAGGTCGCGCATAAATATGCCGAGACCGCGCGCGTGGCGGTGCGCCATGTGCGGCGCGACGCCATGGATGTGATCAAGAAACTAGAGAAGGATCACAAGATCAGCAAGGACGACCACGACCGTTTCACCGCCGACGTACAGAAGGCGACCGATTCCGGCATCGGCGAAATCGACCACATGCTGTCGTCGAAGGAAAAGGAGATCCTCACGATCTGAGGCAACCATCCATGTCCGAGGGTAAAGTTCCGCTGAGTGTCAAGCCGGCAGTGCCACGCCATGTCGCCATCATCATGGATGGCAATGGCCGTTGGGCGGCGGCGCGCGGACTACCGCGCGTGGAAGGGCATCAGCGCGGTGTTGAGGCGCTGCGGCGCACGATCCGCGCGGCCGGCGAAATTGGCATCGGTTTTATCACCATCTTTTCCTTCAGCGCGGAAAACTGGTCGCGGCCGGCATCGGAAGTGGGCGAGCTGATGGGCCTGCTGCGGCGCTTCATCCGCAACGATCTTGCCGAGCTGCATCAAAGCAATGTGCGCGTGCGCATCATTGGCGAGCGCGAAGGGCTCGATGCCGACATTGGCCGCCTGCTGGTGGAGGCCGAAGAACTCACGCGCGGCAATAGCGGGTTGACGCTGGTGGTGGCGTTCAATTACGGCGCCCGCCAGGAAATCGCGCGTGCGGCGCGCCGCGTTGCCGAACAAGTCACCAGTGGCGCCATCAAGAACGCGGATGTCACCATGGAAACGCTCGGCCGGTTTCTCGACGCGCCCGATGTGCCGGATCCAGATCTTATCATTCGCACCAGCGGCGAGCAGCGCCTGTCGAATTTTCTGCTGTGGCAATCGGCCTATAGCGAATTAGTGTTCGTGCCGACCTATTGGCCCGACTTCGACCGCGCTGCGCTGGAGTTGGCGATTGGCGAATACCAGCAGCGCGAGCGCCGGTTCGGCGGCCTAGTTGCCAAGACCGGATCCTGATCCCGTGGTGCAGACCACGAGCAATCTTACGCTGCGCATCGTCTCTGCCGTCGTGCTGGCGCCGGTCGCGTTGTTCGCGGCTTATCTCGGTGGCTGGCCGTTCGCGCTGTTTTGGACGGCCGCCGCCATTGCTGTGCTGTGGGAATGGACCACGCTGGTGACCGGCCCGGTCTGGATGATCGCCGGCGTTGGCTATGCCGGGGTCATGCTGGCGGCGCCCATGATCTTGCGGCACGACATCGATCTCGGCTTCCTCGCGATGGTTTTGTTGTTCGCGATTGTGTGGACGACCGACATTCTCGGATATTTCGCCGGCAAAGCGATCGGCGGACCGAAATTGATGCCTGCGATCAGCCCGAAGAAAACCTGGTCGGGCGCATTTGCTGGAACGCTCGGCGCGATGATTGTGGCGGTTCTGGTCGCCAGTCTTTTCGGATCGTTCAACGGGACGGCAATTGCGAGCATCGCGCTGCTGCTATCGGTGATGGCGCAGCTCGGCGATCTGCTAGAATCCTGGATCAAGCGCCATTTCGGCGCCAAGGATGCCAGCCAGCTTATTCCCGGGCATGGCGGCGTGATGGATCGCCTCGATGGCTTTTGGGCGGCAGCTTTTGTTGGCTGCGCGATCGGATTGCTGCGCGGCGGGTTCGACACGCCCGCGCACGGATTGCTGGTATGGTGAGCGCATGACACCAACCGGCCTTGCCAGATCGAAACCGCTACCGGCCGCCGCGGTGCGTAGCGTCACCATTCTCGGCGCGACCGGCTCCATCGGCGCCAGCACCATCGATCTGATCAAACGCGAACCCAACCGCTATCGTGTCGAAGCGATCAGCGCGCGCCGCAATGCGGGTGCGCTGGCGAAAATCGCCCGCGAGGTCGGCGCACGGCTCGCCGTGGTTGCCGACCCGGACTACTACAGCGAACTCAAGGATGCGCTGGCCGGTAGCGGCATCGAGGCGGCGGCGGGTGAGGGCGCCCTGGTCGAAGCAGCCCAACGTCCGGCCGATTGGGTGATGGCGGCGATCAGCGGCTCGATTGGACTTAAACCCACACTGGCTGCCATCGAGCGCGGCGCGACCGTTGCGCTGGCCAACAAGGAATGCCTGGTGTGCGCCGGGGCGTTTTTCATGCGCCGGGCGGCCATTGCCGGCGCCACCGTGTTGCCGGTCGATAGCGAGCACAATGCGGTGTTCCAGGCGCTCGGCGCGGGAAGACGCGAAGACGTCAAACGCGTGATCTTGACGGCCTCCGGCGGCCCGTTCCGCACCTGGACACTGGACGCGATTAAGGCTGCGACACCCGAGCAGGCGCTGTGCCATCCGAACTGGTCGATGGGACCGAAGGTCACCATCGATTCCGCGACCCTGATGAACAAGGGCCTCGAACTGATCGAAGCGCATCATTTGTTCGCGCTGGCGCCGGATGAGATCGACGTGCTGGTGCATCCGCAATCGGTGGTGCATGGGCTGGTGGAATTTCGCGACGGTTCTATGGTGGCGCAGCTAGGCAGCCCCGACATGCGCATCCCGATCGCCCATTGCCTGGCCTGGCCGCGGCGGATCGATGGCCCGGCGGCGCGGCTCGACCTGGCGCGGGTGCGCGAATTGACCTTTGAAGAACCGGACCTCGCCCGTTTTCCAGCGCTTGCGCTGGCGCGGCAGGCCATGGAGACGGGTGGGGCGGCGCCGACCGTTCTCAATGCGGCCGATGAGGTCGCCGTTGGCGAATTCATCGCCGGGCGTATTGGTTTTGCGGCCATCGCCACGGTTGTGGAAGCAACCCTGGAAGCGACCGCCGCTCGCGGGCTCTTGGGGGAACCGGCCGGGCTCGATGCGGCTCTCGCCATTGACCATATTGCGAGAAGTTTAGCCCAGGAACTTGCGGGAGCTCTTGCCTGAAATTGCCTTAAAGTCATCGTAGTAATCTTTAGGTAAGGACGTGGCCCGTAGGGTTGGGACGAGGGTGTGGTGAATATGGATTTTCTGGGAACTTTGGGCTCTTACGGTGGCTGGCTTGCCGGCCACGTGATCCCGTTCTTGTTCGTTCTCACAATTGTCGTGTTTTTTCATGAACTTGGGCATTTTTTGGTGGCGCGTTACTGCGGCATCAAGGTGATGGTGTTTTCGATCGGTTTTGGCCCCGAAATCGTTGGCTTCAACGACCGCTACGGCACGCGTTGGAAGATCTCCGCCGTCCCGCTCGGCGGTTATGTGAAATTCTTCGGCGACGACAATGCGGCAAGCATCCCCGATCATGGGGCTGCAGCTGTTATGAGCGAAGCCGAGAAGCGCGACAGCTTCATACACAAGCCGGTCGGTTCGCGCGCTGCCGTGGTGGCAGCCGGTCCGATTGCAAATTTCATCCTGGCGGTTTTCATTTTCGCCGGCCTCCTTATGACCGTGGGCGAACAATCCACCACCGCGCGCGTCGATACGATTGATGCAAATAGCGCTGCTGAGCGCGCAGGCTTCCAGCCGGGCGATCTGGTAGTGTCGATCAATGGCGACAAGATCAATAATTTCGCTGACATGCAGCGCTTCGTCAGAACGAGTGCGGGGGAAATTCTAACTGTTGTAATTGAGCGCGGCGGCGCGCGCGCGACGCTCAAGGCGACCCCAGAGCTGAAGCAAATTAAGGATCATTTTGGAAACGTGCATCGGCTCGGCGTCCTAGGCATCAGCCGCTCAATGGCGCCTGGAGACGTTAAGACGGAGGTATTTGGGCCCGTGGCTGCCTTGGTTGAGGGTATGCACAAGACTTGGTCAGTAATCGACCAAACATTTTCCTACATCGGGGGGGTGGCCACTGGGCAGAAGGATGCTGATCAACTTGGTGGTCCGATCCGGATCGCTCAGGTGTCCGGTCAAGCCTGTCAGACCTTCCCCGCCTGCATG
Source organism: Pseudolabrys sp. (assembly GCA_009694265.1). Lineage (GTDB taxonomy): Bacteria > Pseudomonadota > Alphaproteobacteria > Rhizobiales > Xanthobacteraceae > Pseudolabrys. The sequence continues at coordinate 14,872 of SHVM01000010.1, forward strand.
AGCCTCACCGCCGTGCTGTCGGTTTCAATTGGGCTTCTCAACCTGTTTCCGATCCCGCTGCTCGACGGCGGTCACCTTTTGTTCTATGGAATCGAGGCTGTCCGTGGGCGGCCTTTATCCGAGCGGGTCCAGGAGGTCGGGTTCCGTATTGGGCTCGCCCTGGTCCTCATGTTGATGATTTTTGCAACCTTTAATGACATAAAAGGCATCTTCTTCTTGGGGGCGTCCTGAAAGCGTTGCCTACCGTTAACTTTTTGAGGGGAAAGGGAAACTTGGGCTGGGAGTATCGTTTGCAGTGCGGCTAAAACGCTGTACAAAGCGGACGAAAGCCTAGCCCGGCAGAGCCGATTCCGCAGCGGGGGCGGCCACTTAGGATCATAAGGGCGCGTTGAGAATGGGACGTTGTGTGCGGGTTGTTCGGGGACTGCTTGTTTGTTGTGCTCTCCTCGGCGGTATCCTTGTCGGTACCGGCTGGGTGATGGTTGCGTTCTCGGGCGTTGCTGTCGCGCAGACCGCCAATTCCATCGTGGTGCAAGGCAACCGGCGGGTCGAAGCCGACACCGTGCGCTCCTATTTCAAGGGCGGCCCGGGCGGCCGGCTGGGACCGCAGGAAATCGACGAGGCCCTCAAATCGCTCTACGCCACCGGGCTATTTTCCGACGTCCGTATCAATCATTCCGGCGGCCGATTGGTGGTCTCGGTGGTCGAAAATCCGGTGATCAACCGGGTTGCTTTCGAGGGCAATAAGAAGGCCAAGGACGAACAACTCAAAACCGAAGTGCAGTCGAAGGCGCGCGGGACTCTGTCGAGGCCGACCGTGCAGGCCGACGTGCAGCGGATCATCGAAATCTATCATCGCAGTGGCCGCTTCGATGTGCGGGTCGAGCCCAAGATCATCGAACTTCCGAACAACCGCGTCGATCTGGTGTTCGAGGTCAAAGAGGGCGACAAGACCGGCGTGAAAGATATCCGTTTCGTTGGCGCCAAAGCTTTCTCGTCGGGCCGCCTCAAGGACATCATCAAAACCACGGAAAGCCATTGGCTTAGCTTCCTGCAATCGACCGACATCTACGATCCTGATCGCGTTGAAGCCGACCGCGACCTGTTGCGGCGGTTCTATCTCAAGCACGGCTACGCCGATGTACGAATCGTGTCGGCGGTCGGCGAGTACGATCCCGCCAAGAAGGGATTCATCGTTACCTTCACCATCGATGAGGGCAGCCAGTATCGCGTCGGTACCCTCGACGTGGTCTCGAACGTGCAGGCGATCGATCCGGGATCGCTGCGAAGCGGCCTCAAGCTCAGTGCCGGTAGCGTGTACAACGCCGACTTGGTCGAAAAGAGCGTCGAGAGGATGACAGTCGAAGCCGCCAAGCGCGGCTATGCCTTCGCCAATGTGCGTCCGCGCGGCGACCGCAACTTCCAGACCAAAACCATTAATCTCGTTTTCGTGCTCGAGGAAGGCACGCGCGCTTATATCGAACGCATCAACATACGCGGCAATATCCGGACCCGGGATTACGTGATCCGCCGTGAATTCGATATCGGCGAAGGCGATGCCTATAATCGCGCGTTGATCGACCGCGCCGAACGCCGGTTGAAGAACCTGAGTTTCTTTAAATCGGTAAAGATCACCAACGAGCCCGGCTCGGCGCCCGACCGCATCGTTATCAATGTGGATGTTGAGGAATCGGCGACCGGTGAGTTCTCGATCTCCGGCGGCTTTTCGACCACCGACGGTTTCATCGCCGAAGCCAGCATCGTCGAGCGAAACCTCATGGGCCGCGGCCAATTTGCCAAGGCGTCGGTGACGTATGGCCAGCGCACGCGCGGCATCGACCTGTCGTTCATCGAACCTTATTTGCTCGGCTATCGCATGGCCGGCGGCATCGACCTTTTTGCGAAATATACTACGTCCTCGTCATATGTGTCGTACGATACCAAAACGATAGGCACCAATCTGCGTCTTGGCTTTGACCTGACCGAAGAAGTTACGCTGCAGCCGCGTTATTCAATCTACCGGCAGGAGGTCACGCTACCGACTCAGTTCAACAACTGTTCGCTAAGCAATCCGGCGCCCGGCTGTTACTCCGACGGCGAGGCTTCGCTGGCGGTGCGCAAGGAAATGGCGGCAGGTGCAGTCCTGGTTTCATTGGTCGGCTATTCGCTGGCCTATAACACCCTCGACAACAACAAGGTGCCCACCAGCGGTCTGTATGCCGACCTCAAGCAGGATTTTGCCGGCGTCGGCGGCGACGTCAATTTCGTTCGCTCGTCGTTTGAAACGCGCAATTATTACGAAGTGTTGTCCGACGTCGTCAGCGTTTTCAAATTGCAGGGCGGCCACCTCGCCGGCTGGGGCAGCAAGGACCTGCGCATGCTGGATCACTTCCAGATGGGCCCGAACCTTGTGCGCGGCTTTGCGCCCGCGGGCTTTGGGCCACGCGATCTGACCCCAGGGGCAACCACCAACGACTCGCTCGGCGGCACGATGTATTGGGGCGCGGCCGTAGAGGCGCAAACGCCGCTCTATTTCCTGCCAAAGGAGATCGGCATCAAGTTGGCGGCTTTTGCCGACGCCGGTTCAGTCTGGGATTATAAGGGTCCGACGACTTGGAACGTGACGGGTGAAACACTCACCGTCGCCGATTCCAAATCGATTCGCTCGTCAGTCGGCATGGGATTGATCTGGGATTCGCCGCTCGGTCCATTGCGGTTCGATTTTGCATTCCCGCTGACCAAGGAATCATACGACCGCACGCAGGTATTCCGTTTCAGCGGGGGCACGAAATTCTGAACGAAGTCCTGATGATGGCCGCGATCGACGGTACAGCCCGGGCAGCATGAGTGAACCGGTATTCCTGCGACACAGCCGCGGTCTCACGCTTGATGAGATCGTCGCACTGACGGGTGCGACGCTGGCGCGCCCGCCGGCACATGCGCCTCGCATCGTCAATATTGGACCACTTGATCGCGCGGCGCCTTCCGAACTTACATTTTTTGACAACAGGAATTATGTGGCTGCCGCGGCTACGACTCATGCCGGCGCTTGCTTGACTACGGCAAGCCTCGCCAAGAAACTGCCGGCTCATGTGCCGGCGCTGGTGGTGGGTGAGCCCTATCGCGCCTTTGTCATGGTCACGCGCGAATTATTTCCGCATTCGCTGCGGCCGTCCTCGTTGTTTGCGAATGGCGAAGCGACGGGCGCGCATGTGCATCCGAGCGCGCGGCTGGAAAATGGCGTCGCCGTCGACCCAGGCGCGGTCATCGGACCCAATGCCGAGATCGGCAGCGGCACCGTGATTGGAGCCAATAGCGTGATCGGCGCCGAGGTGCGGATCGGGCGCGACTGCTCGATCGGGGCCGGGACGATCTTGGCCAATACGTTGATTGGCGACCGCGCCATCATTCATCCGGGATGCAAAATCGGACAAGATGGTTTTGGCTTCGTGATGGGCCGGACCGGAAGCCTCAAGGTCCCGCAGGTCGGGCGCGTCATTATCCAGGACGATGTCGAGATCGGGTCTGGAACCACTATCGACCGCGGCGCCATTCGCGACACGATTATCGGCGAGGGCACCAAGATCGACAACCTTGTCCAGGTCGGCCACAATGTCCATATCGGCCGGCACTGCGTGTTGGTGGCGCAAGTCGGGATTGCAGGAAGTTCGACTTTGGAAGACTTTGTTGTGTTGGGTGCGCGTGTCGGACTAAATACCAATGTGACCATCGGCGAGGGGGCGCACCTTGCCGCGACCGCTAACGTCCATGGCGATGTGCCGGCCGGCGCGCGCTGGGGTGGAACGCCGGCAAAGCCGGTAAAGCTGTGGTTCCGCGAAATGACGATGATCACGCGACTGGCGCGCAAAAAAGGCGGTGCCGGTCCCGAAGCGGCAACGGACGAGTGAGACGATTGCCATGCATGACGCCGTAAAAAAGCTGGAAGCGGCCGAGATCGCGGATGTGCTCAAATTACTGCCGCATCGCTATCCGTTTCTCATGGTCGATCGGGTGATCGATATTCAAGGCGATGAACACGGCATCGGCATCAAGAATGTGACGTACAACGAGCCGCATTTCCAAGGCCACTTTCCCGGCAATCCGGTATTTCCCGGTGTGTTGCTCATCGAAGGCATGGCGCAAACGGCCGGCGTGCTTTGCATCTTGTCAATTGTGACGCCGCCGCCGAAGTCGGTGTTTTTTTTGACCATCGACAAGGCGAAGTTCCGCAAGCCGGTTCGGCCGGGCGACACCATCGAGTATCACATGACCAAGATCGCCCATCGCAAGACCATGTGGTGGTATCGCGGCGTAGCCAAAGTGGCGGGCCAGATCGTGGCCGAAGCTGAGCTCGGCGCCATGATATCCGACACATGAGCGCCAGTATGATCGATCCCTCGGCGCGGATCGAACCCGGGGCGAATATTGGACCGGACGTTTCGATCGGCCCCTATTGCACCATCGGCCCGCATGTGTCGCTCGGTGCCGGCTGCCGGCTGTTCGCCCATGTGAATCTGACCGGCCACACCACAATTGGCGCGCGCACCGTCATTCATCCTTTCGCCTCGCTTGGCTCTCCGCCGCAGTCGTTCAGTTATCGCGGCGGACCAACGAAACTCGCGGTCGGCTCCGATTGCGATATCCGAGAGAGCGTGACCATGAGCACCGGTTCCGAGGATGGCGGCGGCGTGACGCAAGTCGGAGACCATTGTTTCCTCATGGTCGGCACACATATCGGGCATGATTGCAAAGTCGGCGACCATGTCGTGTTCGGCAACAACACTCTGCTCGGCGGCCACGTTACCATCGGTGACCATGTTGTGTTCGGCGGCGGCGTAGCGGTGCGCCAGTTCGCACGCATCGGCGACGGGGCGATGATCGTAGGCTTAAGCGGTGTTCGCGCCGATGTCATTCCCTACGGCATGGCGCAAGGCCCGCTCGCCAATTTGGTCGGGCTCAATGTGGTCGGCATGCGCCGGAGCGGCCTTGCCAAGGCCGACATCCATAAGCTTCGCGCCGCCTATGAGACGCTATTTTTCGGCGGTGGCGAGTTTGCCGCGCGGCTTGCGCGCGTCGCGGCGGATTATGGCGGGGATACGCAAGTCGACAAGATGATCGACTTCATTCGCGCCGGAAAGCGCCCGCTCACCATGGCGGTGAAACGCAACGACGCCGGCGAGGACGCATGAGCGGAGCCGCCACAGCAGGGCAGCAAAGCCCGCTCGCAATCATTTGCGGCGGAGGCTCCCTGCCTTTGGCGGTGGCGAAATTTGTATCCGGCCGCGGACGGCCGGTCGTGCTGTTTCCGCTGCGAGGCGCTGCCGATCCGGCCATGGTCGTGCGCTACCCGCATCATTGGCTCCGTATCGGTCAACTCGGCGGTTTCGCGCGGCTGGCCCATGCGGCCGGTTGCCGCGACGTGGTGTTTATCGGATCGCTGGTGCGGCCCACCTTGTGGAAGCTGCGTCCCGATCTGAAGGCGCTGCTGCTGCTGCCGAGCATCATGGCGGCCTATCGCGGCGGTGACGATCATCTGCTGTCTGGTGTCAGCAAAATTGTTGAGCGCGAGGGCTTCCACTTGCTCGGCGCGCACGAGGTGGCGCCGGAAATATTGGTGCCGGAAGGTACGCTCGGCCGCGTGCAAGCGTCGGATCGTGACCGTGCCGATATAGCGTTCGGCCTCGATTATCTGCGCGCCACAGGGCCCTTCGATGTCGGGCAGGCCGTCGTGGTGGCCGGTAAGCATGTTCTGGCGGTGGAGGCGGCCGAAGGTACGGATCAGATGCTGTTGCGCGTTGCCGAATTGCGCACCGGCGGGCGGATCGGTGCGCCGGCCGGCAGCGGGGTGTTGGTGAAATCCCCCAAGCCGGCGCAAGACCGCCGCTTCGACCTGCCGTCAATCGGCCCGCTCACCGTTGAGGGCGCCGCGCGAGCGGGCCTGGCAGGCATTGCCGTCGTGGCGGGATCAACGATCGTTGCCGAGCCCGGACAGCTGGTGCAGGCTGCCGATCGCACGAATATTTTTGTCATTGGCACGCCCGCTGGACCCGAGCGATGAGCCCGCATGTTTTTCTGGTGGCCGGTGAGGAATCGGGCGACCGGCTAGGCGCCGCGCTGATCGCCGCGATCAAACGGCGGACGCAAAGCCGCGCGCGGTTTTCCGGCGTCGGCGGTACGCATATGGCGCAAGAGGGCGTGCAGAGCCTGTTTCCGCTCGGCGATCTGGCGATCATGGGCTTTGCGGCGATTCCGGCGAGCTTGCCGAAAATATTGCGCCACATTCGTGAAACGGCGGATGTGGTGATCGCCGCCCGGCCGGACGTACTGGTCATCATCGACAGCCCGGAATTCACCCATCGAGTGGCGCGGCGGGTGCGGAAAATCGCGCCGAAAATTCCAATCGTCGATTATGTCTGCCCGTCGGTGTGGGCATGGCGGCCGGGACGGGCGCGCGCCATGCGCGCCTATGTCGACCATGTGCTGGCGCTGCTGCCATTCGAGCCGGCAGCGATGCAGCGGTTAGACGGGCCGCTATGTACTTTCGTCGGTCATCCGTTGAGCGAACGAGTAGATCAGATGCGTCCGAGCGCCGAAGAGGCGCGCAGGCGACTTGGCGATCCGCCGCGGCTGTTGGTCTTGCCAGGTAGCCGCTCCGGCGAAATCCGCCGCATGGCGGGTGTGTTCGGCGATACGGTGGCGCTGGTCGTCAACCGCATCGGCACGATCGATGTTGTGGTGCCGGCGGTGCCGCGACTGGCTGACGCCGTAGCGGCCGCGATTTCGTCCTGGCGCGTACCGACGCGGATCGTGACTGAGCAAGGCGACAAAGATACCGCCTTCCGCACGGCGCGGGCGGCACTGACCAAATCCGGCACCTCAACCCTCAAACTGGCGGTCGCAGGCGTTCCCATGGTTGCTGCCTACAAGGTTCCCCTGCTGGAGGAGATGATCGGCCGCATGCTGATCACAGCCCCAAGCGCGATCCTCACCAATCTGGTTTTGGGCGAGAACGTGGTGCCGGAATTCCTGCAGCGGGACGCCACGCCTGAGCGGCTTTGCGGCGCGCTGCTGCCACTATTGGCCGATACGTCGGAGCGGCGCCGGCAGGTCACCGCCTTTGCCCGGCTGGATAGCATCATGGAGATCGGTCACGCGGTCCCCAGCGACCGCGCCGCCGCGGTGGTTCTCGATTGCGCCGGCGGTCTTAACCAACTTAAGCGCGAAACAGTAGCATCCGCGCCGTCAACAGCGTAGTTTGCCGCCCGCCCGGCCCATCGGCCATATATTATGGCAGAAAGTTTGGAAACCAAGCCTTTGACCATTCCTGTCCGCGCCGCAATCACCGCCGTCCATGGCTATGTGCCGCCGGACCTGCTCACCAATGCAGAGCTGGCGGTCATGGTGGACACCAGCGATGCCTGGATCACCGAGCGCACCGGCATCAAGGAGCGCCACATCCTGAAAGGCGAGGGGCTCGGCACCTCGCATATGGCGGCGGAAGCGGTGCGCGGGCTCTTGCAAAAAACCGGCACCAAACCGGAAGAGGTTGATCTGCTGATCTGTGCGACCACCACGCCGGACATGCAATTTCCCTCCACCGCCAATCTGATCTGCGACATGGTCGGCATTCGCGATATCGGCAGCTTCGACGTGCAAGCGGCCTGTTCGGGATTTCTCTATTCGCTGTCAGTTGCTTCGCAATTCATCGCCAACGGCACCGCGCGCAAGGTGGTGGTGGTTGGCGCCGACAAGATGTCGTCGATCATCGACTACACCGACCGTGCGACCTGCGTCTTGTTCGGCGACGGCGCAGGCTGCGTGCTGCTCGAGCCGAGCGATAGCGGCTACGGCATTATGGACTCGATTATTCGTTCCGACGGCGCCGGCATGATTCATCTGCATCAGAAGGCGGGCGGCAGCCGCATGCCGGCGAGCGCCGAAACCGTGGCCAACCGCCTGCACTATGTTCATCAGGAAGGCGCGGCGGTCTACAAATATGCCATCGCGCGCATGGCGGAGGTCACCGGCCAGATCATGGCGCGCAACAATCTGCGCGGTGACATGATCGACTGGCTGGTGCCGCATCAGGCCAATAAGCGCATCATCGAGTCGACGGCTGAGCGCATGGGCATGCCGATGGACAAGGTGATGGTGACGATTCACAAATATGGCAACGTCACCAACGCCACCATCCCGCTCTGCTTGTGGGATTACGAGCCGCAGCTCAAAGCCGGCAACCGCTTGCTGCTGGCAGCCTTCGGCGGCGGCTTCACCTGGGCCGGCGTTTATGTGACCTGGGCTTACGACGGCGCCAAGGCGCCGAAGCTCAATGGCAAGGGCAAAAACGGCAAAATCTAGCGCCGCAGCTTACTTCCGTCTCGAAATCGGCACGTAATCGCGGGTCGTCGCGCCGGTGTAGAGCTGGCGCGGACGGCCGATCTTCTGCTTCGGGTCCTCGATCATTTCCTTCCACTGCGCGATCCAGCCGACCGTGCGCGCGACCGCAAACAACACGGTGAACATGGTGGTGGGGAAACCCATCGCCTTGAGCGTGATGCCCGAATAGAAGTCGATATTGGGATAAAGCTTTTTCTCCACGAAATAGTCGTCATGCAGCGCGATCTTCTCCAGCTCCATGGCGACGTCGAGCAGCGGATCGTCCTTGATGCCGAGCTCGGCCAGCACCTCGTGGCAGGTCTTCTGCATGATCTTGGCGCGCGGATCGTAGTTCTTGTAGACGCGGTGGCCGAAGCCCATCAGCCGGTATGAATCGGTCTTGTCCTTGGCGCGTTTGACGAATTCCGGAATGCGGTCGACCGTGCCGATCTCGCGCAGCATGTTGAGCGCTGCTTCATTGGCGCCGCCATGCGCCGGCCCCCAAAGACAGGCGCAGCCGGCGGCGATGCAGGCAAACGGATTGGCGCCGGATGAGCCGGCCAGCCGCACCGTCGAGGTCGAGGCATTCTGCTCGTGGTCCGCATGCAGAATAAAGATGCGGTCCATGGCGCGCGCCAGCACCGGGTTCGGCTTGTAATCCTCGGTCGGCACCGCATAACACATGCGCAGGAAATTGGTCGAATAGTCGAGATCGTTCTTCGGATAGACGAACGGCTGGCCGACCGAATATTTGTAGGCCATGGCGGCCAGCGTCGGCACTTTCGCGATCATGCGCAGTGAGGCAATCATGCGCTGTACCGGGTCGGCGATGTCGGTCGAGTCGTGATAGAACGCCGACAGCGCGCCGATCGAGCCGGTCATCACCGCCATCGGATGCGCGTCACGGCGGAAGCCCTGGAAGAACCGGCTCATCTGCTCATGCACCATCGTGTGGCGCGTCACGCGATAGTCGAAATCGGCTTTCTGTGAGGGCGTCGGCAATTCGCCATAGAGCAGCAGGTAACAGGTCTCCAGGAAATCGCCGTGCTCGGCCAGTTGCTCGATCGGATAGCCGCGATAGAGCAACACGCCTTCGTCGCCATCGATATAAGTGATCTTGGATTCGCAGCTCGCCGTCGAGGTGAAGCCGGGGTCGTAGGTGAACATGCCGCTTTCGCCGTAGAGCTTGGCGATATCGAGCACGTCAGGGCCGATCGTGCCGCTGTAAACCGGGAAGTCCCAGTTCTTATTGCCGACGGTGATCGAACCGGTCTTCTTCGTGGCGCCCGGCTTCTGGCTGGTTTTGGCGTCCATGGTCGAGCCCTCGAATTAGCGGCGAGCGTCACAATCCTGTAGCCGGGGGAGGCGTAACGCCAGGTCAGGCGTGCAAAGCCCCGCGTCGTTTTGGGTAGCCCAATCAAGTGGGCGCTGCAAGATAGCGCAGGGCGCGCATTTGCCCGCTATATAGGCATGTCTTGTGACAATGCACCTGTCACTGGCGCCCGTCATGACAGTTGCTGTGGAAAATTCTAAGGCGCGGTGCCGCCGCCCTGATCGCGCAGGCGCGCCAGGCTCTCGTCCTTACCCAGCACGGCGAGCACGTCGAAAATCGGTGGCGAGGTGGTCCGGCCGGTGAGCGCGGCCCGCAGCGGTTGCGCCACGGCGCCCAGCTTTTGCCCGGCGCGTTCGGCATAGGGCCGCACCACCGCCTCGATCGCCGTGGATGTCCATTCGGTGACTGCCGTCAGTTCGGGCAGCAGCGTGGCGATCAAGACCTTGGCTTCGGGCGTGAGCAGGGCCTTGGCCTGGTCGTTGATATCGAGCGGGCGGCTCGCCCACAGGAAGCGGGACGCCTCGAACAACTCGACCAGAGTTTTAGCGCGCTCCTTCAATCCCGGCATGGCGGTGAGCAATTTGGCGTGCATGGCTGGCGTCATCTTGCTGACGAGTTCTTGGCCGCCCGCGATATGCGGTAGTAACCGCTCGAGCGCGGCGATCAGGTCGGCGTCGTTGCTGGCCCGGATGTAATGACCGTTGAGGTTTTCCAGCTTGGCGAAATCGAAACGCGCCGGCGAACGGCCGATGGCGGGCAGGTCGAAGGCCGCCACCATTTCCTCGGTGGTGAACATCTCCTGGTCGCCACGCGCCCAGCCGAGCCGGACCAAGTAGTTGCGCATGGCCGCCGGCAGATAGCCCATGGCTCGGTAGGCATCGACGCCGAGCGCGCCGTGACGTTTGGACAGCTTGGAGCCGTCCGGCCCGTGGATCAGCGGGATATGCGCCATGATCGGCACGTTCCAACCGAGCGTTTCATAGATGTGCTTTTGCCGGGCGCCATTGGTGAGGTGGTCGTCGCCGCGAATGATATGGGTGATGTTCATGTCGTGGTCGTCCACCACCACGGCCAGCATATAGGTCGGCGTGCCATCGGAGCGCAGCAGCACCAGGTCGTCGAGATCGGAATTCTGCCAAACCACGCGGCCCTGCACCTGATCCTCGATCGCGGTCTCGCCGGTCTGCGGCGCCTTCAGGCGGATGACCGGCTTGACCCCGGGCGGCGCTTCGGAGGGGTTACGGTCGCGCCAGCGTCCGTCATAAAGCTTGGCGCGGCCCTCGCGACGGGCGGCCTCGCGCATCGCCGTGAGTTCCTCCGGCGAGGCATAGCAGTGGTAGGCCTTGCCTGCGGTGAGCAACTGCTCGGCGATCTGGCGGTGTCGGGCCGCGCGCGAGAACTGGAACACGATGTCGCCGTCCCAGGAAAGCCCCAGCCAGGTCAGGCCGTCGATAATGGCGGCGATGGCGGCCGCGGTCGAGCGCTCGCGGTCGGTATCCTCGATTCGCAGCAGCATCTTGCCGCCAAACCGGCGCGCATAGAGCCAGTTGAACAGCGCGGTGCGCCCGCCGCCGATATGGAGGAAGCCGGTGGGGGAAGGCGCAAATCGGGTGACGATGGGCTCGCTCATCGCGCGCCCTGTACCACAGTTGCGGGGAAAGGTGTCAGTGCAATTGACATTGAGCCAAGCGGCACGTCATGGCATAGGGCCGCAGAGAGGGTTGCAGGTGAAGCCGAGGAAGCATGGCGCAGGACGATAAATCAAGCGGCGAGACAATCACAGCGGAGGCGGCGCGCGACTTCATTCGCGACATCGTCAAGACGGATCTCGACGCCGGGCGCATCAAGCAGGTCGTCACCCGTTTCCCGCCCGAGCCGAACGGTTACCTCCATATCGGTCATGCCAAGGCGATCTGTCTTAATTTCGGCATTGCCGAGGAATTTGGCGGGCGCTGCCATTTACGTTTCGACGACACCAACCCGGCCAAGGAGGAGCAGGAATATATCGACGCCATCGAGCGCGATGTGCGCTGGCTCGGATTCGATTGGGGCAAGCACCTTTATCATGCCTCGGATTATTTCGAACGCCTCTACGGCTGGGCCGAGGATTTAATCCGTGCCGGCAAGGCTTATGTCGACGATCAGACCCAGGACGAGATGCGCGCAAGCCGTGGCACGCTCACCGAGGGCGGCCAAAATAGTCCGTTCCGCGGCCGCGGCGTCGAGGAAAATCTCGATCTGTTCCGCCGCATGCGCGCCGGCGAATTCCCGAACGGCGCGCGCGTACTGCGCGCCAAAGTCGACATGTCGTCCGGCAACATCAATCTGCGCGATCCGGTGCTCTATCGGATTTTGAACGCGCCGCATCCGCGCACTGGAACGCAATGGAAAATCTATCCGAGCTACGACTTCGCGCATGGCCAGTCCGATGCCATCGAAGGCATCACCCATTCGGTCTGCACCCTCGAATTCGAGGATCACCGGCCGCTCTACGACTGGTTCATCGCCAATCTGGACGTGCCGTCGAAACCGCATCAATATGAATTCGCGCGGCTGAACCTGACATACACCGTGCTGTCCAAACGCGTACTCACCGAACTGGTGCGCGGCGGCCATGTGACCGGCTGGGACGATCCGCGCATGCCGACGCTCGCAGGTTTGCGCCGGCGTGGCGTGCCGCCGGAAGCGATCCGCGATTTCATCAAGCGCATCGGCGTTGCCAAGGCCAACAGCACGGTGGACGCAGGCCAGTTCGAATTTTCCGTGCGCGAGGCGCTCAACAAAACGGCGCTGCGGCGCATGGCGGTGTTGCGGCCGCTCAAAGTCGTGATTGAGAACTATCCTGAAGGGCAAGTGGAGGAACTGGACGCGGTCAATCACCCCGACGATCCGGCGGCTGGCGTGCGCAAGATAAAATTCTCGCGCGAGCTTTATATCGAGCAAGACGACTTCATGGAGAACCCGCCGAAAAAATTCTTCCGGCTGTCACCCGGAACCGAGGTGCGGTTGCGCTACGCTTATTTCATTACCTGCCGCGAGATGGTGAAGAACGCCAAGGGCGAGGTAACCGAGCTTCGCTGCACCTACGATCCCGCGACCAAGGGCGGCAACGCGCTGGACGGCCGCAAGGTGAAGGCGACCATGCATTGGGTGTCGGCGGCGCATTCGATTGCGGCCGACGTGCGGCTGTACAATCCGCTGTTCAACAAGCCCGACCCGAGTGGGACGGAGAATTTTGCCGCCGTCCTCAATACGAATTCGCTCGAAGTCCTCGGCGGCGCGCGGCTTGAGCCAGTGCTGAGTGAGGCCAAGGTCGAACAGCCGGTGCAGTTTGAGCGTCAGGGTTATTTCTGCCGCGACCGGGAATCGACGTCCAATCGGCTGGTGTTCATCCGTACCATCGGCCTGCGCGACACTTGGGCCAAAGATCAGGCCAAAGAAAAAGCGGCCGGCTGAGCGCGACGCCACACCGCGCACGGACGATTTAGAAATCGGAGATTAGATCTAATATCGCCTGAACAGCCCGACCAGCTTGCCCTGGATGCGCACGCGGTTGGGGGGCAGGATGCGCACCTCATAGGCGGTATTGGCGGGCTCGAGTGCGATGGACGCGCCGCGGCGACGGAAGCGCTTGAGGGTGGCTTCCTCGTCGTCGATCAGCGCCACCACGATGTCGCCGGTCTCGGCCGCCTCGGTGCGGCGGATCAGCGCCAGATCGCCGTCGAGAATGCCGGCCTCGATCATGCTGTCGCCGCGCACTTCCAGGGCGAAATGCTCGCCGGCTGACAGTAGGTCGGCCGGCATGTTGATGACATGGCTGCGGGTCTGAATCGCCTCGATCGGCGTGCCGGCGGCGATGCGTCCCATGACGGGCACGGCAATAGGCCGGCCGCTATTGTCGTCGTCGGGGTTGCCGGAGGCGGCGCGCACCCGGCCGAGGTCGCCCTCGATCACGCTGGGGGTGAAGCCGCGCGAGCGGCCGCCGCTGATGCCGTGGGCGACGGAGTCGGGCAGCTTGATGACTTCGATGGCGCGCGCCCGGTTGGGCAGGCGGCGGATGAAGCCACGCTCTTCCAGGGCGGTAATGAGACGATGGATACCCGATTTGGAGCGCAAATCGAGGGCGTCCTTCATCTCGTCGAAGGAGGGGGGTACCCCGGATTCTGTCAGGCGCTCGTGGATGAAACGCAGGAGCTCAAATTGCTTGCGGGTCAGCATCGGTTTCTCCCGGTCTCTTTTTCGTCTGGCAGATTTTGGTCGGGCCCATAAGGGCAACCGGCCACAAACAAATCATGAACGAACACTATCTGTTCTATATGTGTTCCGCAACCATTTAATTTGAAGTGAACAAGTCGAAAGGCCGCTACAGGCCTAGCTTAAGGATGACACAGGGTGAACCGGCCTTGGCCGCGGGCGCATTGGGCTCCCGAATCAGCAGGCAGGAGGCCTCGGCCAAAGGCGCCATCAGGGAGCTATCCTGGGCCGGCAAGGGGGTCGCAACCAGGCCATCCGGGCCTGCACTCAGCGTTGCCCGCAGGTAATCGGCGCGCTCGTCATTGGCCGGCATATTGCAGCCCAGCCGGGCCGGCTCCGGCGCTCGCTCGACATCGTCGCGGCCGGCGAGCCGCCGGATCAGCGGCACCAGAAAAAGGAATGCGCAGACGTAAGAGGAAACCGGATTGCCCGGCAGACCCAGCACCTGCATGGCACCCACTTTGCCGTGCATCATCGGGCGGCCCGGCCGCAGCGCCACCCGCCAGAACGACAGCTCCAGCCCTTCGCTCGCCAGCGCCCGTTGTACCAGGTCGTGCTCGCCGACCGAGGCGCCGCCGCTGGTCACCAAGATGTCGGCGCCCCAGTCGCGCGCGCGCCGCACCGCCGCGGCGATCATCTCGACCCGGTCGCGGACGGTGCCGAGATCGTTCACCTCGGCGCCTTCGCTGCGCGCCATCGCCAGAAGCGCAAAGCCGTTGGAATAGACGATCTCGCCAGGCCCGGGCGTGGCGCCAGGCGGCACCAGTTCGTCGCCGGTGCCAAGCACGGCCACCTTGGGCCGCCGGTGCACGCTCAAGCGCGGATGGTTCATGGCGGCGGCCAGCATCAAGTCACGGCCGGTGAGGCGGCGGCCTTTGCGCAGCAGGACCTGGTCCTTGGCGAAGTCGATGCCTTGGCCGCGCACATTGCGGCCCTTCGCGGTCGGTTTTTGGATGGTGACGGTGTCGCCATCGCGCGCGGTCAGTTCCTGGATCACCACGGCATCGCTGCCGGCCGGCATCACGCCGCCGGTAAAGATGCGCGCGGCTTGTCCAGGGCCGACCTCGCCATCGAACGGATGGCCGGCGGCGACTTCGCCAATCAGTTTAAGTGTGACTGGCGCGTTTCCAACATCGCTCGCGCGCACGGCATAGCCGTCCATCGCCGACACGGCTGCCGGCGGCTGGGTGCGTAGCGCAATGACATCGTCGGTTAGTACGCGGCCGAGCGCGTCGTTGAGCGTCACTAGCTCGGCTGGCAATGTGCTGGCTGCGGCGAGCACGCGCTGCAAAGCTTCGGCGACCGGCATCAATGGCACTGGTTACGTCTCCGCGCGGTAATCGCCCGACTTACCGCCAGTCTTTTCAAGCAGGCGAATGCCTTCGATGCGCATGCCCTTCTCGATCGCCTTGGCCATGTCATAGATGGTCAGGCACGCGATCGAGACCGCCATGAGCGCTTCCATCTCGACGCCGGTTTGCCCATTCACCTTCACCGTCGCTTGCACCAGGAAGCCAGGCAGCGAATGCTCCGGATTGATATCGATCTCGACCTTGGTGATCGGCAGCGGATGGCAGAGCGGGATCAGCCCGTGGGTACGCTTGGCCGCCATGATGCCGGCAAGCCGCGCGGCGCCCAGCACGTCGCCCTTCGTGGCATTGCCGGCGACCACGATGTCGAGCGTTTCCTTGCGCATGATCACGCGGCCTTCGGCGATGGCGAGCCGTTCGGTCGCATTCTTGGCGGAGACATCGACCATATGCGCTTGCCCGCGCCGGTCGATATGGGTGAGTTCGGCATTTGCGAGCAGCGGCGGGCGCTTGGTGCGCTTCGGCCGTTTGACAAGTCTCACGCGTTGCACGCGTTTCGCGGGTTTGGAATTTTTCTTTGCGCGCGCTGCGGTTTTTTTACGCTTGGCCACTGGCTACTCCGTCGCGGTGCGGCGCGGCGCGCGCCAGAAGCGCGCGGGTCGCCGCCGTGACGTCGTCTTGCCGCATCAGGCTTTCGCCGACCAGGAAGGTTGAAATCCCGATCCGCGCGAGACGCGCCAGATCTGCCGGCGTATTGAGACCGCTTTCGGCAATCGCTATGCGCTCGCGCGGAATTTTTGGCGCCAGCCGCTCGCTCACCGCCAGCGAGGTCTCGAAGTTGCGCAGATCGCGGTTATTGATGCCGATGAGACGCGACTTGAGTTTGAGCGCGCGCGCAAGCTCGTCGTCGTTATGAACTTCCAGCAGCACATCCATGCCGAAAGCGAAGGCCGCGTCCTCGATCGCCTTGGCCGCGGCATCGTCAACTGCCGCCATGATGATCAGAATGCAATCGGCGCCGAGCGCGCGCGATTCAACCACCTGATAGGGCTCGTAGATGAAATCCTTGCGCAGTGCGGGCAGGGCACTGGCGTTGCGTGCTTGTCCCAAAAATTCCGGCTGACCCTGGAACGAGGGCGCATCGGTCAAGACCGACAAGCAGGTGGCGCCGCCGGCCTCATAGGCCTTGGCGAGTTGAGACGGATCGAAGTCAGAGCGGATCAGGCCCTTCGACGGGCTCGCTTTCTTGATCTCGGCAATCAGTGCAAAATTACCGCCCGCGATGCGGCGCTCGATCGCGGCGACAAAACCGCGCGGCGGCGTTGCCGCTTTGGCTTGCGCCTCAAGCACAGCCAGCGGGTGTGCGCGTTTCGCCACCGCTATCTCCTCGCGTTTGTATTTTTCGATCTTCGCGAGGATATCTGACACGTCAGCTCTCCGCGACGTTCGATATCGCGATCAGCCGGTCGAGCCTGCCTTCGGCCTCGCCGCTGTCGATCGCCTTGGCCGCCAGCGCGGCGCCGTCCTTCAAATTCTTCGCCTTGCCGGCGACGATCAAGGCCGCCGCCGCGTTGAGGATCGCCACGTCGCGGAATGGGCCTTTTTTACCCTTGAGCACGTCGAGCAGCGCCTTGGCGTTTTGCTCCGCGTCGCCGCCCTTCAATGCTTCGGGCTTCACGCGCGGCAAGCCGGCGTCCTCGGGCGTGACTTCAAAGAGGCGGACCTTGCCGTTCTCCAGCGCGGCCACGCTGGTCGGACCGGATGTGGTGATCTCATCAAGCCCGTCGGAGCCGTGCACCACCCAAACACATTCCGAGCCGAGATTGCCCAGCACCTGCGCCATTGGCTCGATCCATTGTTTGGAAAACGCACCGATCATTTGCCGCTTGACGTTCGCCGGATTCGACAGCGGCCCGAGTAGATTGAAAATCGTGCGGGTGCCGAGTTCGACGCGGGTCGGTCCCACATTCTTCATGGCCGGGTGATGCGCGGGCGCGAACATGAAACCGATGCCGGCCTCGGCGATGCAACGGGCGACCTGGTCGAGGGTCAGATCAATCTTAACGCCGAGCGATTGCAGCACGTCGGCGGCGCCGGATTTCGACGATAGCGCGCGGTTACCGTGCTTGGCGACCGGCACGCCGGCGCCCGCCACGATGAACGCAGCGCAAGTCGAGATATTGAACGAGCCGGAAGCATCGCCGCCGGTGCCCACCACATCGATGGCATCGGGCGGCGCTTTCACGCCCAGCATTTTGGCGCGCATGGTGGTCACCGCGCCGGTGATCTCGTCCACGGTTTCCCCGCGCACGCGCAGGCCCATCAGCAGCGCGCCCATCTGCGAAGGCGTCGCTTCTCCCGACATCATGCGGTCGAAGGCGTTGGCCGCTTCCGCGCGCGTGAGGCTGGCGCCGGTTGCGACCTTGGCGATGAGTGATTTGAAATCGTCGACCATGGCGTTGCGCCTCACCCGACCGCGTGTGCGGGCGATTTGCGCGCCGGCGCAGCACGCGACAGCCTTCCGCGCTGCGCATTCCAGGCGGTGGCGAGGTCGAGAAAATTCTTCAGCAGCAGATGACCGTGTTCGGAGGCGATGCTCTCGGGATGAAATTGCACGCCGTGCACGGCTAAGCTTTCGTGCATCAAACCCATCACGAGATGATCGCCGGTCTCGGCATTGGCGATCAGCTCAGCGGGCAGGCTGGTGCGCTCGACCACCAGCGAATGATAGCGCGTCGCTTTGAACGGCCCGTTGATGCCGTGGAAGACACCTGATCCCGTATGTTGAATTTCGAAAACTTTGCCGTGGGCGGGCGTCGCGCGCACGACTTTGCCGCCGAACGCCTGTCCGATGGCCTGATGACCGAGGCAGACGCCGAGGATCGGAATGGTGCTGGCGGCCTTGCCGATCAGATCGAGACAGATGCCGGCTTCGTTCGGTGTGCAGGGGCCGGGCGAGAGCACGATGGCGTCCGGCTCTAATGCCATCACATCGGCCACTGAAATCTTGTCGTTGCGATGCACGACGACATCCGCCCCCAGCCCTCCCAAATAATGGAACAGATTGAAGGTGAAGCTGTCGTAGTTATCGATCAGGACGATCATGTTTGCTTGCCCGCTCAAGGTCTTAAGACGAGCCCTGAGGGGGGTCAAGCAGCCCGATTTCAGGCTGGTTACTGCCCGCGCTTGGCGGCACTGGCGAAGCGGCGGGCCTCTTCGGCGGCGTGGAACAGGGCCTTCGCCTTATTGACGCATTCCTGCTGCTCGGCGTCCGGATTGCTGTCGGCGACGATGCCGGCGCCGGCCTGCACATACATGATGCCGTCCTTCACCAGCGCGGTGCGCAGCACGATGCAGGTGTCCATTTCGCCGGCAGCCGAAAAATAGCCGACGCAGCCGGCATAGAGCCCGCGCTTTTCCTTTTCCAGCTCGTCGATGATCTGCATGGCGCGCACTTTCGGCGCGCCCGACACCGTGCCGGCGGGAAATCCGGCGGCCAGCGCATCGAGCGCGTCGCAGTCGGGATTAAGCTTGCCCTCGACATTGGATACGATGTGCATCACGTGGCTGTAGCGCTCGACGAAGAACTGATCGGTGACGGTGACGCTGCCGATCTGCGCGACGCGTCCGACATCGTTGCGCCCGAGATCGAGCAGCATCAGATGCTCGGCGCGCTCCTTCGGATCGGCGAGCAATTCCTCTTCCAGCGCCTTGTCCTCGTGCGGCGTGAGCCCGCGCGGGCGTGTGCCGGCGATGGGGCGGATGGTGACGGTGTCGCCGCTCACTTTGACGAGAATTTCGGGGCTGGAACCGGCAACGGAAAATCCGCCGAAGTCGAGGAAATAGAGATAGGGCGACGGGTTGGTCCGCCGCAGCGCGCGATAGAGCGTGAACGGCGGCAGCGTGAACGGCGCCTCGAAGCGTTGCGCCAGCACGATCTGGAATGCGTCGCCGGCGGCAATGTAGTCCTTGGCCTTGAGCACCATGGCCTTGTATTCGGCCGGTGTGGTGTTGGATTTGGGAGCAACGTCGAGCGGACCGGCGTCGACTTCGGCCAGCGACATATCGAGCGGGCGGTCCAGGCTCTCGACGATGCCCGACAGCCGTTCGGTCGCGCGAGTGAAGGCGGTCTTGGCGTCGACGCCGGCTTCCGTGCGCACCGGGGTCACAACGGTGATCGAATCCTTCACCGCATCGAACACGACGATGATGGTCGGCCGCACCAATATGGCATCGGCTATGCCGATCGGATCGGGATTGGGCGGGGCTAACTCTTCCATCAGCCGCACCATGTCGTAGCCGAAATAGCCGAACACGCCGGCGGCCATCGGCGGCAGACTGTCGGGCAAGTCGATACGGCTTTCCCTAATCAGCGCGCGCAGCGCCTTGAGCGGCGGCTCGGGGCAGGCAACGAAGGTATCGGGTTTGGTGCGCGCGGTACGGTTGACTTCGGCTTTCGCGCCTTTGGCGCGCCAGATCAGATCCGGCTCGATGCCGATGATGGAATGGCGGCCGCGCACCGCGCCGCCTTCCACCGACTCCAGCAGAAAGCTCATCGGCCGCCCGCCGCCGAGCTTTAGAAATGCCGAGACCGGCGTCTCCAGGTCGGCGACCAGCGTGGTCCACACCACCTGCCCCTGACCGCGGCCGTAGCGTTCGGCAAATGCGCTTTGCGACGGCTCGATCTGCATGGCTTTTAGCTTGGGCTTAGAGTTGTTTGCGCATGATCTGATCCGAAAACCGGTTCCCATTTTTCGGGATCATGCGCTTGCTATCGATTGGCGGTGCCGCCGCCGATGACCTGGTTCACCGCCGCCTGGTTGAGGGTGATACCGATTTCGTTTTCGAGCCGTCCGATATATTCGCCGATGATGTCGTCGGCGAATGAGTTCTGCAACGTCTTCGACAATTGTTTGGCTTCCGGCGAGGCCGGGTCGAGCTTGGCATCGATCACGCCGGTCACACGGTAGACGAAACGCTGGGTCTGGCTTTCGCCTTCAATCGTGCCGGCCGCGTCTTTCGGCGTCTTGAACACGGCATCGACCGCCTTGACCGGGATGAAGCCGGAAGGCTTGCTGCGTTGCAGGTCGGATGCCGTCTGAACCTGGAGTCCATTCTCGCGTGCGAGCTGCGCCAGCGCGGCGCCGGTCTTGATCTTGCCGGCCATCTCGTCGGCTTTGGCCTGCAGACGCTTGCCGATCTCGTCGTCGCGCCAGCGCGCCGCCACCAGATCTTTCACTTCCTCGAGCGTGCGTTCGCGCGAGCGCGTGATCTCGGTGACGTCGTACCAGAGCAGGCCGTTACCCGGCAGTGGCAGTGCCTCGGTATCGACGCCGATATCGGTGGTGAAGGCGGCGTTGACCACATCGGGGGTCTTCGGCAGATCGACGACCGGCTTGCCATCCAGGCCGCGGCCGGCGCGATCGATAGCGTCGAAGGTGATGAACTTGAGGCCGAGCTTCTTGGCGACTTCCGCCAAAGTTGACCCGGCGGCGCGTTCATCCTCGATCTTGTCGCGCAGAACGCCGATCTCGGTCTTGGCGCGCGCTTCGGCGGTCTCGCGCTTGATCTGGGCCGCGACCTCCTCGTAGGTCTTCTGGCTGCCGGGCTCGATCTTGCCGACTTGCAACAGCACCGTTCCAAACTTGCCCTTGACCGGCGCGCTGATGTCGCCGGATTTGAGCGCGAAGGCGGCATCGGAGACCGCCGGGTCGATGATGTCCGTCTTCGTCACCATGCCGACATCGGTATCGGAATCCTTCAAGCCGCGCTCTTTCGCCAAATCGGCAAAGCTCATGCCCTTGGCGATGCGCTCGCGCGCAGCCGCGGCCTCTTCTTCATTGGGGAATACCATCTGGCGCAGCTCGCGGCGATCCGGCGCGCCGTAGCTGGTTTTGTTTTTCTCGTAATAAGCCTTGGCGTCGGCGTCAGGCACGGTATCCGGCTTGGCGATCTCGGCCGGCGACAGGGAGAGCAGCGTGACTTTGCGATATTCCGGCGCGCGGAACAAAACCTTGCGCTCTTCGAAATATGTGACGAGAGCCTCCGGCACCGGCGCCGCAAGGTTGCCGGCCTGCGCGGCGGTCAGTGCCAAATATTCGATGCTGCGTTTCTCATTTTGAAACTGATTGATGGCCGCCATCGCAGCGGACGGCACGGTTAATTCGCCACTGACGCTATGCGCGATCTGCCGGCGCAACAGCACGTTGCGCTGCTCTGCGACATAACGGCTTTCAGTGTAACCGGCCTGCCGGATGACCTGCTCGAAGCGCTGCTGGTCGAACTGGCCGTTGGGCCCGAGGAAGTTCAGATCGCTGGTGATGCGTTGCGCGATATCGGCGTCGGCAAGGCCGAGGCGAAGCTTTTTGGCCTGCTCGTCGAGCGCCGCCTCCGCGACCATCTGACCGAGCAGTTGCCGGTCGAGGCCAAGCGTGCGCGCCTGGTCGGGCGAGATCGGCCGGCCGAGGCGGCGGCTGATCTGTTGCAGGTGGTCGGTGTAATACTGGCGGAACTGCTCGATCGATATTTCCTTGCCACCGATCTTGGCCACCGAATTGGCGCCGAAGCCGCGGAAAATGTCGCCGATGCCCCAGATCGCGAAACTGACGATCAGTAAGCCCATGATCACCATCAAAACGGCCTTGCCGAGCCAATTCGAGGAGGCCTTGTGGATACCGCGGAGCATGGGCTGCGTTCTTCCCGGCTGACAGTGACGCTTGAATGAAGGGCTGGCCGCGACCTTATAGGGAGCAGACCAACTCCTTGCAACTCAAGAAGGATCGGCTTTAAACCCGGCCCGCTCTGGCGTGGGCCGAGCGGGTCTGATAACCGCAGCGGAAAGGGACCATAGCATGGCGGCCAATCCGCGCCCGCTGGTCGCGGGCAACTGGAAAATGAACGGGCTTGCCGCCTCTGTGGGCGAGCTGGCCAAGATCATCAAGGGTGCATCCGGCATTGCCGCCGATCTCATGGTGTGCCCGCCGGCCACCTTTATTGCGAGTTTCGTTCACGCCGCTCGCGGCTCTACCGTGACCATCGGCGGGCAGGATTGTCATGCCGAGCCATCGGGCGCCCATACCGGCGATGTCGCCGCCGAGATGCTCAAGGATGCCGGCGCGGTAAGCGTGATCGTCGGCCACTCCGAACGCCGCACCGATCATCACGAGACCGACGCGCAGGTGCACGCCAAGGCGATGGCCGCGCGGCGGGCGGGATTGACGGCCATTGTCTGCGTCGGCGAGCAGCGCGCCGAGCGCGAAGCGGGCAAGACCCTCGATATCGTCGGCCGCCAGCTCGACGGCTCGCTGCCCGATGGCGCCGGCGAACTGGTCATCGCTTATGAACCGGTCTGGGCGATCGGCACCGGCCTGACGCCGACAGCGGCCGACGTGGGCCAAGTCCATGCCTTCATCCGCAAGTGCCTGGGCGAGCGCTACGGCGTCGCAGGCGGCAGCCTTCGCATCCTGTATGGCGGATCGGTCAAGCCTTCCAATGCCAAGGAGTTGCTCACCATCGTTAATGTGAATGGCGCGCTGGTCGGCGGCGCCAGCCTGAAAGCCGAGGATTTCCTCGGTATTGCGGGGGTTTACCGCTAACCATCGCGAGGGTGGAAAAGCGCCGGACGATGGTGTAGAGACCGCGGCGAATTCCTATATTGACGGCTGAGCGCCGCCTGGGCGGTT
This sequence comes from Pseudolabrys sp., assembly GCA_009694265.1. Classification (GTDB taxonomy): domain Bacteria; phylum Pseudomonadota; class Alphaproteobacteria; order Rhizobiales; family Xanthobacteraceae; genus Pseudolabrys. The sequence goes on from SHVM01000010.1 coordinate 37,827, forward strand.
CGCCTGGAACGACTTGTGTATGGAACGGATTTTGGCCGCATGCAGCACGTGATCATTGTCATCCATCTGATGCTGGTGCTCGCCTTGATTGGCGTCGTGCTGCTGCAACGCTCCGAAGGCGGCGGGCTCGGCATTGGCGGCGGTGGCGGCGGCGGCGGTTTCATGTCCAGCCGCGGCACGTCCAACCTGCTCACGCGCGCGACCGCGATCCTCGCCGGCCTGTTCTTCGTGACCAGCCTGGTGCTCTCGATCCTGGCCAGCGTCAGCCGCAAACCGACATCGATTATCCAGGGCGGCCAGAGCGGGCCCGTCGCGCCCGGTGCGCCGGCGCCGCTCGGCGGCAGCGATGGCGGCGGGCTGCTCAAACAATTGCAGGGCGCCCCCGCGGCGCCGCCGGCCACCCCATCGGGGCCGCAGGCACCGCAGTCGAGATAAACTTACAGGGAGGGCCGGGAAACCGGCCCTTCGGCGTTTAGGGACTAGCTATTGATCGGGGTCGAGACGGTTTCTCGCCTAAAACGTGAAGAGTGCGATGCAAATGTCGGCAAAGTCGAAAAATTCGCGATCTACGCACAGGCGCAGAGCGACAATGAGCTTTTCGCGCTCGTCGAATCGATTCGCGATGATTACAGGTTAGGCCCCATGGCGCGGTACATCTTCATCACCGGCGGCGTGGTCTCCTCACTGGGTAAGGGGCTCGCGTCGGCGGCTCTCGGGGCATTGCTGCAGGCGCGCGGCTACAAAGTTCGCCTGCGCAAGCTCGACCCCTATATCAACGTCGACCCCGGCACGATGTCGCCCTATCAGCACGGCGAAGTGTTCGTCACCGACGACGGCGCCGAGACCGATCTCGACCTCGGGCATTACGAGCGCTTCACCGGCCGCCCCGCCACGCGCCGCGACAATATCACCACCGGCCGCATCTATCAGGACATTCTCGCCAAGGAGCGGCGCGGCGACTATCTCGGTGCCACCATCCAGGTGATCCCGCACGTCACCAACGCCATCAAGGACTTCATCCGCGACGGCAATGAGGGATTCGACTTCGTGCTGTGCGAGATCGGCGGCACGGTCGGCGACATCGAGGGCCTGCCATTTTTCGAAGCGATCCGGCAATTGGGCAACGATCTGCCGCAACATCACGCGGTCTATATCCATCTCACGCTATTGCCGTTCATTCCGAGCGCTGGCGAATTGAAGACCAAACCCACGCAGCATTCGGTCAAGGAGTTGCGCTCGATCGGCATCCAGCCCGACATTCTGCTGTGCCGCACCGACCGCCCGATCCCCGAGAGCGAGCGGCGAAAGCTTGGCTTGTTCTGCAATGTGCGCGAACACGCGGTGATCGAGGCGCGCGATGCCGACAATATCTATGCCGTGCCGGAGGCCTATCACGAGGCCGGGCTCGACCGCGAAGTGCTGGCGGCGTTCGGCCTCGATCCGAAAGCGGCGCCCGATCTGGCGCGCTGGCACACCATCAACGAACGCGTTCGCAATCCGGAAGGCGATGTGACCATCGCCATCGTCGGCAAATACACCGGCATGAAGGACGCCTACAAATCGCTGATCGAGGCGCTGTCGCATGGCGGCATCGCCAACAAGGTCAAGGTCAAGCTCGACTGGATCGAGTCGGAAGTGTTCGAGAACGAAGATCCGGCGCCGTTCCTCGAACACGTCAACGGCATCCTGGTGCCGGGCGGTTTCGGCCAGCGCGGCGCCGAAGGAAAGATCAAGGCGGCGCAATTCGCCCGTGAACGCCACGTGCCGTATTTCGGCATCTGCTTCGGCATGCAGATGGCGGTCTTGGAAGCCGCGCGCAATCTGTGTGGCATCGAGCACGCCAATTCCAGCGAGTTCGGCGCGACGAAGGAGCCGGTGGTCGGTCTGATGACCGAATGGCTCAAGGGCAATGAATTGCAGAAGCGCATGGACGGTGGCGATCTCGGCGGCACCATGCGGCTTGGCGCTTATGACGCGGCACTCACGCGCGGCAGCCGGGTGGCGCAGATTTACGGCGCGACGGAAATCTCCGAACGACACCGCCACCGCTACGAGGTCAACACCACCTACAAAGGCCGGCTCGAGCAGCGCGGCATGCGTTTCTCAGGCATGTCGCCGGACGGCATTCTGCCGGAGATCATCGAATACGAAGATCATCCCTGGTTCATCGGCGTGCAATTTCATCCCGAACTAAAATCGCGGCCGTTCGAGCCACACCCGTTGTTCTCGTCGTTCATCGGCGCAGCGGTCGACCAAAGCCGGCTGGTGTAATTTTTGGTCCGCGGTCTCGATCATATCGCTCATGCCGTGCACCATCTCGACGCGGCGGCGGAGCTCTACGCCCGCCTCGGCTTCACCGTCGGCGCGCGCAACAAACATCCGTGGGGTACGCATAACCGCATCGTGCAGCTGCCGGGTTTTTTCATCGAGCTGCTAACGCTGGCCGAACCGAATAAATTGGGCAGCGATGGATTTTCCAAATTGTTCGGCGCCTATACCGGAGAATTCCTGACGCGCGGCGAAGGGCTGGCGCTGCTGCTTCTGGAGTCGCGCGATGCGCGCGCCGATGAAGTGGCGTTCCGCGCGGCCGGGATCGCGGCCTCGGCGGGGATGAAGTTCGAGCGCGAGGCCAAGCGGCCGGACGGCTCGCCGGTGAAAGTCGGCTTCTCGCTCGCGTTTGCCGAGGACCGGCTCACGCGCGATATTCATTTCGCCACATGCCAGCAGCATTTTCCGGAAAATTTCTGGAATCCGGCGTTCCAGCAACACGCCAACGGCGTCACGGGAATTGCCGGCGTCGTGCTGGTGACAGATGAACCGACCCGGCATCGCGAATTTCAGCTGGCCTTTAGCGGCGCCGATCGCGCCCGCGACAGTGGCGACGGATTCATCATCGACTTGCCGCGTGGGGTCATCGACGTGATGACGCCGGCGGCGTTCGTCCGCCGCTTCGGGTTGCCCGCGCCCGGCACCACGCGCGGCGCACGGCTGGCGGCCCTGCGGTTTACGGTCAGCGATAAGGCTGTTGCTGGCATTCATGCAGCCATGGGCGCTGTTCTGGTATTTGAACCCGGCGCATGATCCCGAAAAGTGGGAACCGGTTTTCGGACAAGATCATGCGCAAGTAAGTTGACCGGGGGCTTTCCCCGTTTCATGGTCGCGCCGCGAGGACAAAGTATCGTGGATAAAGCTGAGACACCTAACGCGACAGTCGCCATCGGCGCCGTGCGCTTCGGCAATGCCTTGCCGTTGGCGCTGATCGCCGGTCCCTGCGCGCTGGAAAGCCGCGTGCATGCGCTGGAAATGGCCGCCGCGCTCAAGGAGATCGCAGCCCGCACCGGCATCGGTCTTGTCTATAAAACATCGTTCGACAAGGCCAACCGCACCTCGGCCAAGAGTGCCCGCGGCATCGGGCTCGATGCGGCGCTGCCCATATTCGCCGAAATCCGCGACACACTGAAAATTCCGGTGCTCACCGACGTGCATGACGCCGAGCAATGCGCGCGCGTGGCAGCCGCGGTCGATGTGTTGCAGATCCCGGCGTTCCTGTGCCGGCAAACTGATCTGTTGATTGCGGCAGCCAAGACCGGGAAAGCCGTCAACGTCAAGAAGGGCCAGTTCCTGGCGCCCTGGGACATGCAGAACGTGGTCGCGAAGATCACGGCTGCTGGAAATAAGAACGTGCTGGTGACCGAACGCGGCGTGTCGTTCGGTTACAACACGCTGGTCTCCGACATGCGCGCGCTGCCGATCCTCAAGCGCACCACGCTGGCGCCGGTGATTTTCGACGCCACGCATTCGGTGCAGCATCCGGGCGGGCAGGGCACGTCGTCGGGCGGCGAGCGCGAATTCGTAGCCGTGCTGGCGCGCGCGGCGGTCGCGGTCGGCGTCGCCGGTGTGTTCATCGAAACCCATCGCGATCCCGACAAGGCGCCCTCCGACGGACCCAACATGCTGCCACTCAAGGAGATGGAGCCGCTGCTGCGTACGCTGGTCGAATTCGACCGGCTGGCCAAACGCGCATGATCCCGAAAAGTGGGAACAGGTTTTCGGATTAGATCATGCGCAAACAAAAAATACCTGGCGCGCGCTGATCTATGGGCAGCGTTCTCAACCTCATGGCGTTCGTCGTGTTCGCGACATCGCTGTTCATGCGCTCGGTCGATCCGGTCATTCCGCAAATCGCCGAGGGGCTGAATGTGGCGCCGGCCACCGCGGCGCTGCTGTCGACCGGTTTCACGCTGCCCTATGCGCTGGCGCAGCCGGTGCTCGGTGCGCTGGCCGATATGTTCAGCAAGACGCGGCTGATCGCGATCTGCATGCTTATTCTTGGGCTGGCCACGCTCGCCTGCGCCTTCGCGACCAATTTCGAAACGCTGATGGCTTTGCGCGTCGTGGCCGGGATCACCGCCGGCGGCGTGTTTCCCATCACGATGGCCGTTGCCGGCGACCGTGTTCCGGTCGCGCAGCGCCAGGTCGTGATCGCAAAGCTTTTGTTTGCCGCGATGAGCGGAAATCTTCTGGGCGCATCGGGCGCCGGGGTTATTGGCGACTTAATTGGCTGGCGCGGCGTGTTCTTTGCCACGGGCATCATCTGTCTGATCGCGCTTGCCGTCGCCATGTTCGGCTTCCTCCGCATGAATGAGAGCGCCGGGCGCTTCGATCTATCGTCGCTGGTGCCGAACTATCGCGCGATTTTTCGCAATCCGATGGCGAAATTCTGCTTCGGCGCCGTTTTCGCCGAAGGCGTATTTCTGTTCGGCGTGTTTCCCTACGTGGCCGGCATGTTGCACAGCGATGGCGAAATGCGCGCTTCAATTGCCGGAACCGTGATCGCCGGCTTCGCCATTGGCGGCGCCATCTACACCTTCATGGTGTCGTGGCTGCTGGCCAATTTTGCCGAGAAACGTTTGATGGCGGCCGGCGGCACGACGATGGCATTTTGCCTCATCGTGATTGCGCTGTGGGCGCCGTGGCCGATTGAGTTCGTCAATTTCATGCTGCTCGGCTTCGGCTTCTACCTGCTGCACGGCTGCATCCAGGTCTATGTCACCGAACTGGCGCCGGCCGCGCGCGCATCGGCGACCGCGGGGCATTCGGCGTTTTTCTTTCTCGGACAGGCGGCAGGTCCCGTGGTCTACGGCCTCGGCCTCTCCAGCAGCATCGGCCTGGTGCCGGTGCTGCTCACGGGCGCTGTCGTGCTGGCGGCGACCGGCTGGCTTTGCGCCTTGCGCATGCGGCGGACCGTGGCGAGCTAGACCGTGTACAAATAAATTAAAGCACGATCAAAGTTGAAATTATTACTTCGGGGGGACAATCGACACGCCGGTCTTGTCAACATTGAAACTCATTAAGTCTTCACTGACGACAGGCGGTCCAGAATAGGTCGTCCGCGTCTTGTTAACGACATCATCTTCCGTCGGTGCCGGGAATTGTGGAGTTCCTTGGAGCACGATATGGTAGAAGACGGCGAGCTTCGGCTTGCTGCGCGTAAAGACGACGCCGGCTTCCTCGGGCTTGGTATGATGCGCAAGGATCGCGCGCACGATGATCGATGTCTGCAGCAGTTCTTCCTTCGCCATCGCGACCTGATGGATCAGCAGATCGACGCCGCTGGCGAATTTGATCAGGTTCTCCGAAAATTTTGTATCGCCCGAAATGACGACCGAGCGCCCGTCATAATCGATGCGGTAGCCGAATGCGGGCTTGAGCAACGGGCCGTGGTCCACTTCGAAAGCGGTCACCTTGACGCCATTTCGCTCATAAACGACGCCCTCGCTAATTTCAGTCGCCTCGATCGCTACACCCGCCTTGGGCAAATTCTGATCGGCGGTCCTTGCTTGGATGTCCCACGCGTAGGCTTGTTCAAGACCATCCATCATCCCCTTCGTGCCGGCCGGTCCCCAGATGCGAAACGGCGACTGCCGCTGCGCATAGGCAGTGGGAAGCCAACCCGTCAGCCATAAATCGGGAATGCCGACGATATGGTCGGAGTGGAGATGCGTGATGAACACAGCGTCGATGGATCCAAGTCGCACGCCGGTTTGCATCAGGCGTTGCGTTGCTCCGCGTCCGGCGTCGAACAAGAGCGTCTCCCGGCCGGCCCGAACGAGTGTGGCCGGTCCGAAGCGCTTGAGTGTGGGTGGCGGGCTCCCAGTCCCAAGCGTCACGACATTGAAATCCGGCGCGGTCGGTTGTTGCGCCTGTGCTTCCATCGTAACCGAAGCGAAGGTAACTAAAATAGCCGCCGTAACGATAGACCGTGACCGCATGGCATCATGTCCTTCTAACGAAGTCTAACCGCGCCCGCGATAGGGAACGACTCCCTGGTCCGGCACCCACAC
>SHVM01000078.1 GCA_009694265.1 Pseudolabrys sp.
CTTGAACGCGAAAACGAACTCCTCAGGCGCCTGGTCGCAAACCTCGCGCTTGCCAACCAACAACTCAAAGACCAGGCTGGCAAAGAGGATTAGCAATCGGCCTTGCGACTAACATTGCAGGTGGACCACTTAGTGGGGGCTGGCCAGTGCGCGTGCGCGGATCGACCAGCACGGCGTGGTCGTTCACGTAGGTGTAGCGATAGCCGGTGATGTGGTAATCGGTCGGCACCTCGTAATAGGTGACGCCGCTTTCCGGCAACACCGCGCCGGACGCGGAAATCGCTGTCATAGCGATAGGACGGTATCCGCTCGTTCACCACATAGGTGCGAAAGCGCGGGCGATCCTGCCGCCCAGAATGCCGCCAACCGTGCCGGCGACCGCGCCGAGCGTGCCACCGACCACCGCGCTCACCCTGCCGGGCGCCACGTTCCGCGCCTTGGATAGTGCCTTGCGCCTGCGCGGCGAATGGCAGCGCCAAAGCGGCGAGAAGCATCATCGAACCGAGAATCTTGGTTTTCATAAATTCCTCCATTGGTTGGGAATTCCAACCGCCTGGGGCTGGACTCATAAAACCAACCCGCCGCGCCGGCGTTAGTTCCATTGTGAGGTTCTATTGTGAGCTTTCATTGTGAGGTTCCTTGGCGGAGTTCCATCGAGTTCCATCTCCAAACTTTTTGCCCGGAGTGCGCAATACCGCCGGAGCGATGGAACGAAGCAGGCGGCCGCGGCTTGATGCATGGCAAGTCTCGATCGGTGCAAAGCCCGCTTTGACCGGGCTTGGTTCGGTGCCATCGCGTTCACAGGGAATTATTCATGCTGTCTTTTCAAATTGTCGGCGGAATTTTCGTTCTGCTATTTTTGGCTGCAGCCATGACCGGTATTGAGGGCTCGCACGAGCGCTGAGGGCAAGGCCAGTCATTCCGGAACGGCGCGTTCGCTCCGGACCCGGAATCCAGAGATGCATTACTTTCGTCTCTGGATTCCGGGTCCGCTCGCCATAGCGCTTCGAAGACGCGCGTAAACGCGCTTATGGCTCGCGCCCCGGAATGACGAATAGCCAAGCGTCATCGCCCGTATTTTTTGCGGTGCCGGGTACGCAGGATTCCGTACTGGCTTTCGCCAGGCATACCCCACGAAAAAACCTCGGGCTTTCACCCGGGGTTAAGTTGGGAGGAGAGAGCCCGAAGGCTCCATCAAGATGACGCAGACGCAACGGGTGGATATGAAATCTCACACGAAGGTCGCGGGCAGGGCGCGGGCTGAGCCCGCGCCGTGCCAAATTCGTTAAGCTGGAATCCGCTCTTCCACTTCGCTCGGCTCGCGCAGCACATAGCCGCGGCCCCATACCGTCTCGATATAGTTCTTGCCCGATGAGGCGTTGGCGAGCTTCTTGCGCAGCTTGCAGATGAATACGTCAATGATCTTGAGTTCCGGCTCGTCCATGCCGCCGTAGAGATGATTGAGGAACATCTCCTTGGTCAGCGTGGTGCCCTTGCGCAGCGAGAGCAGCTCGAGCATCTGGTATTCTTTTCCGGTCAGGTGCACGCGCTGGCCACCGACTTCGACCGTCTTGGTGTCGAGGTTGACGACAAGATCGCCGGTATTGATGACCGACTGGGCGTGGCCCTTGGAGCGGCGCACGATCGCGTGGATGCGCGCGATCAGCTCGTCCTTGTGGAATGGCTTGGTCATGTAGTCGTCGGCGCCAAAGCCGAGGCCCTTGACCTTGTCCTCGATGCCGGCCAGGCCGGAGAGGATCAGGATCGGCGTCTTCACCTTGGAGATGCGGAGCGAGCGCAGAACCTCGAAACCCGACATGTCGGGCAGGTTCAGGTCCAGAAGGATGATGTCGTAGTCGTAGAGCTTGCCGAGGTCGACGCCTTCTTCACCCAGGTCGGTGGTGTAGACGTTGAAGCTCTCGGATTTGAGCATCAGCTCGATCGATTGAGCCGTCGCGCTATCGTCTTCGATGAGTAGAACGCGCATGCCAGTCCCCTATCTCGCCGCAGCCGGGCTTAAGATCAGCGCCGCAATGGCGGCGAGTGTGAAAAAACGCGGTGGGACAAACCGATTCGACACTATGCGGACATGGTTAACAAAACCTGATTCTTCAGTGCAAGCATTCGCTGGCGAAAGCAAGCCAAATCGCCGTAAGATCTTGCTGATGAGTGGTTTTTTGGCCACGTTCCGTTTCATGCCCTGGTTTAAGAGTCGGGCCTAACCGATTCTAGTGATTCAGCCCTTCCGTCCTGGCCGGGCCGATTCGTTAGCCGTAGTCCCTTGGACGATGACCCAATGATTAACGACCCGGGTAAACACCGAGTTAATGGCTGGCATCGGCCGGTAAGCCTAAGGGCGGGTTTACGTCTTTTCGATGCTCGCTCCGTCATTCCGGGACGGCCAGAAGGGCCGGACCCGGAATCCAGGGGCGGCACGATCTGCGGCTCTGGATTCCGGGTTCGCTCACTTCGTTCGCGCCCCGGAATGACAAGGGAATGAGATGAAAGCTCTCGCCGAACAGATCGTCGATATCGACGGGGTCGAGATCTTCGGCCGCGTGGTCGGCGTGCGCGGGCTGATGGTGGAGATCGCAGGTCCCATCCACGCCATGTCGTCGGCTCAAGGCTCACCATCGAGACCGCGGCGGGGCCGCCGATCCCCTGCGAGGTGGTCGGCTTTGCCGGAAAGCACGCTTTGGCCATGCCGTTCGCGGCGCTGGAAGGCGTGCGGCGCCGCTGCCGGGCGGTGGTCAACAGCGCCGCCGATGCCATACGCCCGTCCGAGCGCTGGCTCGGCCGCGTCATCAACGCCATGGGCGTGCCGATCGACGGCCAGGGCCCGCTGCCGGCCGGGCCTGCGCCCTATACGTTCCGCAATTCGCCGCCGCCGGCTCATTCCCACATGCGGGTCGGCGAGCCGCTCGATCTCGGCGTGCGCGCGCTCAACACCTTCCTCATCGTCTGCCGCGGCCGCGCATGGGCATCTTCTCCGGCTCCGGCGTCGGCAAGTCGGTGCTGCTCTCGATGTTGGCGCGCAACGTGGCGGCCGACATATCGGTGATTGGTCTGGTCGGCGAACCCGGCCGTGAGGTGCAGGAGTTCTTGCAGGACGATTTGGGCCCGGCCGGCCTCGCCCGTTCGGTGGTGGTGGTGTCAACGTCCGGCGAGCCGGCGCTGATGCGCCGCCAGGCGGCCTATCTCACATTGGCGATCGCGGAGTATTTCCGCGACCTCGGCAAGGACGTGCTGGTGCTGATGGACACTGTGACGCGTTTTGCCATGGCGCAGCGCGAGATCGGGCTCTCCGCCGGCGAGCCGCCGACCGCCAAGGGCTATACGGCGACCGTATTCACCGAGCTGCCGCGGCTTTTGAAGCGGGCCGGGGGCGCAAGCCGGTACCATTACCGGCATTTTCAGCGTGCTGGTGGACGGCGACGACCATAACGAGCCGGTGGCCGACGCCGTGCGCGGCATCCTCGACGGCCACATTGTCATGGAACGGGCGATTGCCGAGCGCGGGCGCTACCCGGCCATCAACATCCTCAAATCGATCTCCCGCACCATGCCCAGGGCGGCCGACCCGGCTTTTTTGCCGTCGATCAACCGGGCGCGCCAGGTGATGGCGACCTATTCGGACATGGAGGAATTGATCCGCCTGGGCGCGTACCGGCCGGGGTCGAGCGCCGACGTGGACGAGGCCATTGCGCTGCACTAGCCGCTGGAGGCCTTCCTGTCCCAGCTTAAGGAAGAATTAACCAGTATGGCGGAGGGCTATGCGCGGCTCGAGCAAATCCTCACTAAAGAAGAAACCGAAAACTAACGATATTGCCCCACAGTCTGGCGGCTGAACGTCCGGGACGTCCGCGCGCGGCTGTAAGTCATGGGCCGTTGCCGGGTGCCATTCGGGGCTTCGGGGGAGTATTGAGTCGATGAAGTCACGTGAAACCCTTATCCGCCTGAAGAAATTTCAGGTCGACGAGAAGCGGCGCAAGGTTGCTCAGATCGAGGCCATGATCGCCGAATTCGACCGCATCGCGGGCGAGCTCGACCGCGAGATCAAGCTCGAGCAGGACCGCGCCGGCATCCACGATCCCGCCCATTTCGCCTATCCGACCTATGCCAAGGCCGCGATCGCCCGCCGCGAGAACCTCAAGCGTTCGGCCGACGAGCTTAAAGTTCAGGTCGACGACGCCAAGGCCGTGCTGGGCGAGGCGTTCGAAGAGCTCAAAAAAGTCGAGATGCTCGATGAGCGCGACCACGCCCGCGAAAAGGCCGAGGAAAACGCGCGCGAGCAGGCCGAACTCGACCGCATCGCCGCCATGCGCTTCTCCACCAACGGCGCGCACGCGTAAGGCTCAGCTTAGCCGTCTACTTCTTGCTCGCAGGCGCAGCCTTCGCCCGCATCTGCGCCAACTCGCCGTCCAGCTTCGCCAGCGCCTCCTTGAGCGCGGCGATCTCCGTCTGGACAGCGGCAAGTTTAGCGTTGGTCTCGCGCGCCAGTTTGGCGAGCGCCTGCTGAAGAAACTCGACATTGGCTTGCAGGCAGCCGGTGCGCCGTTCCATCTGTTTTTCGGCAGTACAGGCTTCCAGCCCGCGAATATCTTGGGCCGCGGCCGGTAGCGCAAGCGCCGCGAGCAGCATCGCCGCACCGGCAAAAAGGCTGGAGGCGGAGGACAGCATCATCGTTTTTGTCCTGGATTTTGTCCTGGCTTTTGTCCCGCGTCGTATTCCTCGCTGCAAAACGGGCCGCCGCTGGTAGCGGTCGCCGATGGGATCGGGCGACAGCTTTGCTTGCGCGGCCATCGCCTGGTCGTGAAACTCATCGGCCTTGCCCAACGGGTGGTAGCCGAACCGCCGGGCATTGCTGTTGTCCCACCAGCCGGCGGGGCTGTCGGAAGCGCCGTAGAAAATCTCATAGCGGATGTCCGGGTGCTCAAAGCCGATGCGGATGAGTTGCACCAGGTCCTCCGGCTTGAGCCAGATCGCCAGCCGCCGCTTGTCGAGCGGGGCATCGCCGACATTGCCGATGCGCAAACAAGTCACGCGCAAGCCATGCTTGTTGGCATAGAGCGCAGCCAGCGCTTCGCCGAAGGCCTTGCTGACGCCGTAACGGCTGTCCGGCTGCACCGGCATGTTGATGCCAATGCGCTTGTCACGCGGATAGAAGCCGACCACGTGATTGGAGGAGGCGAACACCACGCGCTTGACACCGGCGCGGTAGGCCGCCTCGAACATATTGTAGGTGCCGACGATATTGGCTTGCAGGATGGTCTCCCACGGGCCTTCGACCGAGAAGCCGCCGAGATGCACGATGCCTTCGACACCGGCGACGATGCACTCGACCTCGGCCATGTTGCTCAGGTCGGCGGCCATGAAGGATTCGTCCGCCGCCAGATCGTCCGGCTTGCGGATGTCGCTCCAGCGGATGCTCGGGTAGACGCCCTTGAGCAGCTTGCGCAGCCGCGTGCCGTCTTTCAACGCTTGCGTTACAAATCCATCGAGGGAGTCATTCCAACGCAGACTTGTATGGCCATCGTCCAGCTGCGGTTGAATATAGCCACGCGCCGTTCGCGCCAGCCATTGCACCGCGTAATGGGCCTGCAGACGTGCCTTGCTTAGCCGGCCCCAGTCCGTGATGCGTAACGGCCGCCAATCCGATCCGCCCATGATGGCCCTTTATTTTTACATCGAAGCGAAAGCCGCATTGGAGCCTAAAACGCCGCCGCCAGTTCCTTGGCGCCGGGCGATTGCGAGGCGCTCCGCATTTTACCTTCGATATCGGCAATGAGCCCGGCCACCATGGCGGTGCGGCGCGCCACCGGATTGCGCTCGTAGCCCGACTGCTGGAAAAAATTCGACGTCGGCACGCGCGCCCGCAACGCCTGCGGCATCGTCACCATGTCAATGCCGTTGCCGTCGCCGGTCAGGTTCATCAGTTCCAGCTCGGCCGCGGTCAGCGGCTTCGTAAAGCCTTTCGTGAGCGCGAATTTGACTGAAGTGAGCAGTTTCTGCACCTGCATAGGCGGGCCGAGGTCGCGGTCGAGGATCGCGGCATGAATGCCCCAGCCGCTGCGCGTCGTCTTGGCGAGCGTGTCGAAGTGGCTCCAGCGTTGCGGCACACTCCGGCTCAAAGCGATCATCTGCCGGAACCCCTCGATCTTGCGTTCCATCGCCTGTTTGGCTTCGCCGTTCAAGGTCTTGGCCTTCTGCCGCAACAGCGCCGTCAGTTGGTTGCCATGTTCGGCCACGATCGACACGGTGTTGGTGCTGAGCAACTGGTTGTAGCCGATCGCCGGCGAGATCGCGTTCGGCCGGGTCGGCGAAACGCCGGACTGCATGTCATAAGTGCCGTTGCCGCCGGTCTCGAAGGCGTAGACGCCGACGATCTGATCCTTGGTGAGGCCCGCGGCTGAGGCGGCCTTTGCATAAGCGCGCTTGAATTCGAGTTCGCTTTGCGGCCGGTCGGGCACGAAAGCGAATTGCTCGGCCGCGGCTTTGAGAAAATCCGCGACCACGGGGACCGGCGGCCTTTCGCTGGGCGGCGGGCCGGGCGCATCGGGATCGACCGGGCGCGGCGGTCCTGAATAGAGCGGCGGCTGCGTGAGCACATAGTCGCCGATCTGGGCCGGTTCATTGGCGCGGCGCTTGGCGTTGCGTATGCGCCGCTTCTCGGCCACCTGGTCCCAATAGGCCGAGGCTTCCGCGTCATAGGCGCCGCGTGCCTGGGTGTATTGCGCGAGATTGGCCTGGTAGTCGCTGGCGGGCGGCGCGCTTTGCGCGCGTACTGGACCAGCCGCCAGTAGCAGGACCGCGGCGGCCAGGCAGATCAGGCAATTGCGAATCGAATGGCGCTGCATGTCGGGCTGTTGTCGGCGATTTTTCCCGATTTGGCTATGTCACAAAAAAGCGCGCCACAAAAGCGGCGCGCTGAAAAAAAAGGGGGGGCAAGTGAAGTCGTTGGTTAGCTAGCGAATGGTCGGCCCGTTACGGTCGATGGTGAAGATCACCGGCCCGCCGGCCTTGATCACGGCCGGCGCTTGCGCGGTCATGATATCGGTGCCGAGATTGAGTTGGCGCGCCGAGATGCCGATCACCGAGACCAGCAGCGCGGCGACAAGCCCGACCACCACGATCTTGAGGTGGGTGGTGCGGTCCGCGGTGTACATCGACCAGTTCATGGCATCCTCCAAGGTCACGCCCATATGTCGGGCCAGCCTTGAGAAAGGTTCAAACACATTCGCCGGGCTAACGTAGCTACGGTGTGGAGGTTCCAAAGGCTGCATCACGGTTCGTTGAAAGCGGATTGAATGCCGCCGCGGCGGGCGGCGAAATGGCCGGAAAAGCCGGTCATCGGCCCATAATTGGGCATGCGGCCGGCGTTATGCCTGGCCCGACGGGTTATTCGATTTAAGGGTTATGGCGAACGAGGCGAGCCTCAGTCGCTGCGGCTGAGCTGGTGTTCCTCGGCGATGCGCTCGAACGTTTCCGCGATGCTTTTGATCCGGTAAGACAGCCGGTTGTCGTTTTCGACCGGCAGTGCGCGCACGACCTTGTATTTTCCGCGCGCGGCCGCGTTTCCGAATGTCGGCTCGTAATAGACGTTCTGGCCCATCGAATATTTATGCGTCATGGCCGCGCTCGCTTTCTTGCTTGTTGTTGCGAAAACGCCCGGCTCGAGGCCGGGCGTTGTGCCATCGTCGAACTAAAGAACCTATCGATCAGGCATTCGCCAAATTGGAAGCCGCCTGCTTGCCGCGTTCGATCACGATTTCATAGGTGAGGCGCTGGCCCTCGTTGAGGGTGCTCATGCCGACGCGCTCGACCGCGCTGATGTGCACGAACACATCTTTCGAGCCGTCGCTCGGCGTGATGAAGCCGAAACCTTTTTGGGTGTTGAAGAACTTAACGGTACCTGTGGCCATCTTGGCTTCCTGTGCGTGATACGCTGCTTGCGTTGGGATGCACTCAAGCGGTTATCGCTTCGAGCGATCGAAACATCCGAGTTTTAGGGGTGCTTTGTTAAGCGGCCAAAACCGGGCAGCGCAGCAAGGCAAAACCAAAACTTAGTTTCAACGTATTAATCATAGCCGAAATGGCCTGAACCGTCAAACACGCACCAATTCAAGCGCTAGTTCGCGAGCGTCTTGGCCGGAAAATTCGCGCCTTCATAGAGTGCGCGAATGTCTTTGTGACCGATCCGCTCTTCATCGATTTCGATGTAAGCGCCGAGCAGCAACGGCTCCGGCAACTCTTCCATCGCGAAGCGAATGGCGTCCGAGGCGTGCTCGAAGCGGCGGTATTTTACCTTGTTGGCGATCTTGCGATTGCGCGAAGGAAACAGCTCGGCCGGTGCGCTGAAATCGAATTTGCTCATGATCAACTCCAATATGTTCGGACGAACCGAAATGATGGTAACGGCAGTCCTCTATATAGGTATGAAACTGTGGCGTAACAGGGTCGAAAACGGCCCATTTGGCGGCCGGAGAAGAAAAACACCTCAGATTCCGGCTATTCGATTCAAGTCATGCATCATATAATCATGAAACTGGCGTCGATTGATCCCGTTGAATTCGGACGGCGGCGCCTGTCTGGGAGTTAAGGATGGCAAGTCCGAAGACCGGCAGCGATCCAGCGATCTTCCACTTCGTGATGGTCAAGCCGTCACATTACGATGACGACGGCTATCCGATCCAATGGTTTCGCTCGGCCATCCCCTCCAACACGCTCGCCTGCCTGAATGCGCTGGCGGAAGACGCCAGCCGGCGCGAAGTGCTGGGCGCCGGCGTCGAAATCCGTCTGCACACTTACGATGAAACCAACCGGCGGGTGAAGCCCGATCAAATCATCCGCATGATCGCCCAAGAAGGCGGCCGCGCGCTGGTCGGTCTTGTCGGCGTGCAGTCGAACCAGTTTCCGCGCGCCGTCGATTTGGCGAAGCCCTTCCTCGCCGCCGGGCTGCCGGTGTGCATCGGCGGCTTTCATGTTTCCGGCTGCATCGCCATGCTGCCGGAACTGCCGGCCGATATCAAAGCGGCGCAGGATATGGGCATCGCGTTCTTCGCCGGCGAGGCCGAGGAGCGCCGGCTCGACCTGTGCTGCGCGATGCCTTCAACGGGGAACTCAAGCCGCTCTACAATTACATGAACGATCTGCCGGCGCTCGCGGGCGAGCCGACGCCGTTCCTGCCGCGCAAGCATGTCAGCCGCACATCGGGCTCGCTGTCGAGCATCGATCTTGGCCGCGGCTGCCCCTACCAATGTTCGTTCTGCACCATCATCAATGTGCAGGGGCGCAAGAGCCGCATCCGCTCCGCCGACGATCTGGAACATATCGTGCGCGAGAATTACGCGGAGGGCATCAAGCGTTTCTTCATCACCGACGACAATTTCGCCCGCAATAAGGATTGGGAGCCGCTGTTCGACCGCATGATCGACATGCGCTGCGAGGGGATGAATATCGGCTTCACCATCCAGGTCGATACGCTCTGCCACAAGATCCCGAATTTCATCGAGAAGGCGGCCAAGGCCGGCGTGCGGCGCGTTTTCATCGGGCTGGAGAACATCAACCCCGATAATCTGATTGCCGCCAAGAAGCGGCAGAACAAGATCACCGAATATCGCGAAATGCTGCAGAAGTGGCGCAACCACGGCGCCATCACCTATGCCGGCTACATTCTCGGCTTTCCCGCCGACACAAAAGAGTCGATCGCGCGCGACATCGAGATCATCAAACGCGAATTGCCGGTCGACATTCTCGAATTCTTCTTCCTGACGCCGCTGCCGGGGTCCGAGGATCACAAGATTCTCAACGCCAAGGGAATCTGGATGGGCCCGGATATGAACAAATACGACCTCAATCACCGGGTCTCACATCACGGCAAAATGTCGGATCTGGACTGGGAAGAGGCATATCGCGCGGCTTGGCACGCCTTCTATACGCCCGAGCATATCAACACGATTCTGCGCCGCACCTGCGCCTGTCCCGTGGGGCGGCCGGGCACGACGCTGTCGACGATCCTGTGGTTCTACTTGATGATTCTGTTCGAAGGCGTGCATCCGCTCGAAGGCGGGGCGTTGCGGCTCAAATTCCGGCGCGACCGGCGCAGCGGGATGAAGCTGGAAAATCCGATTGCGTTCTATGTGCGCTATTGGGGTGGCACCGCGCGCAAAGTCTGGCAATACGCACGTGTCTATCTGCGCACCAAGGCCATGCTCGATGCCGCGCTCAAGGCGCCTGACCGCTGGAGCTATTCCGATCTGGCCATCGCGCCGCCCGAGGCGGACGAGTTCGAGGCGCTCGATCTCTATCACGAGACCACCGGCGGCGAAGCCGCGCTGGCGCGCAAATACCGCGATGACGGCATCCGCGCCCGCTCGCATGCGGCCGATGAACTGGCCGCGCGGGCGACCGCGGCGGAGTGATTGGCTTAAATACTGCCGACCGTCTTGAGCCGGGCGCGCGGGTGGATTTCCGACTGCGACACCACCGGCGTTTGCGCCCGGAAGCGCTCGACAATGCCGCGCACATAGGGCCGGATGCCGGCCGAGGTCACCAGCACCGGCGCATCGCCTTCGCGCGCCGCCGTCTCGAAGCGCTCGCGCACCAGCGTGATGAATTCCGACAGCTTTGAAGGCTGCATGGCGAGCTGGCGGTCTTCGCCGGTGCCGACCATGGACTCGGCGAAGGCCTGCTCCCATTTCGCCGACAGCGCGATCAGCGGCAGATAGCCGCCGTGGCCGGTGTGCTGGGCGCAGATCTGGCGCTGGATGCGCGCGCACACATGCTCGGCCAGCGTCCCGGATTGCGCGAGCCGGCAATGCCGACGCCGCCGCCCTTGGGCAGGCTCGCCTTCGGCGAGCTTCATGCGCAGCCGCGCCACCTTGTCCTTGGG
>SHVM01000079.1 GCA_009694265.1 Pseudolabrys sp.
CTCGGCGCCGAATTGATCGGCGCGTTCAAGGCGCTGATCGAAAATCCGGTGATGATGGTGGTGTGAGGTGCGGACGTAGCGTCAAAGAAACGGCGGGAGGCGGCGTATGACCAGAACACGGCGAGACCTTCTCAAGGGCGCGGCGGCAGTCGGAACCACGGCGCTGTTGGCACCGGCCGCCCTCGGCCAGTCGCAATCCCCGAGCCGCACGGTTCGGATCGTCGTCCCGTTCCCCGCCGGCGCCACCACCGACCTGCTGGCGCGGCTGATCGCCAGCCGTCTGTCCGAATCCCTGGGTCAGAGCTTTGTCGTCGAAAATGTCGGCGGTGGCGGCGGCTCGATCGGCGCCGATCAGGTCGCCAAGGCCGCGCCCGACGGCCACACGCTCCTGTTCCACAACATCACCTTCTCCACCACCACGTCCTCGCTGCTTTTTGCCAAGCGCGCCCGGCACGATTTCGACGACTTCGTGCCGATTTCGGTCGGCGCCTACGTGCCGCTGCTGCTGCTGGCCAATCCGTCGGTGCCGGCGAACAACCTCAAGGAGTTCGTCGAATACGCCAGGACCACCACCACGCCGCTGTTCTACGGCTCGACCGGGCCGGGCAGCATCCTGCATCTGATGGGCGAGGTGCTCAAACGCGACACCGGCATCAAGATGGATCATGTGCCGTACCGCGGAGCGGCCCCGCTGGTCACGGACCTAATCGCAGGCCGCGTCCAGTTCGGCGGCGACCAGCTCTCAAGCTCGCTCGAGCGCGTGCGCTCCGGTCAAATGAAGGCAATGGCGGTGGCCACGAAATCGGTGGCGCTGCCGACCGTGCCGACCGTGCGCGAGCTTGGTTTCCCCAATCTCGAACTGCAGGGCTGGAACGGCTTCCTCGCGCCCAAGGGCACGCCCGAGCCGGTGATCGCGCGACTGCAGCAGGAAATCGCCGCGGCGGTGAAGAATCCCGACGTGCAAAAGCGTATGACAGATGTCGGAGCCGAGCCGTCCGGTTCGACACAGGCCGAGATGCGAGACATGCTGCGCCGGCAGGTCGCCCAGATCCGGCCGGTGGTGGAGGAGCTCAAGTTGCTCGTTGAATAGGATGGCCGCGGTCCTTGCCTTTCTCGGGATACTTTTCGTTTCGATGGTGGTCGCGCTGCTGGCCGCGTTCCAGCTCGGCGACTTCTTCGGCGCCAACAGCGAATTCCCCCTGGTGATCGCCGGCGTCATGGGCTTCACCGTCCTGGCGCTGGGGGTGTTTGCGATCGCCTACACGCTGACGCGGCGGGCGGATGCGTTCACCGTTGCTGTGCTGATCCTGGCCGTGCTCGCGCTCGCTCCGGTGGCGCTGCCGGGGCTTGTGCAGAAGATCGCCGACCGCTCGACCATCCCCTACACGGTCGGCATCGAGAACACCCACATCACGCTGGAGCTCGTGATCCCCGCGCTTCTGGCCGTGCTGGTGCAGTGGGGGCTGGTGCGGCGGCGCTGGCTGCGCGACGCCGGCGAAGAGGAGTTGACGCGCTGGCCCTGGATCACGACGGGCGCCGCGGGCCTCGCCATCCTCAACCCGTTCGGTCTGGCCTTCCTCCAGGCCACCTGGAAGCACTCGCCGTCAGATCTCATTTGGCAATTCACGGCGACCGTAACGGCCGTCGTCCTCGGCACGCTGCTCGTGATGGCCTGGATCGAATGCTATATCAGGGAGCGCATGCTAAGCCGCCGTCACAAAGAACCGGCGCCGTCACATCACGCCGCGACACCGAGTTGATCTTTGCAAGAGCGCTACGATGTCTGAAACCAGCGAGCCCCGCGTTCGCGCTATCCTTCTCGGTTATTTTTCGATGTTCATCGCGGCACTTTCGCTGTTCACGTCGATCTACAACGGCTATCTCCACAGCAAATTCGTGAATTTCATCCAGCGCAATGCCGGCCGGACCGAGTACCTACGTATATGCAAGGAGATCATCGACGGCTATTTCCAGGTCAAGATGAGAATTGGCATGATCAATCCGCTGGCGACCGGAGCGGACCAGCCGGATCCGCCCAGACTGAAGCCGCAAATGCGGTGGCGAAGTTCGGCGCACTCGGAACCTATCTGGCCAATCTCCGCGACGAAGCCACCCGCGAGCGCTACACTCGGTTGACCACGCACCTTGAGCAGCTATCGATCGCTGCCGGCAATCTCTCCACCGCCGAACTCGGCAAGCGATACGAGACCCCAGACTGCGAATTTTCCGAGATGAATTCAGACTGCATCAAATCCGCCAAAGAACTGCCCTAAGGCAACGACAGACGAGCACGCAGGAAACGGAATCACGATATGGCCGACACCAGCTTCGACATCATCATCATCGGCTCGGGGCCGGGCGGCTACGTCACCGCCATCCGCGCGGCCCAGCTTGGCTTCAAGACCGCGATCGTCGAGCGCGACTTCCTCGGCGGCATCTGTTCGAACTGGGGCTGCATTCCGACCAAGGCCTTGCTGCGCTCGGCCGAGATCTACCATTACTTTCAGCACGCGAAAGACTATGGGCTCAAGGCCGACAACATCGGCTTCGATGTGGCAGCCGTCATCAAGCGCTCGCGCGGCGTCGCCGGCCGCATGAACGCCGGTGTCGGTTTCCTGATGAAGAAGAACAAGGTTTCGGTGATTTGGGGCGAGGCGGCGATCGACGCGCCCGGCAAGATCACCGTGAAGGCCAGCAAAACTCCGGCGCCCAAGGACACGCTCGCGCCCGGCGCGTATGTGGCCAGACACATCATCGTCGCGACCGGCGCGCGGCCTCGCGTGCTGCCGGGGCTGGAGCCGGACAAGAAGCTTGTTTGGACCTATTTCGAGGCGATGAACCCCGACAAGATGCCAAAGTCGCTGCTGGTGGTCGGCTCCGGCGCCATCGGCATCGAGTTCGCTTCGTTCTATCGCACCATGGGCGCGGAGGTGACGGTGGTCGAGGTGCTGCCGCAGATATTGCCGGTGGAGGACGCCGAAATCGCGGCCTTCGCCCGCAAGCAATTCGAGAAGCAGGGCATGAAAATCCTGTCCGGCGCAAAGGTCGTAAAACTCGACAAGAAAGCCGATAGCGTCACCGCCACCATCAACAACGGCAAGGATAAGACGAGCGAAATCACTGTGGATCGCGTGATCGCCGCCGTCGGAGTCGTCGGCAACGTCGAGAACATCGGCCTGGAAAAACTCGGCGTGAAGATGGATCGCGGCACCATCGCCATCGACGGGTTCTGCAAGACCAACGTACCGGGCATCTACGCCATTGGCGACGTGGTCGGCCCGCCGATGCTCGCGCACAAGGCCGAGCACGAGGGCGTGATCTGCGTCGAAGCGATCAAGGGGTTGCACCCGCATCCGATGGACAAGCTCCTGATCCCCGGCTGCACCTATTGCGCGCCGCAGGTGGCCTCGGTCGGATTGACCGAGCAGGCGGCAAAGGAGAAAAAGCTCGCCGTGCACGTCGGCCGCTTCCCGTTCATCGGCAACGGCAAGGCCGTCGCGCTCGGCGAGGACCAGGGCATGGTCAAGACGATCTTCGACAAGAAGACCGGCCAGCTTCTCGGCGCGCATCTGGTCGGCCCCGAGGTGACTGAGCTCATTCAGGGCTTCGTGGTGGCGATGAATCTCGAAACCACCGAGGAAGAGCTGATGCACACCATCTTCCCGCACCCGACGCTGTCGGAGACGATGAAAGAATCGGTTCTCGATGCCTACGGGCGCGTGCTGAACATGTGATCGAGCGACCGAAGGCGCGACATCAGACGCGATCCCGGTGTGAAATCTCGACCACCCGCGCGCGCCTGGCAAGCTCCTCGACCAGCGCATCGGCCGCGGCCCGGTTGTGCGGATCGAGGTTGGCGTCCCATTCGTCGAGCAGATAGATCGGCGCATGGGTGTAGCTGACGATCTCCTGCAAGGCGCGCAACTGCCGCTCGCCGGACGAGTATCCGGCCTTCTTGGCGGCGCCAGGCGCCAGCGGATCGCCGTCCTCGTCGGTCTCGATTTCGTCCTGGCCTTTGTTGAAGGCGAACGCCAGCCGGTCCGCCGTGGGCCAATAATAGGCGCGCGTCTTCACCGCAGATTTGAGAATGGTCAACAACGTCGATTTTCCCGATCCGTTGGCGCCGCGCACGTTGATGCGTCCGGTAGGCTGCGACAGGATCAGGCTCATGGCGGCGTCGAGCGACGTCACGCTCGAGGCGTTGCCGCCCTCGCGCAGGATCAGTCGGTCGAGCTTCATGCGGGCATCGAAATCGGCGTCGGGCTCCGGATGCATGTTGTCGGCGACGCCGGTCAGGCGCGCCCAGCTCGCAAGGAGTTCGTTCCAGCCGGAGGTGAAGGTGTGCACGTCCTTCGTCATCTCGATCTGCCGCGGCAAGGTGGCGGCCAGCGCGATCATCACTTCCATATCGCTCGAATTGTTCACAGCGATATACGCGATCGCAGTGAATACGATCGCGAGCCCGACAATGCCGCTGGCTGCGCTCAGCCCCTCTTTGGTCATAATTGCCCGGATCTGAGCATCAAGCCCATCGCGAAGTTTGCGCTTGAACCCGTCGATCCAGAGCCGAAGGTTGTACCGGTTGCCCGTGAACACGTTGTCCCAGGCGGTGTAGCCCTGCGCGGTCATGCGGTTGGTCATCCGCTGGTTCTCGCGATAAGCACCCGCCACGCGCTTGCGCATGGTCCATTGCATCAGGAAAAGAACCACGAAAACAGCCACATAGGCGATAGGCAGGGCGCCGTCGATCTGCGTACCCAGCACGATCACGTTGAGAACGATCGCCAGCAGAATGCGCAGATCGCCCTCGATCTCGTAGAGCAGATGGAAGTAGACGTAAAACGTCTCACCGGTCAGAAACGGCTCAACCCGCTCGCGTGCTTGCTTGTCGCCCAGCAGCTTGGTCTTGCTGCGGTTGTCGCGGGCGTAGCGCAGCATATAACGGCCGTAGGCAAGGAAGCCGGTACGCTCGGCGAAGATCCAGCTCACTGCGCCAACCACATAGGCGGTGGATTCGGTCGCCAGGATCCACAACAGATCGGCCAGCACGAATTTGCCGTTGGCCACGTCTCGCCCTGCTTCGATGACGAGATAGGTCGTCGCAGCGTGAAGTGAGGCCTCGATCAGCATCAGCACCAGCATGATGAAGAACGGCAGGCAGATGAGGAAACGCGCCAGATGGAGCGGGCTAAAGGGTTGCTGGGTCATGCGCGCAGTCTAGCCGAAATCCAGGCAACATGGCGCGGATGTGGGTCCGGCTATGCTATCGTAAGCGTTGAAAAAGGCTTGCAAAGTGGGCCAGTTGCGGACGGGAATCCACCTGCGTAAGTTAAGGAACATCATGACCGTCGTGCTCGATCATACCGCAGCCAAGGCGCGCCACCCGGAGAAGGCGCACCGCCCCGATTCCGCGGTGCTGCGCAAGCCGGACTGGATTCGCGTCAAGGCGCCGGTGTCCAAAGGCTACATGGCCACTCACGCGATCGTTCGCGAGAATGGCCTGCATACGGTCTGCGAGGAAGCCGGCTGCCCGAACATCGGCGAGTGCTGGGAGAAGAAGCACGCCACCTTCATGATCCTGGGCGACACCTGCACGCGCGCCTGCGCCTTCTGCAACGTCAAGACCGGCTTGCCGGGCGCGATCGATCCAAACGAGCCCATCCATGTCGCGGAGGCGACGCAGAAACTCGGGCTCGCTCACATCGTCGTCACTTCGGTCGATCGCGACGATCTCGCTGACGGCGGCGCGGATCATTTCGCGCAGACCATCCGCGCCATTCGCGTCCGCTGCCCCGCCACCACCATCGAGGTGCTGACGCCGGATTTTCTCCGTAAGGACGGCGCGGTGGAGCAGGTGGTCGCGGCGCGGCCCGACGTGTTCAACCACAATCTCGAAACCGTGCCCTCGCTCTATCTCACGGTGCGGCCGGGCGCGCGCTATTTCGCTTCGCTCCGGCTCCTGCAGCGCGTCAAGGAGATCGACCCGACGATGTTCACCAAGTCCGGCATCATGGTGGGCTTGGGCGAGGAGCGGAACGAGATATTGCAAGTGATGGACGATCTGTGCTCGGCCGGCGTCGACTTCCTCACCATCGGGCAATATCTGCAGCCAACTCGTAAGCACCACCCGGTGATACGCTTCGTGCCGCCGGACGAATTTGAGACGCTGAAGACCATCGCCTTCGCCAAAGGCTTCCTGATGGTGTCGGCATCACCGCTGACACGCTCCTCGCATCACGCCGGCGCGGATTTCGATCGGCTGAAGGCGGCGCGAGAATCTCGCGCATGATCCCGAAAAGTTGGCACTGGTTTTCGGATAAGATCATGCGCCAGCCACAGCTAAGCTGATGCCACAATTCACCATCAGGCGGCGCGTTCGCCATTCCGCCGCCGACATGTTCGACCTCGTTGCCGATGTCGAGCACTATCCCGCGTTCGTTCCGCTATGCAAAGACCTGAAGGTGCGCCAGCACAATTCCGAAGGGGAGGGCGTTGAGACGGTGATCGCCGACATGACCGTCTCGTTCAAGCTCGTGCGCGAAAGCTTTCGCAGCCGCGTCACGCTCGACCGGCCTAAGCTGCAGATCATGGTCGAATATCTGCAGGGGCCGTTCAGCCACATGCAGAACCGCTGGACCTTCCGGCTGGACGGCGAGAAGGCCTGCGAGGTCGAATTCTTCATCGACTATGAATTTCGCAGCCGCACGCTTGGCATGTTGATGGGCGGCATGTTCGATCTGGCCTTTCGACGTTTCGCCGCGGCCTTCGAGGCACGGGCCGATCAGGTTTACGGCCGAAAATCGGCTTAAGCTACCAGTTCCGTCAGCATGGCCAGTGCTTCCAGCACCGACAGCCGCCGAACCTCGGCGCGGCCGATGTCGCCAAAGCGCCGTTCGCGATGGATCAGCCGGCCGCCGCGCGAGGCGGCAGCGAAATGCACGAGCCCAACCGGCTTGTCTGCCGAGCCGCCGCCCGGGCCAGCGATTCCGGTGATCGACACAACAATTTCCGCATTGGCATGGCCGAGCGCGCCGCGGGCCATCGCCTCCGCGGTTTCTCGGCTCACCGCGCCGAATCTGTTCAGCGTCTCGGCTTGCACGCCGAGCATCTGCTGTTTGGCCTCGTTGGTGTAGGTGACAAAGCCGCGGTCCACCACCGCCGACGAGCCCGCGATGTCGGTCAGCGCGCCGGCCACGAGCCCACCGGTGCAGGATTCGGCCGTCGCGACCATGAGTTTTCTGGCCTTGCACAGATCGAGCAGGGCGGTCGCCGCAGCCTCGGTCTCCCTATCGGCCATCGCCAAAATCCCGTTACCAGGACCAGGGCAGCCGCACCGTGGCGGTCGCCATCGCGGCAATACCTTCCCTGCGGCCGGTGAAGCCGAGGTGCTCGCTGGTCGTCGCCTTGACCGCGACGCGCTCGATCGTCATCTCGGCGATCTCGGCGATCCGCTTTCGCATCGCATCGCGATGCGGCCCGATGCGCGGCTCCTCGCACACGATGGTGACATCGAGATGCGCGATCTTTCCGCCGCGCTTGGTGACGCGCTCCACCGCAAATTTCAGGAACTGATCTGACGGCGCGCCGCGCCAGCGCGGATCGCTCGGAGGGAAATGCTTGCCGATGTCGCCGTCGGCGATCGCGCCGAGGATCGCATCCACCAGCGCGTGCAGCGCGACGTCGGCATCGGAATGGCCGGTAAGGCCGCGGTCGTGCGGGATCTTCAGGCCGCCGAGCCAGACGTGATCGCCGTCGCCGAATGCGTGCACGTCGAAGCCGTTGCCAGTGCGAAGGTCTGCAAGACTGGCGATCCGCCGCGCCTCGGCTTTGGCAAAATCCTCGTCAGTGGTGAGCTTCACATTGCCGCTCTCGCCCGCGAACACCGCGACCTTCAGCCCCGCCCATTCGGCCAGCGCCGCATCGTCGGTGAAATCCTCGCGGCCTTCCTTGGCCGCGCGGCGATGCGCCTCCAGCAGCGCCGGAAAGGCGAACGCCTGCGGCGTCTGCACCGCGCGCAACGAAGCGCGATCGATCGTTCCGGCCACATGGCCACCGGCATCGACCCGTTTGATCGTGTCGGTGACCTCCAGCGCCGGAATGGCCGCGCCGGTTTCGCCGCAAGCAACGATCGCGCGCGAAACCAATTCTACCGAGCAGAACGGCCGCGCCGCGTCATGCACGAGGACGATATCCGGCGCGCGGTCGCTGAGCGCTTCGAGCCCGGCCCGCACCGAGGCCTGCCGCGTTGCACCGCCCAACACCGGGTTCAGGAGCCGCAAGCCCTTGGCTGCGGCCTCATAGTCGCCCCGATCGTCGGGATGGATCACCGTCTGCACCGCCCCGATCTGGCCGTGCCAGGCAAACAGCGACAGACTCGACCGTATCACCGGCTCGCCCGCCAACTGCCGGTACTGCTTGGGCAAATTACCGCCAGCGCGAAGCCCGCGTCCGGCTGCGACGACCACGGCGGCGACAGAGGGGCCCATACTGAATTCCGACCTATTTCGACGATCCGGCCCTCGCTTTACCGCGTTCACACGGAGGGCAAAAGGATTTCCACCTGGCGCGCTCATGTTGCAACGCATCACTTGCGCATGGGCATTTAATGGCTAAACTCTATGCAGAATTTTTATAGCCTAAATAATGGGCATGGCGTGAACCAGACACACAACAAGAACTTTGACGTGGCGGGCAATTCCGCATTCTGCATCGGCAATGTTGCAGTGCGGAATCGGGTGATTCTCGCGCCGATGTCGGGGATCACCGATGCGCCGTTTCGCCGCCTGGTGTCACAAATGGGTGCCGGCCTTGTCGTGTCCGAGATGACGGCGAGTGATGCACTGATCGAGGGCCGCCGCAACGCCGTGCTACGCGCCGAAGGGCAGGGCACCGGCATTCACGTCGTACAACTCGCCGGTTGCGAGCCGCACTGGATGGCGGAAGGTGCGCGCATCGCCGAAGGCTCGGGTGCGCAAATCATCGACATCAATATGGGCTGTCCGGCAAAACACGTCGCAAACCGGCAATCCGGCTCGGCGCTGATGCGCGACCTCGATCATGCGCTCAGCCTGATCGAGGCGACCGTCGCCGCCGTGGCGGTGCCGGTGACGCTTAAAATGCGGCTAGGCTGGGACATTCGTTCGATCAACGCGCCGGAGCTCGCCCGCCGTGCGGAGACAGCCGGCGTCCGCATGATCACCGTGCACGGCCGCACGCGCTGCCAGTTCTACACCGGCAGCGCCGACTGGACCGCGGTGCGCGCGGTCAAGGAGAGCATTTCCATTCCGCTGGCCGTGAACGGCGACATCCGAAGCTTCGACGACGCCGGTGCCGCGCTGCGCGCCTCCGGCGCCGACGTCGTCATGGTCGGCCGCGCGGCGCAGGGGCGGCCATGGGTCCCGGGCCAGATCGCGCGCTATCTCGAAACCGGCAATCGCGAATCCGCGCCACCGCTCGCCACTCAATTCACGCTGATCGCTGCGCTCTACGACGAGATGTTGGAACACCACGGACTGCGCGTCGGCCTCAAGCACGCCCGCAAGCATCTCGGCTGGGCGCTCGATGCCGCGGCTTCGACAGCCGGCGTCGCCATCGACACGCTCAGGCGCTGGCGCGGCAGCGTATTGACCAGCGAGACGCCGACCGACGCTCGCGCACGACTGGCGCAGGCCTACGATGCATTCACTTTCGGAGCCGCGGCATGAGCACCGCCGAGCTCCGCACCGCCGACATTCCGCTCGGGGTCGCCGATGCGGTGCTCAACGCGCTGCCGTTACCCGTCTTCATCATCGGCGCCGACGGCAAGATCGCCGACGCCAATGTCGCCGCGGAAAACTTCTTCGAGGCGTCGGTGCTGCTGTTGCGCCGTCAGATGCTCCGCGATCTGGTGCCGTTCGGCAGCCCGCTGCTCGCGCTGATCGAACAGGTTCGCCATCGCGGCGCCGCGGTGAATGAATACAAGGTCGATCTGTCGACCCCGCGCAATCCGGGCGACCGGCTGGTCGATCTGCACGTTGCCCCGCTGCCCGAGCGGGCCGACCATGTCGTGGTGATGCTGCAGGAGCGCACCATTGCGGACAAGATGGACCGCCAGCTCACCCATCGCGGCGCGGCGCGCTCGGTGAGCGCGCTGGCCGCCATGCTGGCGCACGAGATCAAGAATCCGCTGTCTGGCATCCGCGGCGCGGCGCAACTGCTCGAACAATCGGCCGGCGACGACGACCGCACGTTGACGCGCCTGATTTGCGACGAGGCCGACCGGATCGTGAAGCTGGTCGACCGCATGGAGGTGTTCTCCGACGAGCGGCCGGTCGAGCGCGAGCCGGTCAACATCCATGTCGTGCTCGATCACGTGAAGCGGCTGGCGCAGTCAGGCTTCGCGCGCCGCATCAAATTCATCGAGACCTACGATCCGTCGCTGCCGCCTGTGTTCGCCAACCGCGATCAGCTCGTGCAGCTGTTTCTCAACCTCGTGAAAAATGCCGCCGAGTCGTTCGGCGAAGGGACGGCCGACAGCGAGATTCACCTTACCACCGCGTTCCGCCCCGGCGTTCGCCTGCAATTGTCAGGCTCCAAGACGCGCGTGTCGCTGCCGCTTGAATTCTGCGTCAAGGACAACGGGCCGGGCGTGCCCGAGGATCTGTTGCCGCATCTGTTCGATCCGTTCGTGACCACCAAGCCGACGGGAAGCGGACTGGGCTTGGCGCTCGTCGCCAAGATCGTCGGCGATCACGGCGGTATCATCGAGTGCGAGTCGCAACTTCGGCACACCGTGTTCCGCGTGCTGATGCCCATGTTCACTGGTGACGGCGC
>SHVM01000080.1 GCA_009694265.1 Pseudolabrys sp.
ATCGCGCTCTCGCGCACCAGCCCGACCAAGGCAGCGGTGACTATCACGGTCAATCCGGTGTTTGCCTCCATCGTCGGCGCGCTGGCGATCGGCGAGGGGATCGGGCTCAACCTTGTCGCCGGCCTGGTCGCGGTGGCAGCCGGCATCTGGATTGCGACCACGGGACGGCAGACTTGATCGTTCACCGCCAGCCGCCGCCGCCGTTCACATAGACCGTGTCGGCGGTCATGAATTCGCAGGCGTCCGAGCACATGAACAGCACCAGCTCGCCAATCTCCTCGGCCTTGCCGAAACGTTTCATCGGCACGTCGTCGAGAAAGCGCTGCAGCAGTTCCGGCGAGCTTTGCGCCGAATCCTGGAAAGGCGTGCGGATCGGTCCCGGCGAAATCGACATGCAGCGGATGCCCTGCGTGGCGAATTCGCGCGCCACACCCATGGTCATGGTCACCACCGCGCCCTTGGCCGCCGCATAATGCACCGAGGAGCCGGCGCCGCCGCGCCGGTGCGACATGCTGCCCATATTGACGATGACGCCGAATTTGTTCGCCAGCATATGAGGCAGAACCGCCTGCATGCCATAGAGCGTGCCCTTCACATTGAGGTCGAAAGTCTTGTCCATCAGCGCGTCGTCGATATCGAGAAATTTCGAACGGCGGATGGCGGCGCCTGCCGAATTGAACAGAAACTGCACGCTGCCGAAGCCGTCGATCGCCAGTTGGACCATGTCGCCGACCGCTGCGCGCCGGGTCACGTCGATATTGAGCGCCAGCGCCTTGTTGCCGGTATTTCCCAGCTTGTTCCCATATTTGGCGTTGACCTGCTGCGCGGTTGCCTTCACGCCGGCTTCGTCGATGTCGGCGCACACCACATTGGCGCCTTCGCGCGCGAAAATCAGCGCGGTGGCGCGGCCGATGCCGCTGGCCGCCCCCGTGATGATGATGGTCTTGCCTGCGAAATAGTCCGGCGTTTTCGGCATTGGCTTTTCCCCTATGGCGCGGTCAATCATCATGGATTGCGGGATTGAGCCCGGCAATGACAAGATGGGGCAAATATCGTCCCGCAGGAGTTCAGTGATGCCCACACCACCGCCGATCGAATACGCCGATGCCACGCCCGCCGTGCGCGCGGTCTATGACGACATCAAAAAGTTCCGCAACGTGCCCGACGTGAACAATTTCTGGAAATATCTGGCGCGCGATCCGGCCACCCTCAAGCGGACCTGGGAGAGCATCAAGCAGATCATGGCCCCCGGTGCATTAGATCCGCTCACCAAGGAGATGGTCTATCTGGCGGTGTCGGTCACCAATGGCTGCGCCTATTGCATCGCCAGCCACACGGCGGCGGCGCGCAAGGCCGGCATGACCGAGGCCATGTTCGGCGAATTGATGGCGGTCACCGGCATGGCAAACGAGACCAATCGGCTCGCCAATGGCTACCGGGTTCCGGTCGATCCCGCATTCCAGACATGAGGCGATTGGGTAGCCCGCTGGCTAGCCAGCGCCGGGATTTTTAAAATCCGAACGCTCGGCCGCTGGTTCCGAAAAAATTTATCTGCAAATCCGTTATGCGGATTTCGGCGCCGTCAGCCGGACGGCAAGAATCCATGCAATCCATAACACCAGGAAAAAACAGGCCAGAAACACCGGCAAACTTGCGGTCTCCGACCAGTGTTCCACGGATCGGCCAATGAGATAGGTACCGAATTCGCCGACCACGACTAACACGACATAAACCGCTAATAATTGCATGAACGGCGTTCCTCTGAATTGCGTCCCGCGCGGGACCGTACCACATGCCGGGTCCTGGCGAGGGGGGGGGAACTCGCTGCCTCGTGCAAAATGTTATTAAAATGTTATAAGGCCGCACCCGCCCATTTTATGCATTCCCGCACGGAAATCATGCCGAGACCAACACTGAGCAACACGGCGATCATGGCAGCGCCGGCGCTGTTCGTGCTGCTGTGGAGCACTGGCTTTATCGGCGCACGTTACGGATTGCCCTATATCGAGCCGCTGACCTTCCTGGCCGTGCGCATGGTGTTTGTGGTGCTCATTCTCGGCGTCGTCGCGCTGATCTCACAGGCGCGCTGGCCGGAAGGTATCGAGGCCGGGCATAGTCTAGTGGCGGGCGCGCTGGTGCACGGGCTCTATCTCGGCGGCGTATTCACGGCGATCAGCCAGGGCGTGCCGGCCGGTATTTCGGCGTTAATCCCCGGCCTGCAGCCGATCCTCACCTCGACCATTGCCAATCGCTTTATGGGCGAGACGGTCACGCGCATGCAATGGTTCGGCCTCGCGCTCGGCCTCGTCGGCGTCGCGCTGGTGCTGCACGACCACGCCATTGTGGCGGCGGGCTCGACGCTGGGCTGGATCGCCAGCGTCGTGTCGCTCATCGGCATTACGCTCGGCACGCTGTATCAAAAGCGGTTTTGCGGCGGCATCGATTGGCGCAGCGGAAACCTGGTGCAATATGCCGGCGCCGGCACGCTGTTCGGCATCGGCGCCTTCGCTTTCGAGACACGCGAAATCCACTGGAATGGCGAACTGATTTTCGCCATGGCCTGGATGGTGATCGTGCTGTCGCTCGCCGCGGTCGGTCTGATGTATTGGCTGATCCGCCGCTCGGCGGCGACCGGCTTTGCCAGCCTGTTCTATCTGGTGCCGGCGGTGACGGCACTGATGGCCAATATCCTGTTCGGCGAGAAGCTGGACGCGCTCTCGATTGCCGGCATGGCGCTCTGCGCCGCCGGGGTAGTCGTCGTCAACCGCGGCGCCGCGGTGAAGACGATCATTGATCGCGGTTGAGCACCAGCTGCGTCTGCGTCACCAACGCGCACAGTCTGCCGTCGCCGCGCGTGATGCGCGTCTGCCACACCATCGTGGTGCGGCCGCGATGCAGCGGTGTGCATTCGGCTTTTGCGACATCGCCAATGGGAATGGCGGCGAAGAAATTGGTCTTGCTCTCGATCGTGGTGGTGGATTGGCCGTCTTTGAGATTGGCGGTCGTGGCGGTGCCGCCAAGATTGTCTGCCAGCGCCATGATGGCGCCGCCATGCATGATGCCGAAGCGGTTATTGAGCTCCTCGCGCACGGGGAGTTCGGCGGTCACGCGATCGGGCGAGATATGGGTGATTTTCATTCCTATGAAATTGGCAAAGGGCGGCTGCCTGTGGGCCATTTCGTTCATCTCACCATCAGTCATTTAATATGCTCCAGCCACTGCGCCGCGATGATGAGATCGTTTTGCGTGAGATTGTGTCCGGTGGGAAGGGCCTTATAGACAAGGTCTGCACCGGCCGCTTGCAGGACCGTCACCAGCCGGTCGCGCGCGGCGGCCGAAATCATCGGGTCGCTGCTGCCCGAAAGAAGCAGCACCGGTTTGGCCGCAAGATTGGGCAGCGATTCGGGCTCGAACGGCAACATGGCGCGCATGAGCAACGCGCCGTGTAACGCATCCGGCTGCGTCAGCAGCAACGAGGCCGCGATATTGGCGCCGTTGGAAAAGCCGGCCGCGAGCGGCGCTGCCAAGCCGTAGGTCTCGCGCGCGGCAGCGATGAATTTGGCCAGCTCGAGCGTGCGCGCCTTGAGGTCATCGAGATCGAAGATACCTTCCGCCAACCGCCGGAAAAAGCGCGGCATGCCGTTTTCCAGCACCTTGCCGCGCGGCGACAGCAAAGCCGCGCCGGGCGATAATTGCTGGCCGAGCGGAATGAGATCGTTTTCGTCGCCGCCGGTGCCGTGCAGCAGGAGCAAAGGAGGCTTGCTGGGCTGCGTCGCCGGAATGAATTTGTGAATGAAGCCGAGGTCGGTCATGGCCTGAAAGGGAAAGTCTCAAAACAATAAGGGCGCGGATTGTAACCCGCGCCCTTGATATAGTCTAAAAATTGAGAGTCACTTCGGCTGCGGCACGATGCGGATATAAGGTTTCGGCGACTTCCAGCCGCCCGGATAGAGTTTCTTGGCCTCGTCCTCGGTGATTGCGCCGGTCATGAACACGTCTTCGCCCTGTTTCCAGTTCGCAGGCGTCGCCATGCGATGCTTGGCGGTGAGTTGGAGCGAGTCGAGCACGCGCAGCAGCTCGTCGAAATTGCGGCCCGTGGTCATCGGGTAGACTAGGATCAGCTTGATCTTCTTGTCCGGGCCAATGACGAAGACATTGCGCACGGTCATATTGTCGGCCGGCGTGCGGCCTTCCGATGTGCCGGAGGTCGAGGCCGGCAGCATGCCGTAGGCCTTGGAAATCTTCAGATCGGTGTCGCCGATCATCGGATAGTTCGGCGCAAAGCCGACCACGTCCTTGATGTCGACCGCCCATTTTTTGTGGTTATCGACCGGATCGACCGACAGCCCGATGATCTTGGTATTGCGCTTGTCGAAATCGGGCTTGAGCCGCGCCATGGTGCCGAGCTCGGCGGTGCAGATCGGGGTGAAATCCTTCGGGTGCGAGAACAGCACGCCCCAGGACGTGCCGAGCCAATCGTGAAAGCGGATTTTGCCTTCGGTGGTTTCCGCTTCGAAATCCGGCGCGGTATCGCCAATCGCCAATGACATCACAAACCTCCAAAACTAAGATCGTACTGCATTCGGGGGCTTTATATAGGCGCCCGGGCGGGCGCGGAATAGGCTTACGAGCGCAAAGAGAAGCGATGGATCGCGCCTCGCTGCTTGCGGAGAACAAAGCTTCGATAGCGGCAGCCCACCATGAAAGGATTTTCTGGCCGCCTCGCCGTGCGTCATTGACTTTTTCGTTGCAACGCCGCAAAGCGGAAGGGCCGGCACGGTACGGGGTCCTCAGCGCTGCATGTTCAAGCGTATCCTGATTGCCAATCGCGGCGAAATCGCCTGCCGGATCATCAAGACCGCGCGCCGCATGGGGATCGAGACGGTCGCCGTCTATTCGGATGCCGACAAGGACGCCCTGCATGTGGAGATGGCGGATCAGGCCATCGCCATCGGCCCGCCCGAGGCCGCCAAAAGCTATCTGGTGATCGACACAATCGTCGCCGCCTGCAAGGCGTCGGGTGCGCAGGCCGTGCATCCGGGCTACGGATTTCTGTCGGAGCGCGAGGCGTTTCCCAGGGCGTTGCAAGCCGCCGGCATCGTGTTCATCGGGCCGAACCCAAACGCCATCGCGGCCATGGGCGACAAGATCGAATCGAAGAAAGCCGCCGCGGCGGCGAAAGTTTCCACCGTGCCCGGCCATCTCGGCATCATCGAAGACGAGAAGGAGGCGGTGAAGATCGCCAACCAGATCGGCTATCCGGTGATGATCAAAGCCAGTGCCGGCGGCGGCGGCAAGGGCATGCGCATCGCTTATTCGGAATCGGAAGTGGCGGAAGGCTTCGTGCGTTCGCGCTCGGAGGCGAAATCGTCGTTCGGCGACGACCGCATGTTCATCGAAAAATTCATCACCGATCCGCGCCACATCGAGATCCAGGTGCTGGGCGACAAGCACGGCAATGTCATCCATCTCGGCGAGCGCGAATGTTCGATCCAGCGCCGCAATCAGAAAGTGATCGAGGAGGCGCCGAGCCCGC
Organism: Pseudolabrys sp.; assembly: GCA_009694265.1. Classification (GTDB taxonomy): domain Bacteria; phylum Pseudomonadota; class Alphaproteobacteria; order Rhizobiales; family Xanthobacteraceae; genus Pseudolabrys. Next base: position 5,537 of record SHVM01000080.1, read on the forward strand.
TGCTCGATGCGGCGACCCGCGCGAAGATGGGCGATCAGGCGGTAGCCCTCGCCAAGGCCGTCGGCTACGACAGCGCCGGCACGGTGGAATTCGTCGCCGGGCAGGACAAGAGTTTCTTTTTTCTGGAAATGAATACGCGGTTGCAGGTCGAGCATCCGGTCACCGAACTGATCACCGGCATCGATTTGGTCGAGCAGATGATCCGCAGCGCTGCCGGCGAGAAGCTCTCGCTCAAGCAAAGCGACGTGAAGCTCAATGGCTGGTCGGTGGAATCCAGAGTCTATGCCGAAGACCCGTACCGCAATTTCCTGCCCTCGATCGGCCGGCTCACGCGCTATCGTCCGCCGGCCGAGCGCAGCGCCGATGGCGTCACCGTGCGCAACGATACCGGCGTCTATGAGGGCGGCGCGATTTCGCTTTATTACGATCCGATGATCGCCAAGCTCGTCACGCATGCCGCCACGCGCGAGGCTGCGATTGAGGCGCAGTCCGGCGCGCTCGATGCCTTTGTCATCGACGGTATCCGCCACAATATTCCGTTTCTCGCCGCGCTGATGGCGCATCCGCGCTGGCGCGCGGGCAAGCTGTCCACCGGCTTCATTGCCGAGGAATTCCCCGACGGCTTCCACCCGATTGCGCCGGACGGCGCGCGCGCGGAAGTTCTGGCGTCGGTCGCGGCCAGCGTCGATCACATTTTGGGCGAGCGCAAGCGCCAGATTTCCGGCCAGATGCGCGGGCGCAGCGTCACCCGCGAAAGCGAGCGCGCGGTCTGGCTTGGAAAGGCTGAGCACCGGCTCGAAGTCAAGCGCGAGAACGGCGCCATCGCGGTGCGCTTTGCGGCGCAAGGCAAAGCCGGAATTCGGCATGTGGCGTCCGGCTGGAAGCCGGGCGATTCCGTGTGGACCGGCACCATCGACAAGCATCCGGTCGCGGTGCAGGTGCGAACGCTGCCGAACGGCTTTGCGTTGTCCTATCGCGGCGTCGAGACCAAGGCTTTCGTCTATACCGCCAGCGAAGCCGCCTATGCGCGGCTGATGCCGGAGAAGAAAGCCGCCGGCACCGGCAAGCTGGTGCTCTGTCCGATGCCGGGGCTGGTGGTCTCAATCGCTGTCAAGGAAGGCCAGGAGGTCAAGGCCGGCGACACGGTGGCTGTGGTCGAAGCCATGAAGATGGAAAACGTGCTGCGCGCCGAGATCGACGGCACGGTGAAAAAGATCAACGCCAAGCAGGGCGACAGCCTGGCGGTGGATGCGGTGATTTTGGAGTTTGCCTAGCGTTGCCGCGTGGCGGACAGCGGGATTTTTGCTAAACGAATTTCATGACGCCCTACTTCGCCTATGGCTCGAACATGAACCGCGCCGCCATGCAGCGGCGCTGTCCGGGCGCGCGCGGCCGGGCCGGCGCGGCTTGACGGCTACCGCTTTTTCATTGGCATCGACGGCTGGGGATCGGTTCGCCCAAGCCCCGGCGGCACGGTGCACGGCGTGCTGTGGCGGCTCACGCCGCGCGATGTGGCGGCGCTGCACGCCTACGAATTGCTGCACAAGCGGCTCTACGATGTGCGCCGTTTGCCGGTGCGCAGCGGCGCGCGGCTTGTGCCGGCGATGATCTATCTGTTGCGACGGCGGGCCGCCGGGCGGCCGAAACCGGGCTATGTCGAGATGATCGCCGCCGCGGCACGCGCGTGGGAACTGCCGGAGCCTTACATTCGTTCGGTCACCCGCTGGTCGAATTCGCGCTGGACCGGCACGCGCGTCATCGACGTTGGGGACATCGTATGAGCGCACGCATGATCCGCCACGTCACCATGCGCGGTCGCGTGCAGGGCGTCGGCTACCGTATGTTCGTCGAGCATGAGGCGCTCACGCGCGGCATCGAAGGCTGGGTGCGCAACCGGCGCGACGGTTCGGTAGAAGCCGCATTCGCCGGTCCCGCGCAGCCGGTCGAAGGAATGATCGCGGCTTGCCGCATCGGCCCGCCCGGCGGTCATGTCGATGCGCTCGATCAGCGCGAGGGGACCGAAGACGAACTCAAGCTGCGCGCGTCCGGTGATTTGTTTTCGGTGCTGGCGAGCGCATAGCCGGTTGCGCCGAACAGTCCCTCGAATTTCTGCCGCAGCGCCATGTCCACCTCCGCCATCGATACCGGCACACCGAGATCGACGAGGCTGGTGACGCCGTAGCGTTGCTCGCTCACACCGCACGGCACGATGCCAGAAAAATGCACCAGCTCCGGTTCCACATTGAGCGAGATGCCGTGCAGCGTCACCCATTGTTTGACGCGAATGCCGATGGCGGCGATCTTGTCCTCGCAGCCCGGCCCTTTGTCATCGCGGCGCACCCAGACGCCGATGCGGTCTTCGCGCCGCTCGCCGCGCACATTGAACGCCGCCAAACTGCGGATAATCCATTCCTCCAGCGTCACGACGAATTTGCGCACGTCCGGGCCGCGCCGTTTCAAGTCGAGCATCACATAGGCCACGCGCTGGCCTGGCCCGTGATAGGTCATCTGCCCGCCGCGGCCGGCCTCATGGACCGGAAAGCGCGCGTCGATCACGTCTTCGCGGTGCGCGCTGGTGCCGGCGGTATAGAGCGGGGGATGCTCAATCAGCCAGACCAGTTCCGGTGCCTGGCCTGCGGCGATCTCGGCCGCACGCGCATCCATGACGGCCAGCGCTTCCTCGTATTCCACCGGCGCAGCGCTCACGCGCCATTCCGCCGGCGGTGCGATGCTGGGTGCGGTAAACTGTGCGAGCGCGTCGCGCGTAGCGTTCAATCGTTACTCCGTCTTAAAATTCCGGAACAGCATTCCTGACAGATTGTCCGCCACCGAGCGCGACGGGTCGGACCCGATGAACCGCGCGATGCCATTGCTGGTGATGCAGCGGACCACGCCGGTATAGTCTTCCTTCGTGCCGTAGCGCGATTGCTCGGTGCGTTCCAGCCGGCCAAGTCCGGCCTTGGCTATGGTGTCCTCGGCCCGCTTCAGGCATTCCTCCTGTGACATCTTGGCGTTTTGCCAGCGCGAGGCGACGGCGGGTCCGCCGAAGGAGGGGGATGCCAGCCCCACCATCGCACCCAGACCAAGCCCAAAAGCCAGCCCCATACTTTGCCAATGCATGCGTGCCATCGCAGCCCTCCGGTGATGAAACGGCTCCGTTTACGGTTCGGTAACCATACCATGGTGACCTGAATCTCGCCTCCGTTCACGCGAGGCGCGCGAAGGGAAGCCAAGACCGTGAGCACATTCGACAAGGTGTCCGTGGATATCACTGTGGTGCTGGGCACCACCTTCATGCCGATCCATCAGGTGCTCCGGCTCGGCCGCGGCACCATCATCGAGCTGGAATCCTCGGAGGATGACGCCGTGCATATCCTGGCCAACAACATGCCGGTGGCCAAGGGCACGGTGGTGGTCAACGGCAATAAGATCGCGGTCGAAGTCGGCAATCTGCTGCCGCGCCCGGCCGATATGCGCTGATCCAGCGCCTTTAAGGCCCGCCGCAGCGCCACGCTGAGGCGGCCCAATACTGCCGCCGGCCCTTGTCCCTCCAGACCCTATTTGTTACATGGTCCGCGCTCGTGGGGACGCGAGGTTTTTCAAGACTCTTTGTTCGTTTTCAATGCGGCCATGGCGGAATTGGTAGACGCACTAGCTTGAGGTGCTAGCGCCGCAAGGCGTGGAGGTTCGAGTCCTCTTGGCCGCACCAGACCAACCTAAGTCACTGTTTCAATTTTACAATTGTCGCTCGCACCCTTTGGTTAGATTGGAATCTTATTGCTGGCGAAGAAATCACGCCGTGCGATGTCGGCTATCGGGGATAACGCGGGCGTTTCTTAGCCAGCGTGGAATGTCAGCTAATCGCACTTAGCGTCGTTCGGGGCATTTCCCCGATTTTGTCGCTATCGGAAGCATAGCGACCATTTTTCCATGCTGCGCTGAATGGCTCGGTCGCGTTTGACCCAACAGCGACATTGGCAGTGCCCGCGAATATTCGTAAACGCCCACCCATAGCAGCGGCGCGGTGTAGGCTTGCGGTATGGACTAGGAAGAAAAAACCGGATGGGTCATAATAATATCAGGATGACTGACGACGCCCGTAAGCAGTAGCAGGAACGCCTTGCCAGAGTAGGGGGGGGCCAAGGCGATAGCGAGGCTGCATGAAAAACGGCCAGAATTGCAGGGCAAGACTTTAGAAGAGACGGTATTTGTCCTCAAAGAGGAAGAGCGCCTAAAGCGGCCTTCACGCGCCTGATTGATTTAGAAAGGTCGCCGACTGAGGCCGCGTTTCAACAAAATCAGCCTGAACTTTCGATTTTTTCGACGCTACGAAACTGCGTCTTTGACAGCCTTTACCGGCCGAGCCCTAATGATCTTCCGAGCCGGCTTCGCCTTAAATATGGTTGGCTCCTTTGTAAACGGATTGATGCCGCTCCGCTCCTTTGTCGCGGGCTTCTCGATAACAACAAATTTGGCAAATCCGGGCACAAGGAAGGCTCCTGATTTAGTGAGTTCCTTGTAGCCAATCGTAGCGAGTGACTCGATGACCCCTTTGACGTCCTTCCGCGTCATATTGTTTGAATGCTGCTCAGCGATTTTCTGAATGAGCTCCGACTTCGACATCAACTTGGACATACCTGCTCCATATTTTCAAATTGCACGTCGACATACCGCCTATGGCAGCTTTTGACTTAATGCAGCCATCAGGGCCAGCCTAATCTTCAACGCTGATGGCCGAGCCTGATACCTAACGATCTCGCTTTTTGGCGCAATGAGCCGACGGTACGTTTCATCAGCCTTGAAATTTTCTTTACTCGCAGCCTGTCCTTCGAATACCGTCTTAGCTCCGCCACTTGAGCTCTAGTCCAGGCCGCTCGCTTTGTACGTCGTCGTTTTGCCTTTTTGGCCATTCGACTCTCCATGCGTTGGAAATAAGTTTTAGAATCAGCACGTAAAGTACCCCACGCTATTAGGCCTCATATTTTAGTTCAATCGCCTTGTTTGTTTATCCACGGGTACTCATTTCATCGCCCCGACCAATGTCTGCTTTTGAGGCTGTGGACGGCTCCTGCACCGGCATTTGAATGCGATGAATATGGTTGCGGTTTGCTGCGCTGCGTTGGTCGCTGCGGCACTAAGAGTCTGACTCAAAATGATTTCCTTTGATCTCAAGCTCTTGCGATCCGGCGCGTGAGGATGCGGATGTGAGCGA
>SHVM01000081.1 GCA_009694265.1 Pseudolabrys sp.
ACCGCGATCGACACGGCGATTGCCACCTTCCGGCCGCACGTGGAGAAACTTCTCTCAAGCGTGAGCGGCAGCGCGACCGCCATGCGCTCGACCGCCGGCACCTTGTTCGGCTCATCCGATCAAACCTCGCAACGCGCCGAAAGCGCCGTGCAGGCGTTCCACGAGGCGTCCGCCAATGTGGAGACCGCCGCGATCGCGGCCGACGAATTATCGCATTCCATCGGCGAGATCAGCCGCCAGCTCACCCATACCAGCGATATCGTGCGGCTTGCGACCTCGGAGGCGCGCGCCACCGACGGCGAGATCGCGGGGCTCGCGCAGGGCGCGCAAAAAATCGGCGATGTGGTCAAGCTGATCCGCAATATCGCCGGGCAGACCAATTTGCTCGCGCTCAACGCGACGATCGAAGCCGCGCGCGCCGGCGAAGCCGGCCGGGGTTTCGCGGTGGTCGCATCGGAGGTGAAATCGCTGGCGGTGCAGACCGCCAAGGCGACCGAGGACATCGCCAATCACATTCTGGCGGTGCAAAATTCGACTACCGGCGCGGTCGATGCGATCCGCCAGATCGCCTCGCGCATGCAAGACATCAATCAGTACACATCGGCGGCCGCGGTCGAGCAGCAAAATTCGGCGACCGGGGAAATCTCGCACAATGTCGCCAGCGCCGCGCAAGGCACCGGCTACGTGGTGTCGGTGCTGGGCGAGGTCTCAGGCGCCGCGACCGAAACACGCGCCTCGGCGGAAGTCGTGCGCGATGCCTCGGAAACTGTGGATGCCGCCGTCGGCAATTTGCGGCTCGAAGTCGAGGACTTCCTCGCCAAGGTGGCGGTCTAGCCGTTACGCCTGGCTGGCCGGGGTTTTGCCCAAGGCCGCCTGCGCCGCGGCGAGCCGCGCGATCGGCACGCGGAACGGCGAGCACGACACATAATCGAGCTTGGCCGCATGGCAGAAGGCGACTGAGGCTGGATCGCCGCCGTGCTCGCCGCAGATGCCAACCTTCAGATTCTTACGGGTTTTTCGGCCGCGCGCGACGCCGATACGCACCAATTCGCCGACGCCCTGTTGATCAATAGAAACAAAGGGATCGGCGCTCAGAATACCCCTAGCCGTGTAAATGCCTAGGAAGCTCGCCGCATCGTCTCGGCTTATTCCGAAGGTCGTCTGGGTCAGATCATTCGTTCCAAACGAGAAGAACTCGGCGCTCTGGGCTATTTCTTCCGCCAGAAGACAGGCGCGCGGCAGTTCGATCATGGTACCGACCTGGTAATCGAGCTTGGCGCCGGTCTCCTTGGAAACCGCCTCCGCCATGGCGTCAATGCGCGCCTTCACCAGGTCGAACTCGGCCTTGCTGGCGATCAGCGGCACCATCACTTCGGGCACCACGGATTCGCCGGTGCGCGAGGCCGCTTCCACCGCCGCCTCGAAAATGGCGCGCGCCTGCATCTCAGCGATTTCCGGATAGGCGATGGCGATGCGGCAGCCGCGAAATCCAAGCATCGGATTGAATTCGGCAAGTTCGCGGGCGCGGTCGGCGAGCCGCTTGGGATCGGCGCCCATGACGGCGGCGACCTCGGCGATTTCCTCACCCCCATGCGGCAAAAATTCGTGCAGCGGTGGATCGAGCAGCCGGATGGTCACCGGACGGCCCGCCATGGTCTCGAACAGCTCGACGAAATCGGCGCGCTGCATCGGCAACAGCTTGGCGAGCGCGGCGCGGCGGGTTTTCTCGTCGTCCGCCAAAATCATTTCGCGCACCGCCTGGATGCGACCCTCTTCGAAGAACATGTGCTCGGTGCGGCACAGGCCGATGCCCTCGGCGCCGAACCGCACCGCCGCTTTCGCATCGTTCGGCGTGTCGGCATTGGCGCGCACGCCGAGCTTGCGCACTCTGTCGGCCCAGCCGATGAGCGTGGAAAATTCGCCGGACAGCTGCGGCTCAATCATATCCACCTTGCCAGCCAACACCTGGCCGGTGGAACCGTCGACGGTGATGAAGTCGCCCTTTTTAAAAGTCTGCCCGCCCGCCGTCATGGTCCCGGCGGCATAGTCGACGCGCAGGGAGCCTGCGCCGGAGACGCAGGGCTTGCCCATGCCGCGCGCGACCACCGCGGCATGCGAGGTCATGCCGCCGCGGATGGTAAGAATGCCTTCGGCCGCGTGCATGCCGTGGATATCTTCGGGCGAGGTTTCCACCCGCACCAGGATGACTTTCTTGCCGTCGGATTTGAGCTGAGCCGCCTCGTCGGGCGAGAACACGATTTCGCCGCTGGCGGCGCCGGGCGAGGCCGGCAGACCGGTGGCGACCACGCGGCGATGCGCGCGCGGGTCGATGGTGGGATGCAACAGCTGATCGAGCGACAGCGGCTCGATGCGCAGCACCGCTTCGTTCTTGGAGATCAGCCCTTCATTGGCAAGCTCGACCGCGATGCGCAGCGCCGCCTTGGCGGTGCGCTTGCCGTTGCGGGTTTGCAGCATCCACAGCTTGCCCTGCTCGACGGTGAATTCCATGTCCTGCATATCGCGATAATGGCGTTCGAGCACATTGTAGATGCGCGTCAATTCGGCATAGGCCTTGGGCAGCGTGGCCTCCATCGACGGCTTGTCGGAGCCGGACTCCTTGCGCGCCTGCTCGCTGATTTCCTGCGGCGTGCGGATGCCAGCGACCACGTCCTCGCCCTGCGCATTGATGAGGAATTCGCCGTACAGTTTTTTCTCGCCGGTCGAGGGATTTCGCGTGAAGGCGACGCCGGTGGCGGAAGTCTCGCCCATATTGCCGAACACCATGGCCTGCACGTTGACCGCGGTGCCCCAGTCTTCCGGAATATTGTACAGGCGGCGATAGGTGTTGGCGCGCGCGTTCATCCAGGAGCCGAACACCGCACCGATGGCGCCCCAGAGCTGCTGCTCCGGATCCTGCGGAAAGTCGTGGCCGAGTTCGTCCTTGACGCGCTTCTTGTAGCGGGTGACCAGCGCGGCCCAATCGTCGGCGGTAAGATCAGTATCCAGTGAATAGCCTTGGCGTTCCTTGTGATGATCGAGCAATTCCTCGAAATGCTCGTGGCCGACGCCGAGCACCACATCGGAATACATGGTGATGAAGCGCCGGTAGCTGTCGAAGGCAAAGCGGCGGTCGCCGGATTTCTTCGCCAGAGCCTCGACGGTCTCGTCGTTCAGCCCGAGATTGAGCACGGTATCCATCATGCCCGGCATCGAGGCGCGGGCGCCGGAACGGACGGAGACGAGAAGCGGGTTGGATTTATCGCCGAAGATTTTGCCGGCAATCTGGCCGACCTGCGCCAGAGCTTTCCCGACCTGACCGCGAAGCTCTTTCGGATATTGCTGCTTGTTGGCGTAGTAAAAAGTGCAGACCCCGGTGGTGATGGTGAAGCCGGGCGGTACCGGCAGGCCGAGGCTGGCCATTTCGGCCAAACCGGCACCCTTGCCGCCCAGCAAGTCGCGCATATTGGGTTTGCCCTCGGCGCGGCCGCCGCCGAAGCTGTAGACCCATTTGCCTTTTTGCGCCGCGCGCGCGGAAGCCTTCCGCACCACGGGTTTTTTGCGTTTTGCGCTAGCGCGCGGGGTTTTGCGTTTAGCCATAGCTCAAAGAACTGCTGGAGGGACCGGCAGCCCTTAAAAGCACTGCCGCCCCCGCAGAAGCAACCCCGGCTTGTTGATTAGTCGCGCCTACTTGATCAGGCCAAGCCCGATCACGCCGACCACGATCAGATAGGCAGCGACAATGTAATTGAGCAGGCGCGGCACCAGCAGAATGGCGATGCCGGCGACGAGCGCGACGATGGGCTATATCTGACCGATTCCGATGACCATGACGTTTGTCCCCTTGGGTTGGATGCGTGGAAGCAACTGCGTGGCGGACGGAGAGTTCCCCGCTTTATCACGCGCCGCAAGGGGGCAGAGGTAAAACGCCTAGCCTTCGATCTTGGAAAAATCCGCCACCGCGCGGGTAGCTTCGCGGATTTCGTTGAGCAGCATGAGGCGGTTTTCGCGCAAAGCCTTGTCGTCCACGTTGACCGTGACTTTTTCGAAGAAGGCATCGACGAAGGGGCGCAGCTTCGCCATCGCGCTCATCGCGGCGGCGAAATCTTCCTTGGCGATGGCGGCGGAGGCTTCCTTTTTCACGGCGGCGATGGCTGCGGCCAGCGCTTTTTCCTCGGGTGCGGTGAGTTTCTTGGCATCGGGCGCGCTCGCGTAGCTCTTGCCGTCCTTCTTCTCCTCGATACGGAGAATGTTCGACGCGCGTTTGACGCCGGCCAGCAAATTCTTGCCATCGTCGGTATCGAGGAATTTGCCGAGCGCTTCGACGCGGCGGACGATCAACAGCAGATCGTCCCGGCCTTCAAGAGCGAATACCGCATCGACCAGATCGTGGCGGGCGCCTTGTTCGCGCAGTTGGACTTTCAAACGGTCGGCCAAGAAGTCCAATAGCTCTGCCGTCACTATCTTTCGCAACTGATCACCTTGTTCAATCACCGAAAGTTTTTCATGGCCTTTAGGCCAATTTTCCTCTGGCATAGCTCGATGGACTTCGCGGCCACCAAGCTCTTTAAAGATGATCGATTCCAAACTTAAACGGAGCGTATTGTCCAAAATTATTCGGATCACCCCCAACGCCGCACGCCTTAGTGCGTAAGGGTCCTTGCTCCCTGTCGGCCTTTCGTCGATCGCCCAGAAACCCACCAGGGTATCGATCTTGTCGGCAAGCGCGACCGCGATCGACACCGGATCGCCCGGCACCAGATCGTCCGGACCCTTCGGCTTGTAGTGATCCTCGCAGGCATGCGCGACCGCTTCGTCCTCGCCTTGCGCCTCGGCATAATATTTTCCCATCAGGCCTTGCAGCTCGGGGAATTCGCCGACCACGTCGGTCAACAAGTCGGTCTTGCACAATTGCGCTGCGCGCGCGGCCTTCTTCGGATCGGCCTTGACCAGCGGCGCCAGTTCCTTCGCCAGCGCGACAATGCGCGCGATGCGTTCGGCCTGCGTACCCAGTTCTTCGTGAAACACGATTCCGTCGAATTTCGGCAGCCGGCCTTCAAGCTTGGTCTTCAGATCCGTGTCATAGAAAAACTTGGCGTCGCTCAACCGCGCGCGGATCACGCGCTCGTTGCCGGCGACGATGGCCTTGCCGCCGTCGCTGGCTTCGATATTGGCGACCAGAATGAATTTGTTGACGAGCTTGGCGGTCTGCGGATCGCGCAGCACGAAACATTTCTGGTTGGTGCGGATGGTGGCGCGGATCACTTCGCCGGGGATCGCCAAAAACGCCTTGTCGAACGAGCCCATCAGCGTGACCGGCCATTCCACCAGTCCGGCGACTTCCGCCAACAGGCCCTCGTCCTCCACCAGTTCGAAGCCCTGCGCGAAGGCCAGATTCTTGGCATCGGCGCGGATCGTGTCGGCGCGCCGCGCCGGATCGAGCATCACCTTGGCTTTCTCCAGGCTCGCCACGTAATCGGCGAAGCGCCGCACCTTGAACGACGCCGGGGCCATGAAGCGGTGGCCGCGCGTCTCATTGCCGGCGGTGACGCCGTCGACGCTGAACGCAACGATGTCGGGCTCCTCGGTTTCCGGTCCGAAGGTCGCAATAATGGAATGCAGCGGACGCACCCAGGTGAGCTTGCCTGAGCCCCAGCGCATGGACTTCGGCCATGGGAAGCTGCGCACGATCTCGGGCATCATCTCGGTGATCACGTCGAGCGCCGGCTTGCCCGCCTTCTCGATCAGCGCGACGTAGAAGTCGCCCTTCTTGTCGGGCTGCACCTTGGCTTCGTCGATCGACTTCAGGCCGGCCGCGCGCAGAAATCCCGCGATGGCCTGCTCGGGCGCGCCGACCTTCGGGCCCTTGCGCTCCTCTTTCAAATCCGGCTGGTGCGCCAGCACGCCATGCACCGACAGCGCCAGGCGGCGCGGCGTCGCGAAAGCCTTGGCGCCCTCGTACACGAGCCCGGCCGCCACCAGCCGCTCGGTCACCAGTTTCTTCAAATCGTCGGCGGCGCGCGCCTGCATGCGCGCGGGGATTTCTTCCGACAGAAATTCGAGCAGCAGGTCGGGCATTAGGCGCCACCGGCTTCGGTCTTTAGCCAGGCCGCGCCGCAGGCTTTCGCCAAGTCGCGCACGCGCAGAATGTAACTCTGCCGCTCGGTGACCGAGATCACGCCGCGCGCATCCAGCAGATTGAACACGTGGGACGCCTTGATACACTGGTCGTAGGCCGGCAGCGCCATCCGATGGCGTTCTTTTTTCCCGTCAGCCCAGCCGTCCGCCAGATATTTCTGGCAGGCCGCCTCCGCCATCTTGAATTGCTCGAACAGCATGGCGGTGTCGGCGAATTCGAAATTGTGCCGCGAATATTCCTGCTCGGCCTGCAGGAACACATCGCCGTAAGTCACCTTTTTGTCGCCCGCGCCACCGTTGAAATTGAGCGCGTAGACGTTGTCGACGCCCTGCACATACATGGCGAGCCGCTCAAGCCCATAGGTGAGTTCGCCTGAAACCGGCGCACATTCGAGGCCGGCGACCTGCTGGAAATAAGTGAACTGCGAGACTTCCATGCCGTCGCACCAGCATTCCCAACCGAGCCCCCAGGCGCCCAGCGTCGGGCTCTCCCAATCGTCCTCGACGAAACGAATGTCGTGAAGTTTCGAATCGATGCCGATGGCCTTGAGCGAATTGAGATAGAGGTCCTGAATGTCGGGCGGCGACGGCTTCAGGATCACCTGGAATTGGTAATAGTGCTGCAGCCGATTCGGATTTTCGCCGTAGCGGCCGTCCTTCGGACGGCGCGAGGGTTGCACGTAAGCGGCGTTCCAGGGCTTGGGCCCGAGCGCGCGCAGCGTGGTGGCCGGATGGAAGGTGCCTGCTCCCACCTCCATGTCATAGGGCTGCAGTAAAACGCATCCCCAAGAGGCCCAGTATTGCTGCAGTGCAAGAATAAGCCCCTGGAATGAGGATGACGGTTCCAGGCTACCTTGACGGGTGCGCCCCGTGGCGAGAAGATTGGCTTCGGCCATCGTGTGTTTTTACTGATTTTTAAGCACGGGAATGGCCGGACCCTATCGGCGGCCCTATGAGGGGTCAAGCAAGGAGACCTTTAGGAGAAAAGTTTACGGGAAATTGAACCCGAAGTGCTAATCGCGCGGAGGAAATACCAATGTTGGCCTTTCAACTCGTCGGACTGGCGTTTCTCGTGTTGTTCTTCGGTGCCATGGTCTCCGGCAGTGGACGGATCATCGGCCGCTAATCCTGGCCGAATCCAAAACCCATCACTCTCGATGAGCGGCTAGGGGCGGTATTCGCCGGTCGCCGGATCGCGCCGTAAAGTCGGGCGAATTTCGGCATCGGTAATTGGCACCTTCACGCGCTTGGCCTGCTCAAGCTCATCGTTGATGCGGCGCGCTTCCTTGACCACCCAATGCACGAGCATGGCGCCGCCCAGGGCGACGAACGACCATTTCACCAACGGCGAGAGCAGAATGTGCGGCATGACGGCTCCTTATCGTGGTCCAGCAAGCTGACATTGCTGGCCAATCTAGGCGATTTCGCGGCCTGGAATTTGCAGCCTTATTTACAATCCGTAATGCGACCAGATCGCTCGGGCTTCCAGCGCCGAGATCAGATCGCCTGCGAGCCCCGGATGATTGGATAGCGCATCGGAAAGGCTCACGCCCGGCTTGTTGCGGCCGAACAGACTACGCTCGGCCGCGATCAGCGGGGTGCGCACCTTGTCGCCGTAACGTTCGCGCAGGGCCGAGCGCATGTCGCCAATCGAATCGGCCAGGCCCAGTTCGATCGCGTTCTGCGCCGTCCAGAATTCGCCGGAAAACAGCACCTTGTCGGAGCCACGCAGCTTGACGCCGCGGCGCTCCTTCACCAGCGCGATGAAATGCGCGTGGATCTCTTTCTGGATCGCATGAATGCGCTTCACGTCCTCCGGCTTTTCCGGCTGGAACGGATCGAGCATCACCTTGCGCTCGCCTGAGGTATAGAGCCGGCGCTCGATGCCGAGCTTGTCCATCAGCTTGGGAAATCCGAACGAGCCGCCGACCACGCCGATCGAGCCGACAATCGAATATTGATCGCAGATGATCTCGTCGGCGGCGCAGGCCAGCATGTAGCCGCCGGAAGCGCCGACATCCTCGATGAAGGCGAGCACCGGGATTTTCTTCTCCTCGGCCAATTGGCGGATGCGGCGCAGGATCAGATGCGACTGCGCCGGCGAGCCGCCGGGCGAATTGACGATCAGCGCCACGGCGCGCGCATTGCGGGTCGCGAAGGCGCGCTCCAGCGAGCGGGCGATGGTAGAAAGCATCAGCCCGGGCCGCAGCGGCGTCCCCATGCCGATGACCCCGGAAAGGCGCACCACCGGCACCACCGGAATATCGGCGCGAAACCGCGCCGGCACCAGCCGCAACAAAAAATCGAGCGAACGCTTGAGCAGATCGGGCATTGGCTGGGTCGCGGCGGGCGCCATCCCGGCCAGTTAGGCAGCCCGCGGAACTCAAGTCAAAGGCGGGCTAAGTCGTCCCCACGCCCGCTTGAGCGAAACCGCGGTAACATCGTAAAGATAAAGCGGGTGGCGACGCCACGCCCGGTTCAATTGGCGCTGCGTTGGAGTTAGGTTTTATGTCAGTGGCCGGCCAGCTGGCGTGGCTACATGAATTCAAACCCGATAGCCGGATCGACGCCTCGCTCATCAGCATCCCGGGAGCCGATTTCACGGTCGCCGGAGCCCGCACCGCCTCCGACGCCGCCAAGATCGATACCGGCTTCCGGCTGGCGCTCAATCGGCAGGCAGCACTCAGCGCCAGCTTTAACAGCGAACTGGCGGGCCGCAGCCGCAGCTTTGCCGGTAGCGGCGCCCTGCGGGTAAGTTGGTAGCTGCACTGCACCAATTTTGGCTGTTTTGAGCAGAAAGTCCTTTAAATTGCCTAATTTTTAACTTTGGCTTGTTTATTGCAATGCAATACTTGCCACAACGGCGTGGCGGTCATTTAGAGGCGGCCCTATGGATCCCAAGCTCACCATTTTGTTCTTGTTGATCAGCTGCGTTATCGGCTTATCGCACCTCAACGAGGAAAATCTGGGCCACATGCGGCGCCAGCTTGTGAGCCGCCGCTGGCGCGATTTCGTGCCTTCGCGGCGCAGATCTTAGGCAAACGGCGCGGCGTTCGCCGTTCAAAGCTCAGCCAGGCTCAAAGTTTCACCACCCCGCAGCACAGACTCCGCAACCGATGTCGGAAGGCCCTGTGCGTCGTTCAGGATAAGCGCGGGATAGCCGGCCGGCGGGCCACTCCCTGCCTTTGCCGCGCGTAGCAGCACGCGAATGGCCGGCGCCTCGGCGCGCGGATGCACCGGCAGCACGGCAATGCTGCCGAACTCAGCCTTCAGCGCGCTCAGTACCTCGGGCAAGCCATCGGCCCGCCAGATCAGCGTCAACACCCCTTGCGGCTTGAGCAGCCACGCCGCGGTGGCGACCCAGCGCGGCAACAGGCCGGGCTCGCCCGCATGCGCTAGACGGCGGTGCGGGTCGGGCGAGACGTTCTGGCGGCTCGCATCGTGGAAGGGCGGGTTCATCAATACGCGGTCGGCGCTGCCGGGCGACAGGCCTGCCCTGGCAAGCGCATCCACATTTTCGGCATCGAGTGCGAGCACCTTCACCCGGCTATCCAGCCGGTTGAGCCGCGCATTATCGGCGGCCAATGCGCACAGGCCTTCGTCGATTTCGATCAGCGTGACGTTGAGACCCTCGACCCGTGCGGCCAAAGCCAGCCCCGCGGCGCCTACACCGGCGCCGAGATCGACCGCCTGCTCGCTCGCGCGGCCACCGGTCGCTGCGGCGAGCAGAATTGCATCATGCCCGACACGATGGCCGCGCAATGGCTGGCGCAACCGCAACCTTCCACCGAGCACGGCGTCTTCGCTGGTCTCAAACATGTCGCGCTCAGCGCCCATCCACGCGCAGTTCATGGGCGAGCCCTGCGTCGGTGAGCAGCCGGCGGGCGGCGGCGATGTCGTCCTCCGCCACGAGGATCCGGCGCGGCAACACGCCGAGCGAGCCTTCCAGCACGCTCATGTTCTGGTCGAATACCAGGTGCTTGATCTGGGCGCCGTCGAGCAGCGCCCCGATCGCCGAGACCAGGACCGCGTCGTTGGTGCAAACGAGTTCGCGCATAAAGAAATTATCTCCGTCTCTCCTCGCCCGGCGCGCGATGCGCCAGATAGGCAAGCAGCTTGGCCTCCCGGCGGCCGCGCGTCACCGTATCGAGCACCAGCCCGACACCGACCGTCAGCGACGCCAGCATCATCAGGCCGGTCGATAGAATGGCGGTCGGCAACCGCGGCACCAAGCCGGTTTCCATATAAGTGACGAAGATCGGGATCGCAAAACCGATGGATGCGATCGCCAGCGCCAGTCCGATGCCGGCGAAGAAGGCCAGCGGACGCTCGGAACGATAGAGTTGCAGGATGGTCCATAGGATGCGCAAGCCATCGCGCCAGGTATTGAGTTTTGAGGCGGATCCTTTTGGCCGCGCGTAATAGGGCGTGTCGATCTCCGCGGCAGCCAGGCCCAGCTCGAGCGCGTGAATGGTGAGTTCGGTCTCGATCTCGAAGCCGCCCGACAAGACCGGAAAGGACTTCACAAACCAGCGCGAGAACACCCGGTAGCCCGACAGCATGTCATTGAAGGCCGGACCGAACACCGAGGCCACGAAGGCGGTCAGTAG
>SHVM01000082.1 GCA_009694265.1 Pseudolabrys sp.
GCGTTCTGAAAAACCTACTAAGTGTTTGCGAGTGCGGGCGTAGTTCAATAGTAGTACGACAGCTTTCCAAGCAGCCAAAAATCGTTGCGCTGCGGATCGCGTTGCAAGAGCCCGAACTCGAAGTCAGTGCCTATACTGAGCCTAGGAGATTCAACGGATTCACAAACCCACGT
Source organism: Pseudolabrys sp. (assembly GCA_009694265.1). Taxonomy (GTDB): domain Bacteria; phylum Pseudomonadota; class Alphaproteobacteria; order Rhizobiales; family Xanthobacteraceae; genus Pseudolabrys. Next base: position 174 of record SHVM01000082.1, read on the forward strand.
TTTTCAGGCATGGTCCCGTAGCTCAGCAGGATAGAGCAGCGGTTTCCTAAACCGAAGGTCGGAGGTTCGACTCCTCTCGGGACCGCCAATTCAACGCCGCTCAATCGCCAAAGCCGAACAAGCGGTGCGGCGTATCCCATAAAAGCTTGCGGCGATCGGCGGCAGCCGGGAACAGCAGTTCGGCCAGTTCGACCAGCGGGCCGTAGTCTTGCCGCTGCGGCGCGCGCAAATAGGGCCAGTCCGAAGCCCACAGGCAGCGGTCGAGCGTAAACGCATCGACGATGGCGCGCACATAGGGCCAGCAGTCGTCGAACGGGTAGGGAACTTTCGCGAATTTCGAATAACCGGACAGCTTGACGTTGACGCGTTTGGTTTTTGCCAGCCGCAACAGCGTCTTGAATCCCGGCTGATTCAACCCGGCATCCGGCGTCGGCCGGCCGCAATGGTCAATCAGCACGCGGATCGGCATGGCTTCGATCCAGGGCACGAATGTCGACAATTGATCGTGCTCGCTCTGGATTTGCAGAAACATGTCGAGCTCAGCAAGGTTCTCAATAAGCTTAGCGATCAAATCGGCCGAGCGCTTATAGTAGTCGATGCCATGGAATGTCGGATTGAATGCCGCGCCGACGATCCCTTGGCTCTTGAAATTGCGCAGGCTCGCAAGATCGGCGTCGAAGCCGATGATGGCGACGCCTTTGAAACGCCCTTCGCCGTGCGCGATCGCATCGAGCATGCAGCTATTGTCGCTGCCATAGCCGGAGTTCGGCTGCACCAGCAGAGAGTGACTGACGCCATAGGTCTTCATGACCTGGCGAAGCTGCGCGGTGGTGCCGATTTCCGGGCCGGACGGTTTGTATTCGATGTCCTTGCCGTACGGGAACCTGACCGGATCGATCACATGGGTGTGGCAGTCGATCTTCGACTCTTTGAAAATACTCATCGTGCGCGCTCGTTGCTAAATTTGGGTGGGGTACCCGAAAATGAGAAGCCGTTTTTCATAAAATATCATGCGCAAGAAAAATGTTAGCGCCGGACTTATTCCCCACTTCGATAAAACGCCGCCGCATCGCTGCTGAACGTCTGGCGCGACTGCTGGTCGAGATAAAACATATGCCCGCCGCGATAGAGCTTGAGTTGCGTGCGCCCGGGCGGATTGGCCGGCGGCATATGGTCGAGCACGTAGCGCGTCATGGCATAGGGTGTGACCATGTCGGAAACCCCATGCGCTATCAGCAAGCGGAACGAGGGGCTGAAAGCGAGCAGCACGCGCAGCTCGTCTTCGGCGCTGACTTTTACGCGGCCGCCTTTCCAATCCCACCCGCTGGTGACATCGTTTGCCAGCAGCGAATAGGTCATGTCGGTCTTGAAACCAAGCTCATTGCGCGCGTAAGACGCCATCGCCCCGCCATAGGCGCGCGTGACGCCATCGAGGATCGGATCGCCGCCATGAGCCGATCGCGACTCCGGGTAGGGATCGTCAACCGCGAAACTCGCATCGTAGCGGCTGACGATTTTTCCGTCGGCCGCGCGCAGGGTTTTTACAAAGCCCGGGATGAATCCGCGCGCATTTGTCACCGCGTCCAGCGGCAGCCCGCTGATATTCGCTACCCGTTGGTAGAATGCCTTGCCGGCGTCGCCCTGCGGCGGCGGCCCCACCAGCGTCACCAGATAATCGGTCAATGCGAATTTTTCCGCCGCAGCCAGTGCCTCATGACTGAAGGCATTTCTTCGATCGAGCTCGGCGGCCGCCAGCGACGGCAATTGCAGCGCCGCGCGCAACGGCGAACCGTCCTCGCCGAAGGTCAGCCATCCTTCCAGCAACGGCGACAGCATGACGATGCCGTTGACCGCGATGCCTTGGTCGCGTTGCAGCGCGCGCGCCGTCTTGGCGGCGCGCAATCCGCCATAGCTTTCGCCCAATAGATATTTCGGCGAAGCACCGCGGTTGTTCTTGGCGACATAGAGCGCAATCGCTTTCGCCATGGCGTCGGCGTCGCTGCGAACGCTCCAGTAATGCTTGGCGTCGTCAGGCTTGGCCGCACGGCTCCAGCCGGTGCCGATCGGATCGATCAGCACCAGATCGGTGAAGGCGAGCCAGGTGTCGGGATTGTCGCGAAGCTCGGCGCGCGCCGCGTCGCGGCTGTCGGGCCCGAGATCGAGCACGCGGGGTCCGACCAGGCCGAGATGCAGGAAGGCGGAAGCGGCGCCCGGCCCGCCATTGAACGCAAAGGTCAGCGGCCGGTTCGCGCCCAAACCCTTGTTAGAAGAATCTTTGGCGACATAGGCGGTGTAGAACACCGAAGCACTTTGGTCGCCGGACTGATTATAGAAAGCGAGCGTGCCGGCGGTCGCGGTATAGGCGAGCCTGGTTTTGCCGGTGGCGATGGAATGTTCAGTGACGGCATCGGCCGGCAGCAGCCGCAGCAGTCCTTTGGCGCTCTCTTGGGCGGCGGCGGAGCCGAGTGCGCCGGCGACGATGATCGCCAGCGCAAGACGCAGCAGGGAAGTTTTTTTCATGGCACGCCCGGCGCTCCTGTGCGGTCGATACGTGCCCCCAAGCCCCAAGCACAAACCCCAAGCACAAACCCTAAGTACAAGCCCCAAGTACAAGCCACAATTACAAGCTCAAAAAATATCCCGGCCAGCATGGCCGGGACATTTAATTGATTACCGCCGCCGGAAGTTCGGCCGGCGCTGCTGCGGTCTCGGGGTCGGGGTCGGGGCGTCGCCCTTGTGGCGGAAGCTGATGCGTCCGCGCTGCAAATCATAGGGTGACATTTCCACGATCACGCGGTCACCGACACCGGTACGGATACGAAACTTGCGCATCTTGCCGGCGGTGTAGGCCAGCACCTCATGTTCGTTGTCGAGCTTTACTCGGAAATTGCCGTCCGGCAGCACTTCGGTCACCGTGCCGTCGAACTCCAGCAGTTCTTCCTTCGCCATCCCGTTGCCTCCGGCTTCAGCGTTGCGTTCGGTGGCCGGCGTTTCGTCGCGGCTCGCCCGAGCGCTGGAGGAATGTAACATTTCCGATGCCGCTTGGCTCCCCCGCTGTGGCGTCCTGGTGACCCTGCTGGCCAGCCTGATGGACTTGCCGGCCTTGGCCGCCGTTACGGGAGCGGTGGCTGTTGTTGCCGTGATGGCTATTGCCGCCACCGCCGCCATTATTGCCGCGCTGCTGACGGCCGCCGCGATGCGGCCGGCCATTGTTGCGGTTGCCGTCATTATGATGAGCCGGCCTATGGGCGGGCCGCTCGCCGGTGCGCTTGTCGGTTGAAGGGATCGACATCCGGATCATGCGCTCGATATCGCGCAGGAAAGGGGCTTCCTCGTGATCGCAGAACGAGATCGCAATGCCATCGGCGCCGGCACGCGCGGTGCGGCCGATGCGATGGACATAGCTTTCGGGGATGTTGGGCAGATCGTAATTGACCACATGGCTGACGCCGTCGACGTCGATGCCGCGGGCGGCAATGTCGGTGGCGATCAAGATGCGCAGCTTGCCATCGCGGAAGTCGGCGAGCACGCGCTCGCGCTGGTTCTGCGATTTGTTGCCGTGGATCGCCTCGGCGGCGAATCCGGTCTTCTGCAAAGCGCGGACCACCTTGTCGGCGCCGTGCTTGGTGCGGGTGAATACCAGCACGCGATCGGTTTTTTCGGTCTTGAGCACCTCGACCAGCAAATTCGGCTTGGCCGACTTGTCGGTCAGGATGACGCGCTGCTCGACGCGGTCGACGGTCGACGCTGGCGGCGTCACCGCCACGCGGGCGGGATCGCGCAGCATCGCATCGGCGAGCCGGGTGATTTCCTGCGGCATGGTGGCGGAGAAGAACAACGTCTGCCGTTCTTTGCGCAACATGGCCACGATCCGTTTGATGTCGTGGATGAAGCCCATGTCGAGCATGCGGTCGGCTTCGTCCAGCACTAGAATTTCGACCTGATTGAGGGTCAGTGCGCGCTGGTTGACGAGATCGATCAGGCGGCCTGGCGTTGCCACCAGCACTTCGACGCCATGGGCGAGCGAGCGGATCTGGCGGTTGATCGGTACGCCGCCAATTGCAAGGGCCACGGCAAGGGGCCGCATGTGGCGGCCATAGGCGCGGAAGCTGTCGGAGATCTGGCCGGACAATTCGCGGGTCGGCGAGAGTACGAGCACGCGGCAGGATTTCTTCTCGGGCCGCAGCCGCTTGGTGTGAAGGTGATGCAGGATCGGCAGCGCGAAGGCCGCGGTCTTGCCGGTTCCGGTCTGTGCGATGCCAATGACATCGCGGCCCTGCAACACGATCGGAATGGTCTGAGTCTGGATCGGGGTGGGCGTGACGTATTTTTCATCCACGAGAGCGCGGGTGATCGGCTCTACGAGGCCGAAGTCGTTAAATGAAGTCAAAGAGTCTCTTTCTTATATGGCGAATCGGCCGGCCCGCTCATGCGAGCGGCGGAATCGCGGGGCTTTCAAAGACATCCCGCGTGGCCAGGGTTGTCGGTCGGTTGGAGAAACGGAGGAGGCGGGGCGAAAATCGTTTTGAAGGAGTTTTCGTGCACGCAGCCCGCAAACCCGAGACCGGGTCTTTCATCCGTAGGGGTCATATGACAGGTGGCTATGGTCTTTTCAAGGCGAGTTCCGCGACTATTCCGCCAAATGATGAATAAAGACCCTCGAACAGGCCCATTCCGCCCAATGGACAAGGCGCTTTAGATCGGGGAAGGTCTGGCCAAGAAAATCCAGTTCTAAGCTGTATTTGAGTGATCCGGAGCCGCTGTAATGCCGTTTCCCAGGGCCTCTCAGGCCCTTTCCCGCTTTACGGTCCTCGATCTCACCCGTGTCCGTTCGGGACCGACCTGCGTGCGTCAGCTCGGCGACTGGGGCGCCAACGTCATCAAGATCGAAACGCCGCCGCACCTCTCCGAGGGCGAGGGACCGGGCGGCCCGCGCGAAGGCTCCGACTTCCAGAATCTTCAGCGCAATAAACGCGGCATGACGCTCGATCTGAAATCGCCGCAGGGTCTCGCTGCATTCAACAGGCTGGTCGAGAAGGCCGATGTGGTGGTGGAGAATTTCCGGCCCGATGTGAAAGACCGTCTCGGCATCGATTATGAGTCACTGCGCAAGATCAACAAACGCATCGTACTCGCCAGCATCTCCGGTTTCGGCCAGGACGGGCCTTACGCCAAGCGGCCGGGTTTCGACCAGATCGCGCAAGGCATGGGCGGACTGATGTCGATCACCGGGGCGGCCGGCGGCGGCCCGATGCGAGTCGGAATTCCAATCGCCGACCTTACGGCGGGATTGTTTGCGGCGCTCGGCATTCTGACTGCACTGCTCGAACGCGAGGCCTCCGGCGAAGGTCAGTGGGTCTCGACCTCGCTGCTGCAGGCGCAGATTTTCATGCTCGACTTCCAGGCCTCGCGCTTTCTCACCGAAGGACAGGTGGCGAAGCAGGCCGGCAATAATCACCCGACGTCGATCCCGACCGGCGTGTTCAAGACCAATGACGGATATTTGAATATCGCGGTTACCGGAAAGGTGATTTGGGAACGTTTCTGCAACGCGGTGGATCATCCGGAGTGGATCGCGTCGCCGGACTACAAGAGCGGCAAGCTGCGCTTGCAAAATCGTGACGCGCTCAACGCGGAAATCGACAAATCTACCGCAACGAAATCAGGCGCGGAGTGGGTTGAGATATTCAACAAAGTCGGCGTGCCATGCGGCCCCATCTATTCGGTCGATCAGGTGTTCGCCGATCCGCAGGTCAAGCATCTCGGCATTGCACAGGAATCCGCGCGCTCCGACGGCAGCCGGCTCGGTCTCGTCGGCCAGCCGTTCAAGCTGTCGCGCACGCCGAGCAAGATCGCGGCGCGGCCGCCGGATCTCGGCGAGCACACCGACGAGATCCTCAAGGAATTCGGATTCGCAGATAAGGAAATCGCAGCGCTGCACGCCACCAAAGCGGTGTGATAAAGCTTTTCGAACAATGGAGTGATTGAGAATGACGCAGACCGACAAAATGCTGTCCCGGAAAGAGGGCGGTGTCGGCTATCTGACTTTCAATAATCCCGAACGGCACAATGCGGTGTCGCTGGAGATGTGGGAAGCCGCATCCGGCATCCTTGCCGATTTCGCCGCCGACAAAGCGATCCGCGTGGTGGTGCTCACCGGCGCCGGCGGCAAGGCCTTCGTGTCGGGCGCCGACATTTCCAAGTTCGAGAGCGAGCGTTCCAACAAGGAGAATATCGATCACTATAACGTGGCGGTCGAAAAGGCCAACACCGCGGTCTATGAATTCTCCAAGCCGACCATCGCCATGATCCGCGGCTATTGCATCGGCGGCGGCGTCGGCCTCGCGCTGTGCTGCGACCTGCGCATCTGCTCGGACAATTCTAAATTCGGCGTGCCGGCCGCCAAGCTCGGCCTCGGCTACGGCTTTACCGGCATCAAGAAGCTGGTTGACGTGGTCGGGCCGTCCTTCGCCAAGGAAATCTTCTACACCGCGCGCCAGTTCACCGCCACCGAGGCGCTGCAAATGGGCCTGGTCAACCGCTCGATGCCGGACGCTGAGCTCGACGCTTATGTCAAGAATTACGCCGACACCATCAGCGGCAATGCGCCGCTCACGGTCGATGCGGTCAAATACATCGTCGGCGAAGCGGTGAAGCCGGAATCCAAGCGCGACCTGAAAAAATGCGCCGATCTGGTGGCGCAATGCTTCGCCAGCAGCGATTATGTCGAAGGCCGCAAGGCCTTCATGGAAAAGCGCAAGCCGGCTTTCACCGGCTCGTAAAAATAATCCTTGTCACGCTTAAACGGCGAGGAAAAACATGAGGGGAGGATTTGCGTGGCGTCGGTTGAGTTGAGGGGCCTGACCAAACGATACGGCACCACCGCGGTGGTCGACAACGTGTCGCTGCATATCGAGCATGGCCACCTGGTCTGTCTGCTGGGTCCGTCCGGTTGCGGCAAGACCACGACACTGCGGCTGATCGCCGGTTTCGTCGAGCCGAGCGACGGCGAAATCCTCGTCGGCGACAAACTGATTTCCTCGCCTGCGCACACCGTGCCGCCCGAGCGGCGCCAAATGTCGATGATATTCCAGAGCTACGCATTGTGGCCGCATATGACAGTGGCCGAAAACATCATCTATGGCCTCAAGCTGCGCAAGCTTTCCCGCGACGTCATCGGCAGGAAACTCGACGCCATTCTCGCCACCACCAAACTAGCGCCACTGGCCGAGCGTTATCCCGGTGAACTGTCGGGTGGCCAGCAGCAGCGCGTTGCGCTCGCCCGTGCGCTGATTGTGGAGCCCGAGACGCTGCTGCTCGACGAGCCGCTGTCCAACCTCGACGCAAACTTGCGCGAGGAAATGCGCTTCGAGGTGCGCCGCCTGCACGACGCCTATCGTTACACCACGGTCTACGTCACCCACGACCAGTCGGAGGCGATGACCACCGCCGATCTTATCTGCGTCATGAACCTCGGCAAGATCGAGCAGTCCGGAACACCTGAAGAAATTTACGACCGGCCGCGCTCGGAGTTCGTCGCTCGCTTTATCGGTTCAAGCAACGTGCTCAAGGGCAAGGGCCTGGACGGCGCCCGCGTCGATATCGCCGGCGTCGCGCTGCGCTGCACCGGCGAGAAAGTCGTGGCGGGCGCGCAAACCGCCGTCTCGATCCGTCCGCACGACATCGCAATCTCAGCCAAACAGCCGCAACAGAGCGAAAACGTCTTGCCGGCCACTGTGGTGCGGCAGGTCTTTCTCGGCGGCAGCCGGGACTATATGGTTGAAGTCAAGGACGGTACCCAACTGCGCACAGTCACCGCGGCGGAAGACAACATTCCGCAAGGCAGTTCCGTGTGGCTCTATCTGCCGGCCGACCGGTGCAGGGCGCTGGCTGGATAGAGCAAGACTACGCGCGGGGCGAAACAACAAGATTTGGGTAATGGAGGATACGCCGATGATGGGGCCAAAATTTTCACGCCGTGACCTGTTGATAGGATCGAGCGCGCTTGCGGCCGGCAGCGCGTTCTCGACGCAAGTGCTGTCGGCTGCGCCGCCGGCGAGCGCGATCACGCCGGCGCTGATCGAGGCGGCCAAGAAGGAAGGCAAGGTAGTCTGGTACACATCGATTGACCTGAAGCTTTCCGAACGAATCGGCAAGGCGTTTGAAGCCAAATTTCCCGGTGTGACCTGCCGGGTGGAGCGCACCGGCGCCGAGCGGGTTTTCCAGCGCATCGGCCAGGAATATTCCAGCAACATCCACGCCGTCGATGTCGTCAATTCATCCGACGCCGCGCACCTCGTGGTGTGGAAACGCAATGGCTGGCTCGCGCCGTATGTTCCGGAGGACGTGGCCAAGTTCTATCCGGCCGAGCACAAGGACGTGGACGGCAACTTCGCCAGCTTCCGCGTCTTTCTCAGCATCATTGCCTACAATACAAATCTGGTGAAAAAAGAAGACGCGCCGAAGAGTTTTGCCGATTTGCTCGATCCGAAATGGAAGGGCAAGATGGTCAAGGCGCACCCCGGTTACAGCGGCACGATCATGACCGCGACCTTCCAGATGGCGCGCGATCTCGGTTGGGGTTATTTCGAAAAGCTTGCCCTGCAGAACGTGCTGCAACTTCAGTCCGCGGCCGATCCACCGAAGCGTCTGACGCTTGGCGAGCGTGCGGTGCAAGCGGATGGGGTCGAATATCTCGTTCTCATGGGCAAGGAGTCCGGGCAGCCGGTCGAGCCGGTTTACGCCACCGAAGGCTCGCCGCTCATTGTCGGGCCGAACGCACTGTTCAAGGCGGCTCCGAATCCCAACGCCGCACGCTTGTTCCAGAGTTATTGCTTCACGCCCGAAGCGCAGCAACTCTGCGTCGATGTTGGCGGGTTGCGTTCCATGCATCCGCAAACGAAAGAAAAGCCCGGCCGTACGCCGTTCAAGCAGATCAAAGTCATGAAGGATGATGCCGCCGGGGTCGAGCGTGACGCGGAAATGATCAAGCAGCAATACACAAAGCTGTTCAAGGTGTAGCCGCTGGACCTATTCGTTCGTCATGCCCGGGACAAGCCCGGCCGCGATAACATGAGCTACGGTGAATGGGAGGAACAGGCCATGCGTACGGCAAAATTCTCCAGACGGGACATACTCAAAGGGACGACGGCGCTGGCCGTCGGTTGCGTCTTCGCCGAGCCGATCCGCGCAGCGGCGCCGGCGCCCGCGGCGATCACACCGGCGCTTATCGAGGCGGCGAAGAAGGAAGGCAAGGTCGTCTTCTACACGGCGATGGACCTGCAGTTCGCGCAGCAACTCGGCAAGGCATTCGAGGTGAATTTTCCCGGCATCGCCGCGCGCGTGGAGCGATCCGGCGCCGAACGCGTCTTCACCCGCATAGATCAGGAGTATTCTGCCAACATCCACGCCGTCGATGTCGTCAACACCTCTGACCAGGCGCATTGCATCGTCTGGAAAAGTAACGGCTGGCTCGCTCCGTACCTGCCGGAAGACGTCGCGAAGAATTTCGACAAGCGCTACTACGATCCGGACGGGCTGCATGCGACGACGCGAATCCTGGTCTCTCCGCTCGCCTACAACACCAGTCTGGTTAAGAAAGAGGACGCGCCGAAGAGCTTCAAGGATCTGCTCGATCCGAAATGGAAGGGCAAGATGGTCAAGGCACATCCGGGCTACAGCGGCACGATCATGAACGCGACATTCCAACTCGCGCGCGATCTGGGCTGGGGCTATTTCGAGAAGCTGGCCGCGCAGAACGTCATGCAGGTCCAGTCGGCGACCGATACGCCGAAGAAAATCGCGCTCGGCGAACGCGCGGTCATGGTCGACGGCGCGGGCTACCTCGTCATCCGCAACAAGGAGGCCGGTCAGCCGGTCGAAATCGTTTATCCGGAGGAGGGTACGCCGCTTGCCACCGGCCCCAGCGCGGTATTCAAGGCCGCTCCTAATCCGAACGCCGCGCGCTTGTTCCAGAACTGGATGCACTCGCGCGAGGCCCAGCAGATGATCGTCGATTTGGCGCGCCAGTATTCGGCGCACGGCCAGACCGTGGAAAAGCCCGGCGTCCGCAAGATCTCTGACATCAAGCTGATGAAGGAGGATCCGGAAGGCGTCCATGCGCAGGCGGAGGCGATCAAGAAGCGGTACGCGGAGATTTTCAAGGTGTGATGGTGTACCTAAATCATAGGCGCTGCTCACTCCCTCATCCCTTGCGGGGAATGGTCGGGGAGTGGGGTGAGACGCAAGCACAGAACTCGTGGCTTACCCCCCTCCCGACCGCCTCCGCTATCGCCTCGGC
>SHVM01000083.1 GCA_009694265.1 Pseudolabrys sp.
CCTTTGCAAAACGAACCCATTCGCGACATCGCCCATCTCGGCCATGTCGAAATACTGACGCCGAAATTCGACGAGAGTCGTAAATTCTTCATCGACGTGATGGGCATGACCCAGAGCGGCGAGAAAGGCGACAGCATCTATCTGCGCGGCTGGGACGACTACGAGCGCTATTCGCTCAAGCTCACCGCATCGAAGACCTCCGGCATGGCGCATTGCGCCTTCCGTACCCGCTCGCCGCAGGCGCTGGAGCGGCGCGCCGCCGCGCTGAAAGGCTCAGGCTTCGATGTCGGCTGGAGCGACGGCGATCTCGGTCACGGCAAGACCTTCGTGTGCAAGGACCCGGACGGCCACGTGATCGAGCTCTATTACGACACCGAATGGTATGAGGCGCCGCCCGATAAAAAGCCGGCCCTGAAAAACCAGGCGCAACGTTATTCGGCGCGCGGCATCAATGTTCGGCGCATCGACCACTTCAACGGACTGGCGGTGGACATCAAGGCCAACCGCGAATTCTTCGAGAACTATCTCGGCTTTATGCTGACCGAACAGATCGTGCTCGACGACGGCTCCGAGGCCGGCATGTGGATGACCGCCACCAACAAGTCCTACGACTTCGCCTATACACGCGACCACACCGGCACCAAGGGCCGCCTGCATCACGTCACCTACGCGCTCGATTCGCGCGAGGACGTGCTGCGCGCCGCCGATGTGTTCCTGGAGAACGGCGTGTTCATTGAGACCGGTCCGCACAAGCACGCCATCCAGCAGACCTTCTTTCTTTATGTGTACGAGCCCGGCGGCAACCGCATCGAAGTCTCCTGCGCCGGCGCACGGCTGGTGCTGGCGCCGGATTGGAAGCCGATCCGCTGGACCGAGACTGAGCGCAAGAAGGGTCAGGCCTGGGGCTTGCAGACCATCGAGTCGTTCCACACCCACGGAACGCCGCCGGTGAAGCATAGATAGCGGAGCGCTGTGTGCGCACCATTCCAGTCACGACACTGCCTTCCGGCGCCAAAATTCCCACGTTCGGTCTCGGCACCTGGCGCATGGGCGAGAATGCGCGCCGGCGCGCCGAGGAAGTCGCGGCGCTAAGCCATGGCCTCGCGCTCGGCGTCACGCTGATCGACACCGCCGAGATGTATGGCGACGGCGAGGCCGAGACCATTGTCGCCGACGCGGTCGGCACGCGGCGCGACCAAGTATTTATCGTGAGCAAAGTGTTGCCGGAAAATTCCAGCAAGCGCGGCACGATTGCCGCCTGCGAACGCAGCCTCAAGCGACTCAAGACCGACCGTATCGATTTATATTTGCTGCACTGGCGCGGCTCGCCGCCGCTGCGCGAGACGATTGACGCTTTTGCGTCGCTCGCCGATGCCGGCAAAATCCTCGGCTGGGGTGTGAGCAATTTCGACACCGGCGAGATGGACGAACTGATCGAGACCTCCGGCGGCAGCGCATGCGCCACCAATCAGGTGCTCTACAATCTCACGCGGCGCGGGATCGAATTCGACCTGATGCCGTGGTGCCGCAAACGCAAGATTTCGATCATGGCCTATTCGCCGATCGAGCAAGGCCGCATGCTCAATCATGCGGCCCTGCGCGAAGTGGGCGCGCGCCATAACGCAACGCCGGCGCAAGTCGCGCTCGCCTGGCTATCACGGCAGGATGGCGTAATCGCGATCCCGAAGGCGTCGACGCTGGCGCATGTGGAGGAAGATTTGGCGTCACTCGATCTGCGCCTGAAGGGAGACGACCTCGCCACGCTCGACAAGGCATTCCCGCCGCCGGCAAAGGCCAAACCGCTGGATATGCTGTAGAAGGCGGCCGCTGACGCGGCAGATAAATCCATCTAGTATTTCGGTAACGGCCAAAGAAACTTCAGGAACGCCCCCGCATGACCCGCCGCAATACGCCGCGTGTTTCCTTCATCGGTTTTGGCGAAGCCGGACAGGCGATCGCCTCCGGCCTGCGCGAGGCCGGCATCGAGCGCATCTCCGCCTGGGACATTCTGTTTCCAGTGCCCGCCGGCGAGCAGCTCATGGCGGCCGGTGAAAAAATCGGCGTGCGGCTGGCGAACTCGGCCGCCGACGCGGTCACCGGGACCGACTTGATCATTTCCGCGGTCACCCCCGCCTCAAGCGTCGAGGCCGCCCGCTCGGTGGCAGCCCATCTCGCCGGCAATCCCTATTATCTCGACATCAATTCGGTCTCGCCCGGCCGCAAGCAGGAAACAGCCAAGCTGCTGGGTGAGAAGGCGCGCTATGTCGACGTGGCGGTGATCGCGCCGATCCACCCGCTGCGCCACAAAACCCCGCTGCTGATTGCCGGCCCGCATGCGGAAGGGATTTCACCGCTGCTGCGCGAATTGGACATGCAGCTATCTGTGGTCGGCGCCAATACGGGCCACGCCGCCGCGATCAAGATGATCCGCAGCGTTATGATCAAAGGCATCGAGGCGCTCACGCTCGAATGCTTTCTCGCCGCCGCCCGCGCCGGTGTGCTGGACGAGGTGACGGGGTCGCTTAAAAATAATTATCCCTCGCTCGATTGGACCAAGATCGCCGAATACAATCTGGAGCGCATGGCGAGCCACGGCGAGCGCCGTGCAGCCGAGATGGAAGAGTCGGCCGCGACGTTGCGCGAATTCGGCCTCGATCCGCTGATGGTGGACGCTACCGTCAAGCGCCAGCGCGAGATGGGGGTGATCGGTAAAAATGAAACGGTGCGCGCAACACTGAAAGACGGCCGCACCGCGATGCTCAATGCGATCAGCACGGCCGCCAAGGACCGGCATTAGCGCGGGGCTGCAAGATCATGCGCACGCCAGCACGGGGCGCAAACGTGAATATGCGTTCAGAATTTTCGCGCTGCAACGATGCGTAAATTTCTTGTATTCTTTTTGAACCCTCCCCTACTATAGCTAGTCTCAATTCTAGGGAGGATAATAATGATGTTCAAAAATATCGGATATGCTGCACTGATCGCTACGACGGCCGCCGCCTTCGTCATTGGCTCAGCTGGAATCAGCGAAGCCAAAGGCAAGAAGAAGGCCGCTCCGGCGCCGAAAGTTTCGGCGAGCTGCATGTTCACCGCACCGAAAGCGGTCTGCGCGACCAAGGGCAAACAGAGTTTCACCTATCGCAACGCCTGCTGGGCCGGCAATGACGGCGCCATCGTGAAGTCGCAGAAGGCCTGCAAGGGCTCTAAGGCCATGAAGGGCGGCAAGAAGAAAGCCGCCAAGAAGGCGGGGAAAAAGAAATAATCTTCTCGCGCTCGACTAACTAAAAAACGGGCCGCTGCATCGCAGCGGCCCGTATTCGTTTCGGTTATTTTTTACGTGGCGGAATCTGAATGAATTCCGCGATCTGCTCCTTGGTCAGCGGCTTCTCAAGGAATTTCAGTTTCACCGCGTCGCGGACGGCGCCGTCGATATCGGCCATTTGATCCGATTGCATCGTCGCCTTCGGATAGAAATTCTCGACCGTCGTCTTGATCAGCTCGACCGGGCGCTTCACCTTGGCGGCATACATTTCTTGCGCCTTCGGATCGGAATACATCCAGTCCACGGTTTCACGGTAGGCCACCACGAAACGCATGATGGCTTCGCGCTTGGTCTTGAGTGCGTCGGCGTTGATGGCGATCACGCGCACGGTCTGGCCACGCAACGAGGGCACATCGCTGCCGCGCGCAACCTGGCGAATTTTTCCTTCCTTCTGTTCTTGCAGGCCGAATGGCGGCGAAGCCCAGCCGATGTCGACCTGGCCGGACATCACCGAGGTGAGCGTTCCGGGCGGACCGCCGGTCGCGGTTGGTTTTGCCTTTACGCCGAGCTCCTCCACGAAGGCGACCACGATGTTGTTCGTGCTCGAGCCGTTGGTCGAATAGGCGATGGTGTTGTTTTCGGTCGCGTCCTTGAGGCTCTTGATCGGCGAATCCGAGCGCACGTACCAGTACATGTCGCCGGTGCCGGTGAAGGCCGGCACGAGCACGCGGATGGGCGCGCCCTTGGAGTAAGCGCGCATGGCGCCAGCAAGGCCGACGCCGAGGCCGATATCGGCGCTGCCGGAGATCACCGCCTGGATGGTTTCGCCGGCGCCTTGCGTGCCAGTGTTGTCCAGCACAAGGCCGTGCTTCTTGAAGATGCCGGCGTCCTGCCCGAGCGTCGGTTGCTGATTTTCCCAATTGTTGATCTGGCCGATCACGAGCTTAAGCGTGTCTTCGGCGGATGCCGGGTTGCCGGCGAGCGCCAGCGGCACGATCAGCCCGAGCGCGCCGATCATCGCCTTGAACGTCTTCATTCGTATCCTCCCATTTTTTTTCAATCGTTGGAGTTCAAACCTCCAAGCGCATTTTGCTTGAGCCTGGTCTTATCCGAAAACCGGTAGTCATCCCCGATCAAGTCGAGGGCATGCTTTTCGGAATCATGCTCTTGGTCAGCATTCAACACCGGGACATGCCCCTTAGGGAAGCCTAAAGTATCACCGCCGTTTGGCCTTGCTCCGCGCGCGCTTTGCTGGCGCGACTTTTTTGGCCGCCTTCTTGGCCGGGCTGGCAATCCCGCCCGATTTGGCCACCCGCATCGACCAGTATTCCCACGAGCGCGTGAGGCCGGTTGTGTTTTTGACGAGCTGACCAGCCATGTGGGTCTCGCCCGGCGTTAGCGAAGCGATGGTGCCGCCGATCATCATGGCGCGCACCTGGAATTCGGCATTGCGGGCCGAGAAGATCGAACGGAACACGCAGTCGCGCACACTGGTGCCCGCCACCGTGACGCCGTGACGCTTCATCAGCACCATCCATTCCTTGCCAAGGGCGCGGGCAAGCGATGCTCCCTCCTCCGGCTTGATCACCAGCATGTTGGTGTCGCCAAACTCGTCATGCTGATTCCAGTACGGCGGCTTGATGCCGGCGCCCGCGCCGAGATGAAATACCGGCACATAGTCGGCGCCGGTGATGATCAGCGGCATGAAGGCCGGGCAATGGTGGTGACACACCGCCATCACCTCCGGCCGTGCCTTGTAGATTTCGCCGTGGATGACCCGCTCGGAATATTGCGCCACGCCGGGATCGCGCAGCGGCTGGGAGTTGAGGTCGTATTCGATAAAATCGTCCGGCGTCACCAATTCGGGCGCGCGCGAGCGCGACAGCAGATAACGGTTTGGGTTATCCGGATGCCGCATGCTGACATGGCCGAAAGCGTCGATGATGCCTTCATTGGCGACAATTTGGTTGGCGAGGGCGAGTTCGGCGCGGACTTCGGTCAGTTTATTGGCCACGGATAATTCCTCTTGCAAGAACTCTAAGAGTTGGTGTCCCGCATTATAGGACATCGGGCGAGCAGGACTAGCGGCGACGGCGCTTGACAGACGGCGGCCGTTAGGGAGGGTTCATGCCGCCATGCCCGGACCCGCTCAAATTGTCATTGATCGTGTCAGCCACCTCTATCGTCCCACGCGCGGACGCGAGGTGCTGGCGCTCGACGAGGTTTCGCTCGAGGTCGCCAACCGTGAATTCGTCGCTTTGCTCGGGCCGTCCGGATGCGGCAAGTCGACGCTGCTCTATTTGATCGGCGGGTTTCTGCCGGTCGAAACCGGCGCGATCCTGGTCGACGGCAATCCGGTCGCCGGGCCCGGCACCGACCGCGGCATCGTGTTTCAGCATTTCGCGCTGTTTCCCTGGAAGACCGTGCGCGGCAATATTCTCTACGGGTTAGAGCGGCAAGGCATGCCGAAGGACGAGCGCGAGAAGCGCGCGCTGGATTTCATCGAGCTGGTCGGGCTGCATGGATTTGAGGACAGCTACCCCTCGCAACTCTCCGGCGGCATGAAGCAGCGCACCGCGATCGCGCGCACGCTGGCTTTCGATCCGAAAATTTTGCTGATGGACGAGCCGTTCGGCGCGCTCGATGCGCAGACCCGCGGCTTGATGCAGGCCGAACTGTTGCGCATTTGGCAGCGTACGCCGAAGACGGTGATCTTCGTCACCCATGACGTGCAGGAAGCGGTCTATCTCGCCGACCGGGTGGCTGTGATGTCGGCGCGGCCGGGGCGTATCAAGACCATCGTCGACACCAAGTTCGACAAGAACGACCCCAACATCTTCAAGGCCAAGGCATTCGTCGAGAAGGTCGACGAGATCTGGAACCTGGTGAAGGAAGAAGCCATCAAGGCGCAGGGCAAGCGGACGTAAAGAACCATGAAGCAAAGATTCATTCGCTTCTCCCCGCTCCTGCTCCTCGCGCTCGCTTGGGAGCTGACGGCACGTTTCGAACTGGTGTCGAACACGGCGCTACCGCCGTTGTCCGAAGTGATCGCCGCCTGGGTCGACATGATCAAGAGTGGCGAGCTCATCACCAATGGGGCGGCCTCGCTCTACCGCGCCGGCGCTGGCCTCACGCTATCAATCCTGATCGGCGCCACGCTTGGCATCTTCATGGCCTGGTGGAAGCCGGTGAACGTGCTGCTCGCTCCCTTGGTGGAAGTTTTTTATCCGTTGCCTAAATCGGCGCTGATCCCGGTCACCGTGATCTGGCTCGGCTTTGGCGACGGCTCCAAGATTCTGCTCATCTTCCTCGGCTGCATGCTGCCGGTCACCATCGGCGCCTTCAACGGCGCGCGTTCCAGCGAGCAGGTGCTGGTCTGGTCGGCGCGCAGCATGGGCGCCAACAAGCTGCGCATGCTGTGGGACGTGGTGGTGCCGAGCGCGATGCCGGAACTGCTCAACGGCATTCGCACCGCGCTGGCGCTGTCATTCATATTGCTGGTGTCGTCGGAGCTGATCGTGGCGCAGCAGGGCTTGGGCTATCTGATCGGTTATCTCGGCGCCAACGGAAACTACGACGCGATGTATGCCGTGGTGCTCACCGTGGCGTTCCTCGGCTTCGCCGCCGACAGAATTTATCTGCTGATCAGCAATTGGACGCTGGCATGGCGCGAGTAGACGAAACCATCGCCATCGAGAGCGTGGAGCCGCCCGTGCTGCGCATCGCGCGCACAATTGCCTGGGGCGTTGCGCGGGTGTTTTCCATCGTGGCCGTGCTGGTGGCCTGGGAAATGCTGGCGCGCAGCGGCACCTTCACGCATTTCCAATTGCCGGCGCTCAGCGCTGTGCTGGAGCACATCTGGAGCGACGCTTGGTCGGGCGATCTCGCGATCAATACCGCCCTCACGCTCTATCGCGCGCTGGTCAGCTTCGCCATATGCTCAGTCGGCGGCGTTGCCATCGGCATGGCGATGTCGCGCAACGCACTCGCGCATTGGTTTTTCGATCCGATCGTCTCGGTCGGCTTTCCGATGCCGAAGATCGCCTTCCTGCCGGTGGTGATCCTGTGGCTCGGGGTCTACGACGTGTCCAAGATCACCATCATTGTCATCGACGCCATTTTCCCGGTGATCGCGGCCACCGTCATCGCCATCCAGGGCGTCGAGCGCGAATTGATCTGGTCGGCACGCAATATGGGCGCTAATAATCGCGAACTGCTGACCCAGATCGTGCTGCCGGCGGCGCTGCCGCAGATCATGACGGGCTTACAGGTCGCGTTGCCGCTGACGCTGATCGTGGCGGTGGTCGCGGAAATGCTGATGGGCGGCTATGGGCTGGGCGGCGCCATGATGACGGCCTCGCGCTTTGCCAATTCCACCGGCGTCTTCGCCGGCATCGTCGAGATCGCGGTCATCGGCTATTGTCTGGTCAAGGCCATGGCGATGACCCGCCGCAGACTGCTGATCTGGCATCAGGAAACCAGCGAGCCAACGACGGCGTAAATCCAATGGGTTAGCTCTTGCGCTTCGCCGGGTTCTCAAGCTCCACGATTGCCTTCCTGGTTTCTGAGTTGGGGACGCGCACATCAAAGGGTAGTCCGCGCTGGAGTACCACCTGGCGTAAAAACATAGTTATGGCGTCCGAAGTTTTCACGCCAACATGGCGCAAGACCTTTTCGGCCTTGATCTTCAAATCCTTCTCAACGCGAGCGTTGATGTTGGCAGTCTTGGTCATAATCACGTCCTTCTGTACCATACTGTCATTGTATCACAAACGTGATACATTGCAAGCCTCAAGGCTCGGTGCACTTCTGTACTGAGGTCGCCGGATAGTGGCGTCGGTCAGTCTCGTCATAGTCTCACAATTCTCGTTTTGTGCCGCGCTTCACGACGAGATGGCATGTTGATGCGAATACTGAAAACGCAAATGCATCAGGTAGCTATGAGCACCTGTGAAGCGCTGTGAGACTACAAATAAATTCCTCTGGCATCAGGAGACAGCTGAGCCGACCACGGCGTGATTTCAACCAAGCTGAAGGCCGCCCGCGAGTCTCCTCGCCAGGCGGCCTGTCATTTTGATGGGGAGTTGAACCGGTCAGTTCTTCTGCTGCGCGGCCTGGTTCTGCGGGTTGGCAGCCTGATAGTCCTGGTAGGTCTTGCCGGCGAAATTCGTCGGGGCCTGGACTTCGCTCGCCTGTGCGGGGGCACCATCGACCGGCGCGCTCGCCATTTCCTTGGTGCACAGATCCTTGAACACCACGGTGCCTTCCGGCGTGTAGTCCTTGGTCAGGCAGGTGCAGGGGCCGGCGACCGGCACGGCATAGCGGACCGGGCGAACATAAGTGCGGCCGTAATAGCGCTTGAAGTAGATGTGCGCGTGGTGATGCCGGTGGCCGTGATAGCCTGGGTGATTGCCATTGCCATACGGGGCCTTGGCATTGGCGGAACCCGTAATCAACGCAACGGAAGCAAGCATGCCGAGGACGGCAAGGCTGAGGATGAGTTTGCGTGACATAACCCTATCTCCTGGTTTGAATGAAGCGTGCGATGACCATTGGTCGGCCAACGATGGAGAAAGGTTCACGCTGAAAAACAGCATGAAGGCCGGCCCGTTCTTTTAGGGACCATCGGCCTGTACCATATGGCGGGTAAAACGCCGCCATGGGCGGCTTGCCAAAAGCAGTTGGACCCCCGACAATCTCGCCGTTCGCGACGCGAAGCTTGCGAAGCCAACGCGCAAGCCCGGCGAAACTGGGAGGAAACAATGCGATTTCTGAAACTCGCGCTGGCCGGCGTGTGCGCGCTCGGCCTTTTCGGCAGCGGCGCCGCCAACAGCGCGGATCCGGTCAAGATCCGCATGTCGTGGGTGGCCCCGGTCTCCAACTGGGCATCGATCGTTCTCGAGAAGAAAGACCTCGCCAAGCATCTCGGCAAGTCCTACACGCTCGAGACCGTCCGCTTTGCCGGCACGCCGCCGATGATCACGGCGATCGCCAACAACGAACTCGAAGTATCGAACCTCGCCTATTCGACGCTGGCGCTCGCCATTCAGAACGCCGGGCTCGACGACATTGTGGTCATCGCCGACGAGTTCCAGGACGGCGTCCCGGGCTATTACACCGCGGAGTATTTCGTTCTGAAGGACGGCCCCATCCAGAACGTCAAGGACATGAAGGGCAAGGTGGTCGCCACCAACGCTTCGGGCAGCGCCGTCGACGTCGCGACCCGAGCAATGCTGCGCAAGCACGGCCTCGAAGATAAGCGCGACTATACCGTGGTCGAGGCACCGTTCCCGACTATGCGGGCGATGCTGGCCGAGAAGAAAGTCGACATGATCCCCGGCGTGCTGCCGTTCTCTCGCGACCCGCAGCTGCGTGCCATCGCCCGGCCGCTCTACAAGCAAAGTGAAGCGATCGGCGTGACGCAAATGATCGTTTGGACCGCGCGCAAGTCGTTCATCGCCAAGAATCGGCCCGCCATGGTCGACTTCATGGAAGACATGCTGCGGATCGTACGATGGTACACCGATCCGAAAAACCACGAGGAGGTCAAGGAGATCGCGGCGCGAGTCACCAAGCAGCCGGCCGACCGCTTCGGTTGGATCTTCACCAAGGAAGACACCTATCGCGACCCTAACCTGATCCCGAATCTGGAGGCGCTGCAGCGCAACCTCGATATGACGACCGACCTCGGATTTACGCGTAGCAAGGTCGACCTGAAGAAGCACGTCGATCTCAGCCTGGTTCAGGAAGCGGCCAAGCGGCTGAAGTGACCTGACCTGGCTTTTTTGGACCAAGCGTTGTGAGAGAATAGCTTGGAAAGGAGCTTGGTCATGCCGAAGAAGAGGTTTGGTGCAGAGCAGATTGTGACGCTGCTTCGTCAGATTGAAGTGTCGATGGCGCAGGGCAAACCCACGCCTGTAGCTTGCCGGGATGCCGGTATATCGCAGCAGAGCTACGCGATGAGCTGCTCAATGGAGAGATCTTGTACAGCCTGAAAGAAGCACAGATCGTCATCGAGCAATGGCGAAAGCACTACAACACAGTCAGACCGCACTCATCGCT
>SHVM01000084.1 GCA_009694265.1 Pseudolabrys sp.
GGTCGATGGCGTCGCGGCAGCCATCAAAGCTGCGGGCGCATCCGTGCGCTATCTGCCGGCCTACTCGCCAGACTTGAACCCGATCGAGATGGCCTTCGCCAAGCTCAAGGCCGCGCTCCGCAAAGGTGCCGCACGCACTGTCGAGGCGCCCTGGAAACTCATCGGCAAACTCATTAAGACAATTGCGCCCGACGAATGCGCCAACTACTTTCGACATGCCGGATACAAAGCGTGACCCAGATCAAGTGGAAAACGCTCTAGGAGCCGATGGAATGGACGCAGCGTCCGCCGCAGACAGCCTGAACTTCGAGCTTCCGGAAGAAATCCGGATGCTCAAGGACACCGTTCGGAAATTCGTGGACCGCGAACTGATCCCGATCGAGCGTACCTGCCGCGAGAACAACAAGCTCAAGCCGGAGGTGCGCGCGCGTCTCACCGCCAAGGCCAGGGAGCTGGGGCTCGCGGGCTACGACGTACCGCAGGAATACGGCGGGCTCGGCATGGGGCTGATCGCCAAGGTCACGGTTTGGGCCGAGCTTGGCCGCACCATCGCGCTGCCCTCGCGCGGCATCGATGTGTTCGGGCCGAGCGTTAGCTCGATCCTCTATCATCTCAACGACGAGCAGAAGAAGAAGTACCTGCTGCCGACCATCCGGGGCGAGTTGAACTGGTGCCTCGCCCAGACCGAGCCCGATGCCGGCGGCGATCCCGGCGGCATGCGCACCACCGCGGTGCGCCACGGCGACCACTACGTCATCAACGGCACCAAGCGCTTCATCACCCTCGCCGATGAGGCCCACTACACCCAGCTGATCGCGGCGACCGACCGCTCGAAGGGTTCGCGCGGCGGCATTTCCGCGTTCATCGTCGACATGAAAGCGCCGGGCGTGAAGCTCTTGCGCGCGCAAGAGCTGGTGATCGACGACCGTCCGTGGGAGATCGCTTTCGAGGACGTCAAGGTTCCGGTCGGGGATCGCATCGGCGAGGAAGGCGACGGCTTCGAGCACGCCCAGCATTGGCTCAATACGGGCCGCATCCGTCACGGCGCGCGGGCCATCGGCGTGATCGAGCGCTGCCTGGAACTCGGAACGCAATACGCCAAGCAGCGCGTGACCTTCGGCAAGCCCTTGGCGGAGCGGCAGGCGGTGCAATGGATGCTGGCGGAAAGCTTCATGGAACTCCACCAGCTCCGCTTGATGGTCTACGATGCCGCCTGGAAATACGATCAGGGACGCGACATCCGGGCCGAGGCCTACATGGCGAAGATTTTCGGCGACACCCAGTCTTTCCACGCCGCCGACCGCTGCATGGAGATTCACGGCGGCATGGGGCTCACCACCGATCTGCCGATCGAAAAATTCTGGCGCGACCAGCGCAGCATGATGATCACCGAAGGCCCGATCGAAATTCTGAAAATGGCGCTCGCACGTCACGTGCTACGAACCTACGGCTAAACCAAAGAACACACCCGCCCGAAAACCGGAAACTGGAGGACGACGCCCATGGCCGAATACAAATACGAATGTGCAAAGGTGCGAATCCGCGACGGTATCGCCTGGCTGACCATGAACCGCCCGGACAAGCGCAACGCCATGAGCCCGCAGCTTCACTACGACATGGACGATGCGCTGGCGCGCCTCGAGGTCGATGAGGACGTCAAGGTCGTCGTGGTCGGAGGTGAAGGCGGCAATTTCAGCGCCGGGCAGGATCTGCAGAAGTTCTTCCGCGATCTCGAACGCAATCCCGGCGAGCGCAAGAAGGCCGCCGCGGCCGCCAACCGCTGGCGCTGGGACCGGCTCCTCAATTACGATAAGCCGACCATCGCCATGATCCAGGGCTTCTGCGTCGGCGGCGCGTTCATGCAGCTGCTGGGCTGCGATTTCGCCATCGCCGCCGATGACGCCACCTTCTCATTGTCCGAGGTGAACTGGGGTATCCTGCCCGGCGCTCTTGTCTCCAAGGTGGTGGCCGACGCGGTGCTGCCGCGTCATGCGCTCTACTATGCCTGTCTCGGCGAGCCGTTCGACGGCAAGGAGGCCACGCGCATCGGCATGATCAATTCCTCCGTCCCGGCCAATAAATTGGAAGATGCCGTCACCAATCTCGCCGAACGGCTGATGAAGAAGAGCCCTGCCGTGCTGCGCGCGACCAAGCACTGCATCCGTCACGTGCGCACGATGGACGTGCCGCAGGCCTACGACTACCTCGCCGCCAAGGGTCAGGCGATCAAGGCTGGCGACAAGGAGGATTCCTACAACACCGGCTTGCGGCAGTTCCTTGACGAGAAGTCCTACAAGCCGACCTACGAGCCGTTCAAGCTCGGCACGCTGCTGACCGATCAACGGACGGCCAAGAAATAGCGGCGGCGCGACAGCGCTCGGAAATAGCGTCGCGGCGCTCGCACGCCGCGACGGCGCACAAATAAGGGAGTGTGCATCCAACGGAGGTAGGGCAATGATACGGGCAATTCTGGTTGTCTTTGGACTCATCGTGCTGGCCGCCGGCGTTCCGGGCCAAGCACAGGCTCAGTTCTACAAGGGCAAGACGATCACCATGATCGTCAACTATCCTGCCGGCGGGCCGACCGATCTCGAAGGCCGCATCGTCGCGCTGCATCTTCCGGCGCATATTCCCGGCAATCCGACCATCGTCGTGAAGAACGTCGGCGGCGCGGGTGGCCTGATCGGCAGCAACCAGCTCGGCGAATCCACGCCGAACGGCGAATCGATCGGCTTCTTCACGCTGGATGTGCCCGGCCAGTTGATCGGCACCCCGGCGCTAAAGGTGCGCTATTCCGATTTCGTTCTGATCGCCGGCGTCGAGAGCCCGCTGGTCGTATACATCCGCAAGGACGTGCCCCCGGGCCTCAACGTCGCCGCCGACCTGCTCAAGACACAGGAGTTCAAGGCGCTCTCGCTCAACGCCCAGAACACCAACTCACTCAATCAGGCGCTCGCGCTCGATCTACTGGGGGTCAAATATCACGCGATACCGGCCTATCGCGGCCTCAAGGAGGTCGAAACCGCGATCCTGCAGAACATCGGGCAGCTCGCCAACTCATCGCTCTCGGGCTGGAGCGGCTCGGTCGAGCCGACGATGGGGCATATCGTCATGCCGTTGTGGCAGCTCTCGCCGCGCAAGAACGGCGCCTATCCGCGCAGCAAGGCTCTCCCCAATCTGCAGACGTTCGAGGAGTTCTATGCTTCGGTGCACCCCGGCAAGCCGCTCGCCGGCGATTTCAAATACCAGGCGCTGCGCGCGATCGGCGATCCGCAGCTTGCGATGTTCCGCGTCGCGATGATGCCGCCGAAATCGTCGGAAGAGGCTGTGGCCATCATGCGCGCGGCGTTCGTCTCGATGTGGAAGAACCCGCAATTTCTCGCGGACTACTCCAAGGTCATCAAGACGGAGCCGATCCTGGTCACCGGCGCCGAGGGCCAGGAGGTTCTGAGCGGGCTTGGCTCGGTGACGAACGAGATCAAGGAATTTCTCGTCAAGTACACCGACGGCATGACCAGCAAGTAGCTGTGGCGCAACGGCGGCCGGGCTTCAGCCGCCCGCGCCCGCCGATGCACCGCTCACCACTCCGACCGCCCAGCCGGGGGCGGCAGTAGCGTCGGTAACGCCTTGTTCAGGCTCGGCACCGACAGCGACATGCCGACATAGGAGCCCGGCCGTTGGCCGTAGACCTCCTGCCCTGGCACGGGCTTGCTGTCGGAGAAACTTTCGAAGCCCATGGTTCCCGTGCCGCCTTCCAGCGGGACACGGCTGAGCGGCGTTCTTGCCTGAACGGGCGCACGGACGGCCCTGGATTCCCGAGGCATGGCGTCTTCGATCGACCAGTTAGTTTGCGGCATCCGCATGGTGCCGTCGGGCAAGGCCGGGGCACGCTGCGCGGCGGTTACGGACTTGGCCGGCTTGCGGGCCGCGGTCGCGGGCTTGGTGTTCGTCTGATCGGTGCTTGCCGCCCCGCCCTGGAACGGGCCCGACGCCTGCTGCGTCCATGCAGGAGCGGACAGCGTTGTCAGTCCGAGCGAGAAAATCACCAAGGCCAGCTTTGACATTCTGCGCCCTCAATCGAAGCGCCAATCCTAGCCGGTCATCAAAGCCGGCTCCACCCGTTTGAGGGGGTGACTGGCGGACAGGGTGGGATTCGAACCCACGGAAGGCTTGCACCTTCGCCGGTTTTCAAGACCGGTGCCTTAAACCACTCGGCCACCCGTCCAAGCTTTAATCTACTTGGCTTTTGCGATTCAGCGAAACGCAATCAACTCAGTTTGCTACCATTTTGCTACCCAATCTTTCCCGCCGAGAGGAATTGGGCCACCATTTGTTCTATGCGGCGCGACCAATCAACCGACCCGATGACGCTCGCAAATATGCGCGCCAATGGCGTTCGGCGGCTTAGCGTCTCGTGCTGGATTTGTCACCACTCTGCCGTCCTCGACGTTGACGGTTATTGCGAGGATTTGCCGGTGCCTGGGTTCGGGCCTCGCATGGTCTGCACCCGCTGCGGGATCATCGGGGCGCACGTCATGCCCAACTGGAAAGACCGCCCGGTATTCCCAAGTTTAACCGGCCAGCCGCTTCGATAAGCATCCCAAGTTGCAATAGCGAACTGGGTTTCAGCCCCTATTGCTTTTCGTTAGTGCCGGACCGAGGACACTGGGGACTTTGTAGACCCCAGACCATTGCAATTGTATCCCCTTCGCCGGATGATTGGTGAGGCTCACGACGGCCTTGGCTCCGCGTGGGCACAGGGAGGAAGCAATGGCCACGAACTTCATTGTGAACGGTAAGCCGGCAAAGACGGATGCGCCGTCGGCCACGCCCTTGTTGTGGGTGATCCGAGAGGACCTCAAGCTCACTGGTACCAAGTTCGGTTGCGGCACTGGTTTGTGTGGCGCCTGCATGGTGCACATCGACGGCAAGCGCGCTTTCTCCTGTCAGACCCAGGTGTCGGAGGTCGCGGGCAAATCGATCACGACGATTGAGGGGCTTTCGCCCGATTCATCGCACAAGCTGCAAAAGGCATGGCTTGCCGAGAGCGTGCCGCAATGCGGCTACTGCCAGTCAGGGCAGATCATGAGCGCAGCCGATCTGCTGAAGAACAATCCAAAGCCGACCCGCGAGCAGATCGTTCAGCACATGAGCACGAATATCTGCCGCTGCGGAACCTACAAACGCATCGTGCGCGCGGTCGAGCGCGCCTCAAAGGAGGCGTGACATGAACAAGCACAACAAAAACTTTGAAGCGTCGCTGTCCCGCCGTCAGGTTATGGTCGGCGCGCTCGGGATGACGTTCGCCATCGCGCTCGGCGGACGCGCCGATGCGGCGGTTCTCACCGGAGAGCGCATCGGTCAGACGTTCAGCCCGTGGGTCAGCATCGCGCCGGACGGCACGATCACCATCATGTCGGCGGCGACTGAGATGGGGCAGGGATCGATGACCTCGCTGCCGCTCATCATTGCCGAAGAGCTCGACGCGGACTGGTCCAAGGTGCGCATCGTGCCCGCCCCACCGATCGATACGATCTACGGCAATCCCGGCTTCGGCGGCATGATGTACACTGCTGGCTCCAATGCGGTGACCAGCTACTACATTCCGCTGCGCACGATGGGCGCGCAGGTGCGCCGTGTGCTGCTCGACAACGCCGCGCGAAAGCTCGGCGTGCCAGTTGAGGAATTGGTCACGGAGCCGAGTGTGGTGGTGCATGCCAAGTCGGGCCGCAAGCTTAGCTATGGCGACATCGCGGCCATCGCGGAAATCCCGGCCAAGGCGCCGGAGATTAAGCCGGACCAGCTCAAGAAGCCTTCGCAGTTCCGCCTGATCGGCAAGGACGTGATGCGGGTCGAACTCCCGACCAAGGTGAACGGCAGCGCGCAGTACGGCATCGACATTCAGGTGCCAGGAATGCTGTACGGCACCGTGCTCCGGGCGCCGATCGAAGGATCAGTCCCCAACAAGATCGACGACGCCAAGGCGAAGGCAATTGACGGCGTCACATCTGTCGTTCGATTGCCGCATGGCGTAGGCGTGGTCGCGCAGACCGCATGGGCTGCGTTCGCCGGACGTCAGGCATTGCTTGATGCAGTGACCTGGACGCGAACCGGTACGGCTTGGGGCTTCGATAGCGACAAGGGCCACGACGCCTTCGCCGCCAGCGCGAAGAACTTAAAAGAAGCGGCGCGCGACTGGAGCGCACAAGGAAACGCCCGTGGAGAGATCCAGAAGGCTGCCAACTTGGTCGAGGCGGAGTATCGCTGCGACTACGCCTATCACGCGCAGATGGAGCCGTTGAACGCGGTCGCCTCGGTTTCGGCGGCGGGCGACACGGTCGAGATCTGGGCCGGCACGCAAAGCCAGACCACGGCCACGGAAGCGCCGGCGAAGCTCCTCGGCATTCCGCGCGACCGGGTGAAGCTGCATGACCTGCTGATGGGCGGCGGCTTCGGTCGCCGCGGTAATCGCGACGTCGACTTCATCGTCGACGCGGTGATGCTGTCCAAGGAGATCGGAAAGCCGGTCAAGGTGATGTGGACGCGCGAGGACGATGTCCATAACGGCCGGTTCCGTCCGCTGTCCGCGCATTATCTGCGCGCGGGCTTCGATCCGGCGGGCAAGCTCACCACATGGCACCATCGCGTTGCGGCTGATCGCATCACGCCGTTCATGGACCCGGTGCGCTTCCAGGCGGGCGGTGGCCGGGACGGCATGGTGATGGCCGGCACCGACGTGCGGGGCTATGACATCCCGCATCAACTGGTCGAACAGCTCTACCGCGATACCGGCGTTCGCACCAATCCGCTGCGGGGCATCGGCGTCACCGCCAACAAGTTCGCGACCGAAGCGTTTATGGACGAGCTCGCGTACAAGCGCGGCGTTGATCCGCTGGCGTTCCGGCTCGAACTTCTGAAGGGCACGCCGCGTGCGCAAAAGGTGGTCGAGCGTGTGGCACAGATGGCTGAATGGGGCAAGAAACGCGAGGGCCGCGCTCTCGGGTTGGCGTACATCGACTATTCCGGCAGTCAGGTCGCAGGCATTGCCGAGGTCTCGCTCAACCGTGCCACCGGTCAGATCAAGGTGCATAATTTCTGGTGCGCCATCGATTGCGGAGTTGCGATCCAGCCCGACAACATCGTGGCGCAGACCGAAGGCAGCATCGTTTACGGTCTCGGCATGACGATGAGCGAGCGCATCTCGATCAAGAACGGTGCGGTCGAACAGTCGAATTTTTATGACTATTCGCTGCCGCGCATGAACGAGGTGCCGGAGATGCATGTCGAATTGATCCAGACCGACAACCATCCGACCGGCGCAGGCCAAATGTCGACGCCACTAATCGCGCCGGCGGTTTCGAGCGCCTTTGCCGCACTCACAGGCGTGCGGCTACGGCATACGCCATTCACCCCGGAGCGCGTACTGGCGGCATTGAAAGTATAGCTCGTTCTAGATTAGCCGTGTAACGCGAAGCGCCCGCCGGATGGCGGGCGCTTTCGTTTTGACCCCGAGTCTTTATGTTTGAATCGGTGTTGAACTACCTACTTCGATAATAGCATCCGCGGCTTTGTCGTCGCGCTTCCGGAACAGATGAGCATAGATGCGCAGCGTCACGGTGGGGTTTGCGTGCCCCAGGCGCTTGCTGATCGTCACGACGTCAATGCCAGCATCAATCAACTGCGAGGCGTGGGTGTGCCTCAGAGCGTGGAAGGTGATTTCCCCTCGTCGGCGCTCGGAGGAATGTTAAGAGCGGGGGGCAATCCACAAATGCCCTCCGATAATTGCGAACAACATGACCGCTGTAAGAGCTACCGGGGTGCGCCTATGGCCGACACCCGGTTCATTGCGCTTTCACCCCCGCCTGCCGCAGGATATCGCCAATGCGTTGGTATTCGCTGGCGATGAATGCCGCAAGTTCGCTTGGCGCGAGCTCCTTCGGCTCAGCCGCCATCATCTTGAGGCGGTTGCCAATCTCCGGCGAGTTTACACCAGCGACGATCGCACTACGAAGCCGCTCGATGATGGCCTGCGGCGTGCCGGCCGGCGCGTTCACACAAATCCACGACGAGCCGTATACGTCGTTGACGCCACTCTCAATCATGGTTGGAATCTCCGCGAGCTGTGGCAGTCGCGCGTCGCGCAGAACAGCGAGGCCGCGAATCTTGCCTTCGCCCAGGTGACCCAGCATCACCGAGGTTGTCTCAAAACCGGCCTGGATGCGACCTGCCATCATGTCGGTGATCAGGGTGTTGGCGCCGCGATAGGGGACAACCTGGATGTTGGCCCCGGTGCGCGCCTTGAACATTTCGGCCAGCATGTGCGGCGGTGCCCCGTTCGGGACGCCAAAATTGAGGGTGCCCGGGTTCTGTTTGGCGTAGGCCAACAGCTCTCTCACGTTGCTGAAGGGCGCGTTCATTGCCCCGATCATCACATAGGGCGCATCCGAAAACATCGCGATCGATATAAAGGCGGTGCGCGGGTCATAGCCGGCGTTGGGGTAAAGCGTGGGTCCGATCGCGAGTACAGCAGAGCCGCCGAGCAACAGCGTGTAGCCGTCGGGGTCTGCCGTAGCGACTGACTTGCCTGCGAGTGTGCCGCCGGCGCCAGGGCGGTTCTCGACGATCACCTGACCGACAGTGGCCGACAGGTGCTGCGCCACCAGCCGGCCCATCACGTCGGCTGGCCCGCCTGGCGGGAATGGGACGATCAGCCTGACTGGCCGGCTTGGATATTTGTCCTGTGCTGTTGCCACATTCACAGCAAGACCGAGGATGCTCGTCGCGCCCAGCAGCAGCGTCCGTCTCTGGATCATGGAGAGCTGCCCGCCGACTGCTGCGCTCGCGCTACCAACGGCCACGTAGCAGCCGCGCCGCCGAGCAGCGTGATGAACGAGCGGCGGCTGGTCATTCGATTATCTCAGCGGCGCGCTGCTGCAAGAACAAAGGCACTTCGAGGCCAAGCGCCTTGGAAGTTGTCAGATTGATCACGAGTTCCAGTTTCGTCGGAAACTCAATTGGAAGATCAGCAGGCTTCTCGCCTTTTAAAATCCTATCAACGTAAGAGGCAGCACGAATGTAGCTCTCGCGTAGATCAATGCCATAACTGATAAGGCCGCCGCTCTCGACGTGTTCGCGATATCCGTAGATGGTTGGAATGCGGGACGCCAACGCAAACGCTGCGATCTTCTGCCGTATAGCGAGAAACAATGCATCGCGTAAAACTAAGACGATGCTCACGCGCTCGCCCACGAAAGTTCGGATTGCGGGACCAATCTCATCCGCCGTGCTCGCCTTCACGGTCGCCAAGTTTATTCCCAATTTGGCTGCGATAGACTCCACCTCTTTCATCTGTTGTATACCAAACGGATTCTCATAGTTGGTTAGCATCCAATCTTTGTCAGATTGGGTATAAGATCGCGTGCGAGTTCGAATTGCTTCCCAGTCAGACCTACCAGGTACTGCAGAGTTCCGGTTATATTGGTCCCTGGCCGCGCTTCGTTCTTTCCCCGGGATTCCCCGGATGACTCCCGAACTGGGCTGAGTATTGGCGTTCTACGGCCTTGCCACAAGACCGACGCGAGTTACCGAAGCATTACTGGCCGTTCGGGCAGCCCGAACGGCGGCCGAGGGGCTGATCTGGCTATTTTGCTGGCATTTGGACGTACTCCTCCCGTCGGCTGCCCTTGAACACATGACCATCGGCGTGATCGTTGCAAAAATAAGAGCGCTATCCGGGGAATGCGGGTTAAGCTCTAAATGGTTCTTTCTGAGACAAAGCTGCTGCGGAAATAAGGAGCACGGCCGCAGGTTTCATTTTAGTGACTGTCCGGGAACATCAAGCGGGATTACAAAGTAT
>SHVM01000085.1 GCA_009694265.1 Pseudolabrys sp.
CTGGTAGCGTCTCGCCCTGTCCAAGACGGATTTCCGCCTCTCTCAGCTTGCTGATGATCTGTTCTGAAGTGAACCGCTTCCGAGGCATCTTGATTGATCTCCCGTTTCAAAAACGGGCCTCGGACTAACATTCAACCTGGACCACTTTTCAGGGGGCAGACCAGTTGCCGCATTCTTGATCGCGCCGATTGCGGCGCAGGCGGCGGATTTGTCCTCACCCAATTACAAGGCGCCGGCTTATTCCGCGCCTTCTTATTCAAACTGGAGCGGCTTCTATCTCGGTCTCAACGCTGGCTACGGATTCGGCAAATCGAACTGGGATGTACCGGCAGTCAGCCCGAGCCGAAGGGCGGTCTTTTTGGCGTCACGGCCGGCTATAATTTCCAGACCGGCATTTGGCTGTGGGGTGCCGAAGGCGACTTCGACATTTCCACCATGAAGGGCAGTGCCACCTGCTCCGGTACGGCCACCTGCGACACCAAGAACAGCTGGCTTTCTACCGTGCGCGGCCGCTTCGGTTATGCCGGCTGGAACAACTGGCTGCCCTACATCACCGGCGGTCTCGCCATGGGCGACATCAAGGCCACCAACTCGGTGCTCAGCTCCGCCAACAAGACCAAGATGGGCTATGCACTCGGCGCCGGTGTCGAATACGCCATGATGACGAATTGGAGCGTCAAGCTCGAATATCTCTACGTCGATCTCGGCAAGTTCGACTGCGGCGTCGCTTGCAGCGCGACCAAGCCGGACAATGTCAGCTTCAATGCCAATGTCGTGCGTGCGGGTTTGAACTACCGTTTCTAATCGCGCGTACTGTCGGCTAATTTTAAGAAGCCCCGGGCTCGGTTATCCCGGGGCTTTTTCTATGCGCGCGACGGCCATCGCAAGGGTGGCGTCAATCCCAGCCATGCACTAAAACCTCGGGTAAAATCGGCCCGTGGCGGCCGGTCAATTTGGAAAGGCATGCTCAAGACCATGCGTATCGCAGCCGTACACAGCCCGCAGGGCAAGATTTTCGGAATCGTCGAGAACGACAGCTTTCGCCCTTTTTCGGTTGGCGGCGCATCGGTGCGCGATTTACGCCACGTCATCAAGCTCACGGGCGAGGGGCAAGCCACACCGGAATACGGTCCGTCCATCGCGTTGGCGCGTGCCAAACTCGCTGCCCCGGTCGGCCCCTTGGCGAAGAATGTCATCTGCGTCGGAAAAAATTATCACGACCACGCTCAGGAATTCGCGCGCAGTGGGGTCGATCAGTCCGGCGACAAACAAGAATCCCCTGCCGATCCGGTGATCTTCACCAAGTCCGCCTCATCGCTGGCCGATCCGTTCCAGAAAATCTCCGCGTCTTCCGACCCGACCCACACGGTGGACTACGAAGGCGAGTTCGGCGTGGTCATCGGCAAGCGTTGCAAGAACGTCAAGCGGGCCGACGCGCTCGATTATGTTTTCGGCTACACCATCGTCAATGACATCACCGCCCGCGCCGTGCAGCAGCGCCACAAGCAATGGTTTCTGGGAAAAAGTCTCGACGGTTTCTGCCCCGTAGGGCCATGGTTGGTGACGCGCGACGAGTTCGGCGTGCCGAGCGAGCAGGAACTCGCCACATTCGTGAATGGCGAACGCCGCCAGTTCGCGAAGCTGGCCGGCATGATTTTCGACGTGCCGACATTCATCGAAACGGTCAGCGCCTATGTCACGCTGGAGCCGGGCGACTTGCTGGCAACCGGCACGCCCGCCGGCGTCGGTATCGGCTTTAATCCGCCGCGTTATCTCGTGGCCGGTGACGAAGTGCGCATCTCGATCTCCGGCATCGGCGAACTCGTCAATACGTTCGTCTAGTCCGTGTACTCGTAAAACACGCGGTGCGCTACGCCCGCTATTCCCCCAAAGCAGATATTTGCCAACACGATTGCCATGTCCTGCCACCAGCGGACATGGCTCGCGTGTCCGCTAATTCGTGCCGACGCCCGCGTCCCTGAGGATCTTGCCGTAGCGTTCCGTGTCGCTCTTTATGATCGCGTCGAATTGTGCTGGTGAATTAGGGGCGGGAATCGAGCCGTATGTCGTCAGCTTTTCAACCACATCCGGCATTTTCAGCACTTGGGCGATGTCCTGGCTGACCTTGGTCAGGATCGCGGGCGGCGTTCCGGCAGGCGCCAACACACCGAACCACGACTCATATTTGTAGTCCGGTATTGCGGCTTCCGCGATGGTCGGAACATTCGGGAGCTGCGGATTCCGCTTGCTGGAGTTGATGGCGATTGCCCGTACTTTGCCGGCGGCGTCGAGTGACTGGGCATTGGGAACGGGAGCAAAATATATATGCGCGTCGCCGCGAACCACCGCGGTCACCGCGTCCGGCGCGCCTTTGTAGGGAACGTGGACGATGTCGATCTTGGCATTCTGCCTGAAAATCTCGGCAGACAGAAACGAGGTACTGGCGATACCGGCTGACGAGAAATTGAGCTTGCCCGGTGAGGCCTTCGCCAGCGCAATAAACTCCTTGAGAGTTTTTGCCGGAGAGTCAGCTGGTACGATTGCGACCAGCGGCACCGATGCGATGATTGTCACCCCGGCAAAATCCTTCACCGGATCGAACTGGATGCCCTTGTTGATGACGCCCGCGATCGTGTGGCCGTTGGATGTCAACATCAAGGTGTAGCCGTCGGGGGCGCTTTTCGCCACGCCCGTTGTGCCAGGCAGACCGGGGCGGTTTTCTACGACAACCGATTGCTTCCACGTGGTACCCAACTTGTCGGCGATCACCCGGGCAAGACCGTCGGTGATGCTGCCGGCGCCGAACGGGACGACAATAGTCACTGTCTTATTCGGAAAGGCTTGCGCCGCGACCTCGGTCGATGTTTGCAACAGCACACCGGAGCAGGCCAACGCGACGGCCCCCACTGCGAACCAGCATTTTCGAAACTGCTTCATGGAACTTCCTCCCATCGTCTATCTCGAAGCGACTGCGGTGGCACCGCTCGATCGGTTTTCAAGTTCCGATTTAAGCAGAAAGAGATTTCAGCCGATACGCTCCAGATGATCGTCTAGATAGTCTTTATTTTCAACTTGACTGACGGACGGATGGGACTCTAATCCACGAGCGGCCTGGAACCCCATGGCGGTTAAAGGTGGCTAGCGTTGCTCGCTCAGCCTGTTGGTTCTCGTTAGTGTCCCCCTTCCCCCCAATAGTGGACACTGGGTGGGCCACCCACGCCGTCATTTGGCTGCCCGTATATGAGCCGTGCCCGCGTGGCCGCCACGGCGCCTGCCGGATGGGTTAAGCGCATGAAAAACAAGTAATTTCAGCGCATGCTGCGATTTGTAATATGGTGAAAACCGATCCCTTTCGAAAGGGATTGCGCCGCTTTGCCCGCCTGTGGCACGACAGTGCGGACACGAAAATCCAGCCAATAAACGCCAAGTAAAACGCCAAGTAAGAGGAGCCGCTAATGGCCGACCAACCCTGGAAGACCAACGACTGGTTCGTAAGCGAGTGGAACTACGCGCCGGAAGTCACCAAGGATTTCAAGTTCGCCAAGGACATCAAGATCCATGACGTGACGCTGCGCGACGGCGAACAGCAGACCGGCGTCATCCTCTCCAAGGACGAGAAAATTCGCATCGCCGAGGCGCTGGCGGAAGCTGGCGTGCACCGCATCGAAGCTGGCATGCCGATCGTCTCGCCGTCCGACAACGAAGCCATCAAGGAAATCGTCAAGCGCAACCTCGGCCCGCAGATCTTCTCATTCGCGCGCTGCATGAAGGAAGACGTTAAGCGCGCCGTCGACACGGGCGTCAATGGCATCGTGATGGAAATTCCCTCCAGCAAGCACATGCTTGAGCTGGCCTATCGCTGGCCGCTGGAAAAGGCGATCGAGACCTCGATCGAAGCCACCAAGTTCGCGCACGACAACGGGCTCGAGGTGGTGTTCTTCCCGATCGACTTCTCGCGCGCGGAAATCAAATGGGCGCTCGATCTGATCGAGAAGGTCGGCAAGGAAGGCCACATGGACGCGCTCGCGCTGGTCGACACCTTCGGCGTGGTGTCGCCGCATGCCATGAAGTACTTCGTCACCGAGGTGCAGAAGCGCATCAAGAAGCGCTTGGAAGCGCACTTCCATCAGGACTTCGGCATGGGAGTGGCCAACACCATCATGGCGCTGTCCCTGGGCGTCGAGGTCATGCACACGACCGTGCTCGGCATCGGCGAGAGAAGCGGCAACGCGCCGATGGAAGAAATCGTCATGGCGTTGAAAACCATGTACGGCGTCGATGTCGGCATCGACACCACCAAGCTCACCTCGCTCGCCAATCTGGTGCAGCGCTTGACCGGGGTGGTTGTGCCGACCAACAAGGCGATCGTCGGCTCGGGCCTCTATCAGATCGAGTCCGGCATCATCGCCAGCTGGTTCAAGAATTGCGGCGAGAAGCACGCCACCGAGCTGTTCCCGATCCGCTGGAGCGCGGTCGGGCAGCCGCCGGCGGAAGTGGTCATGGGCAAGGGCTCGGGCATCGACTCGGTCAATCTGTGGCTGCAGCATGTCGGCATGCAGGTGTCCGAGGAGGACGCCATGAAGATCATGCAGGCGGTCAAGGCGCACTCGCTCAAGTCCAAGAAGATGTTGAGCCACGCTGAGTTCCGCGACCTGGCGAAAAGCGTAGTCAACCGCGCGGCGGCGTAACGTAGCGCCCGTTTCCAGCATTAAGCCCCGGGGTACGCGCCCCGGGGCTTAATGTTTTTGCAATGATGGCCGCGCCTACATCTTGAACGGCACGATCTTCTGGCGCTGAGCGCCAAGTCCGTCGATGCCGAGTTCGAGCACGTCGCCGGCCTTCAACCAGATGGGCGCAGGCTTCATGCCGTAGGCGACGCCGGGCGGGGTGCCGGTCGCGATCACATCGCCCGGCTCCAGCACAAACAACTGCGAACAGTACCAGACCAGGTGCGCGACATCGAAAACCATGGTCTTGGTACTGCCGCGCTGGCGCTTCTCGCCATTGACGTTGAGCCACATGGCGAGGTTCTGCGGATTTTTGATCTCGTCTTTGGACACGAACCACGGCCCGAGTGGGCCGAAGGTCTCACAGCCCTTGCCTTTGCAGATGGTCTGCCCGTGCTCCATCTGGAAGGCGCGCTCCGACACGTCGTTGGCGATGCAGTAGCCGGCCACCGCGTCCATCGCTTTGTCTTTCGACAGATAGCGCGCGCGCTTGCCGATCACGATGGCGAGTTCGCATTCGTAATCGAGCTTGCTGGAACCCTTGGGGATCATGGTGTTGTCGTTCGGCCCGCAGATGCAGGTCGGCTGCTTGTTGAAGATGACCGGTTCGCTCGGCACCGGCACGCCGGATTCGGCGGCGTGGTCGGCATAATTGAGCCCGATGGCGATGAAATTACGCACGCTACCGACGCAAGCGCCGAGCCGCGGCTTGCCGGAGACGGCTTTGAGCCGCTTGAGGTTGGCCTTTTTGATCTTGGCGAGGCCGCCGGAGGCGAGCATGGCGCCGTCAATGTCTTTCACGACTTTTGACAAGTCGCGGATTTTGCCATCGGCGTCGATAATGCCGGGCTTTTCGCGGCCGGGCGCGCCATAGCGGACAAGCTTCATTACGGGGTCTCCCTCGAGCGTTGTTTTTGGGGGGTTGCGATGAGGTCGGGGCGGATCATGCGACGGCGGAGGGGCGGGGGCAACCCTATCCTACCGTCCCCGCTAACGGCGGCGCTGAGTGAGGATTCGCTGGCTTGGAATGTCGCGAACGTGATTTAGCTCAACCGCTGGTCGACGTAACGCACCGCCGTGAAATCGCGCGGCGCTACTTTTCGCTTTTCAACTTCCAGAGCTGATAGCCCGCGTCGGCGATCGACTTCTCGATCACGGCGCGGCTGAGGTTATTGGGCGGGGGTGACTCCGGCTTGACCACGCCGACCGCGTGCCAGGGACGGAACTTCGCCGGCAGTTTATGGCCGCCCTGATCGTCCGAAAACGCCCGCAATTCGCGGTTGGCTTCGGACTTGAAAATGAAAATGTTCATCGCTCGTCTTTCCGCGGACGTCGATCCGCTCAATCATGCTGCGAAAGGGTGCAAAAGAATATACGCCACATATAGGCCGAATGTTCCATCGCCACAAGGTACGCGAGGTGCGCATGCCTCGCGCACCGGCGCGAACCGGTGTGAGGAGGTAATTGGCGTGAGGCCGAAACATTTCCACAAATATCCACAGCGGCCATATCGCTTAGCCCTCAAAACGCGCATGGTGGCTCATGGCCATCAGCTTTCCCAATGCCAGCCGCTCCTACGACGCCACGCGCAATGCGGTACATTTTTGGGGCCATGATCAATCGATGGAAACGTCCTTCTACATCAGTGCCGACGCCCTGCTGCGGCTCATGCCCGGAGCGGCGCGCGACGAGAGCGCGCTGCTGACGGCGTTTGATCGCAACTGCCAGCGCATCCGTGAAGCCGCCGCCAGAATCTACGGCAGTGGGAAAAAAGGTGGCTCCTATGATCTTCACCCATCACACTTCTGAGAAACCATGACCATTCCCTTCACACAACACTTCGACGCCCGGCTGCCCGCGGTTGCCGCACCGGTTCGCATCACGTCGTTCTACGACGCGCAGGTTTTCACCCGCCGCTGGGTGATCCGCGACAAGGATCCGAGCCTGAAAGTTCTGCTGCGCAAGCTGGAAAAAGCCAATAGCGCGGCGCTGATCGAGGAGGCGATGGGCACCTTCAAGCAGGAGCTGTCGGTGCGCGCCTTGTTGCCGGCCGAGGCGACCTGAGCGAAATCGCACAAGGCCCAAGCTGCGGCAATCGCTAGTGCAGGTGCGACCGCCGGCGCCGCGCGCCGATCAGCATGGCGATGTAAAGCACCAGCCCGCCGCCAAAAGCCAGCATCCAGTTCTGGCCGTGCAGGCCGAACAGCTCCCAATCGTGGATGAACCAGTTCAGCACGGTTTGGACAAAATCCTGCATGCGGCGATCCCGTGATCGCAAAGCAGGCTAAGCCCAGCCGGGCGATATATCCCGTAAATTACGAATAAAATACGCAAGCATCCGGGAAAATCGGCCGTTCGCGGCGGCGTTTTGGTTAGCGAATTCTAACAAATACCTCCGTGTTTCTAAGATCAGTTTCACCGCCGGATAAAGTCCAGCGCATAGAATTCATGCCTTGGTCAAATCGTCTGACCAAACGAACGGCCAAAGCCGCGCATTGATGAGGGGCGCGCTGGCGCCGGTATCGATGGAGGCTAGTCATGGATATAAAGTTGGACGCAAAATTGGACGAGCGACTGGACGAGAAGCGCAAGCTGCCACGCCACCGCACGTTAAAAGCAGGCAGTATCGTCTTCAACCGCGACAGCGGGATCGACTGCCGCGTGCGCAATCTGTCGCCGGTGGGCGCCTGCCTTGAAGTCGCGAGCCAGATCGGAATTCCCGACGACTTCGTGCTGGTGATCGATGTCGACCGCCTCAAGCAGCCGTGCCACGTGATCTGGCGGACGGCGACGCGCATGGGCGTGGAATTTCAAAGCTGAGCGATTGAGCTGCGCTAGAACGCCCCCGGAAACAGGCCGCCGTCGATCAGCAAATTCTGCCCGGTGATGTAGCCGGCCTGCGACGAGCATAAAAACGCGCAAGCCGCTCCGAACTCGGCCGGATCGCCGAAGCGCCGCGCCGGGATGGTGGCGATACGGTCGGCGGCGACCTGCGCGATGCTCTTGCCCTTGCTCTCGGCCGCCTTGCTGAGCGTGCCGCGCAATCGGTCGGTGTCGAAGGCGCCCGGCAAAATATTATTGATGGTGACGTTCTTGTCGGCCACCGTGCGCGCCACGCCGGCGAGGAACGCGGTCAGCCCCGCGCGCGCGCCCGACGACAGATCGAGGCCTGCGAGCGGCGCTTTCACCGCGCCGGAAGTGATGTTGATGATGCGGCCGAAGTGCCGCTGCGTCATCGGGTCGATCACCTTCTGGATCAACTCGATCGCGACGATCATGTTGGCGGTGACGCCGTCGAGCATCTGCTGGCGCGAGAGCTCGCGGAAATCGCGCAACGGCGGGCCGGCATTGTTGTTGATCAGAATGTCGGGCTGCGGGCAGGCGGCGAGCAGCGCCTTCTGGCCTTCCGGCGTGGCGACGTCGGCTGCGACCGCTATGACCTTGGCGCCGGTGATGTTGGAAAGCTCGGCGGCGGTCGCGTTCAGCGTCTTGGCGTCGCGGCCGTTGATCACGACCTCGCAGCCGGCTTCGGCGAGCGCGCGGGCGCAGGCCTTGCCGAGGCCGCGGCTCGACGCGCAGACGATGGCCTTGCGGCCGGCAATTCCAAGATCCATGGGGTTTCCTCAGCGTCAAAAGGTAGTTTGTTCCGCGAGTGTTGGTGCAGGGCAGGGCAGGCGTCAAGGGCGCCCTTGCCGCCGCTTGCATGGCGGCGCTAGCTTCTTGGTCCATGGGCATCCTCGACACCACCATTCTGCCAACCGCCGCCGATATCGAGGCAGCTAGTCAGCGCCTGCTCGGCGTCGCGGTGCGCACGCCCTTGATCAATGCGCCGGTGCTCGACGCGTTGCTCGGTGCGCGCGTGTTCCTGAAAGCCGAAACGTTGCAGCGCACCGGCTCGTTCAAATTCCGCGGCGCCTATAACAAGATTTCGTCGATTGCGCCCGAACGCCGCGCCGCCGGCGTGGTGGCCTATTCGTCCGGCAATCATGCGCAAGGTGTGGCGGCGGCAGCGCGGCTTTTGGGGCTGCGCGCCACCATCGTGATGCCGTCCGATGCGCCGCGTGCCAAACGCGAGCGCACCCTGGCGCTCGGCGCCGAGATCGTGCCTTACGACCGCAACATCGAGGATCGCGCGGCTATTGCTTCGAGGCTTGTCACCGAGCGCGGCGCCACGCTGGTGCCGCCTTACGACGATCCGCTGATCATCGCGGGCCAGGGCACCATTGGCGCCGAGATTGTCGAGGACCTCGCGCGGCTTGGGCTCAAGCCCGACATTGTGGTGGTGGGCGCGTCTGGCGGCGGGCTTGCCGCCGGCATTTCGCTCGGCGTCAAGGCGCGCGTGCCGTCCGCCAAATTCTACACCGTCGAGCCGGAAGGCTTCGACGACACGCTGCGCTCGTTCAAGAGCGGGCGGCGGGAGACGAATACAAGAATGAGCGGCACCATTTGCGACGCGCTGATGACCGCGACGCCGGGCGAGCTGACCTTTCCAATCACCAGCAAGCTGATCGGGCAGGGCATCACCGCGACCGATACAGAAGTGGCGCGCGCGGTGCGCTATGCGTTTGAGGAATTGAAGCTAGTGGTCGAGCCAGGCGGCGCCATCGGTCTCGCCGCGCTGCTGGCGGGCAAACTCGACGTGAACGGCAAGGTCGTGGTCGGCATTCTGTCCGGCGGCAATGTCGATGCGGAATTATTTGCGAAGCTGATTACGTAAACAACGCAATCCGTTCGTCCTCGCTCAACGCCATGATGG
The DNA here is from genome assembly GCA_009694265.1 of Pseudolabrys sp. Taxonomy (GTDB): domain Bacteria; phylum Pseudomonadota; class Alphaproteobacteria; order Rhizobiales; family Xanthobacteraceae; genus Pseudolabrys. The sequence continues at coordinate 9,484 of SHVM01000085.1, forward strand.
CGGCCAGCGGGTTGCCCAGTGGTGGCGCGGTTTGTGTTTTCGGTTTGGGCACATTGAGTTCGACGGGCGCGGGCGGCGCGCTGGCGATAAAGGTCACCTCCGGCATTGCCACAGCATGACGGACATTATTTTTTGCTGCATGATCTTGTCCGAAAACCGGTTTCCACTTTTCGGGATCATGCACCAGCGCCATGGGGGGCTGCTGCGCGCTGGCCGGCGTTGGGATCGGCAATTCCGGCTCGTCCGGCAGCGGCACCACGCCGAGCGGGAGACGTTCAATCTCGGCAGGCGCGGCGTCACGTGGCGGCGCAAGGTCTCCAGGGTTCCTCT
>SHVM01000086.1 GCA_009694265.1 Pseudolabrys sp.
ACCATTGAGCATTTTGGGCGAGCCGTTGGAAAGGATACCGGTCTTGTGACCCTTGGCTTTGAGAGCCTTCAAGACCGCACGCGCGTCGGGAAAGGCATCGAGCTTGAAATAGGCGTCGAGCAATTTGGCTTTGAGCGCCTTGGGCACGCCCGGCAGCCGTGCGAGCGAATAATCCAGCGCCCGTTCGGTCAGCGTCCAAAAATCCACATAGTGGCCGGCCAGCGTCAGCGTCCAGCTATATTCGAGCTGCTTCAAGCGCCAGATTTCCGACAGGCGGTCGGCGTCGGGGCCTGCCTCGTCCCGAAACCGCGCAATCGCGGCGTGTACGTCGAACAGCGTGCCATAGGCATCGAAGACGAAGATGGACGACATGGTATCCTCCCGGCCAGGCGGCTATGTTCCTAGATACAACAACAAACTGACGCAGGGGAGTTGAATGGCGCCGGGACAGGACTGGTCGAAAACCTGGACGTTTTATAAAGGCGACTGGCACGAGGGCAATATCCCGATCATGGGTGTGCGCTCGCATGCCGCCTGGCTATGCTCCTCGGTGTTCGACGGCGCGCGCACCTTCGAAGGCGTGTCGCCCGACCTCGATCTGCATTGCGCCCGCGTCAACGCCTCGGCCATCACCATGCATCTCAAACCGCCCGTGCCGGCCGAGACTTGGGAAGGGCTGACGCGCGACGGGCTCAAGCGCTTCGACAAAAATGCGGCGCTTTATATCCGCCCGATGGTTTGGGCCGAGCGCAGTGGAACGCTGCTGGTCGCGCCCGATCCGGATTCGACGCAGTGGTGTCTTTCGCTTTACGAGGCGCCGATGCGTGCGCCTGAAGGTTTTTCCATCACGCTGTCGCCTTTTCGCAAGCCGAGCATGGAGTGCATGCCGGTCGATGCCAAGGCCGGCTGCCTGTACCCCAACAATGCGCGCGCGCTGATCGAGGCCAATTCGCGCGGCTTCGGCAATTGCGCGGTGCGCGACATGTTGGGCAATATCGCCGAGCTTGCCACCGCCAATATATTCATCGGTAAGGATGGCGTGGTGTTCACGCCGGCGCTGAACGGCACGTTCCTCAATGGCATCACCCGCCAGCGCGTCGTCAAGCTGCTGCGCGACGCCGGCGTGAGCGTCATCGAGACCACGCTGCAATATGGCGACCTGGAAAATGCCGACGAGATATTTTCATCCGGCAATTATTCCAAGGTCATGCCGGTCAACCGCATCGACGCGCGCTCATTGCAGCCCGGCCCGCTTTACCGCAAGGCGCGCGAGCTGTATTGGGAATTTGCGCATCAGTGAGGACGGGCGGAACGCAGACGCCGGATTTGCGGCCATATTTGACCCGAATCCCCGCGGGGAGTAGTTAAATCGGCGTGGTGGCGTGCAAACGGCCCCGCTCAATTGCCGGGCTTTCGCGGAACTTGGCTGAAACGAATGCGCTGCTTGTTGGCCTGAATATGCAAAAGGCCGCGCGCTCAATAGGAGTTTCGTAGTGTGAAGTGGAAAAAAGATATCATTTACTCCTTTATTGTGTGCCATCTGCTCGCCGTCTTGGCAATTTTCCCCTGGTTTTTCAGTTGGACCGGCGTGGTCTTTTTCGTCATCGGCTGTTTTGTATTTGGCGTCATTGGAATCAATGTCGGTTATCACCGGCTGTTGACGCATTGCAGCTTCTCATGTCCGCGCTGGCTGGAACGCACGATTGTCATGCTCGGTTTATGCGCCATGCAGGATGCCCCGGGCTACTGGGTCGCCATCCACCGCAAGCACCATCAATTCTCCGATGAGGAGAACGACCCCCATAGTCCGCTTGTGAGTTTCTTCTGGGCACATATGGGCTGGCTTTGCGTGAAATCCGACGAGATGAAACGCGGTCCGTTGACCGAACGTTACGCCAAAGACGTCTTGCGCGATCCGCTCTACGCTTGGCTGGAACGCAACGATCACTGGCTCTTTGTCACACTACTGTCGTGGCTGGTATTTTTTGCCGGTGGATTTGGCGCCGCCGCACTGTCGGGCGCGAGCTGGCAAGAGGCCGCTCAATTCGGCCTCAGCCTTGTGATCTGGGGCGCAGCCTTGCGGACGGTGGTCGTTTGGCATTTGACGTGGTCGGTGAATTCGGTGACCCATGTCTGGGGCTATCGCAACTACGCCACGCCCGACGTAAGCCGTAACAATGTGATCGTTGCATTGCTGGTCAGCGGCGAAGGCTGGCACAATAATCATCATGCCGATCAGCGTTCTGCCCGGCATGGCCACAAATGGTATGAGCTTGACGTCACCTGGTTGATGATCCGATTGCTGATGGCGCTCGGTCTCGCCAAGAACGTCGCGCTACCGTCGCCGAATCTGGCGGCGAAATTTAACGCCGGCGATCCGCGGGTCGTCCCCGATCAGGCTGCCGGAGTTTCGGAATAGCCGCTCAATTGTCCAAAGCGGCTTTGGTACGCGAGCTCTGTGAGTTCACGTTTGCTCCTGGTCCTTCGGTGACATAGCGAAACTTAAGCGCGATGAAGGCACGGCGCGTTCCGCGCATTAGCCCGCTACGCCTGCGTCAAGCTGGGCTCTCGATTCCCAAAGAGAAAATCTTAGTGGCAAGTCAAATAGTTGATGGAAGAAAGCTATTGCAATTCACGCAATATCAGAATGGACCGCGGTGAAAAGAATAATAATAGTGGCCATCGGAATATGCGAATGAAAATCCTTTCATCGGCTGCCACAAATTATGAAAAGAGCGGGTCATGCACTCTCAAACGGCTAGGACTACAGCGCCAATTGGCAACGCAGTGGCGCCATCCTCGACAACGCCTTGGTGGCGCACAGAAGACTGGGTGGTCGTGCTGCTTGGCTTGCTCGTCATCGGAACAGTCTTGGCGTTTTTTCAATGGAAGGTGACCGACCTGAGGAACGTCGTACCGACGTTCCGATGGACGACCGACAGCCAGATCGCATCGATGACGCCGGGTTGGATCGAAGCATTGGAGTCGGTCACCGCGGAAGCACAGGCCAAGAGGCTACAAAACGTCGCTGGGTTGAGCGCTGGTCTCAAGAACGCGCTTGTGAACAAGGACAGGACGGCCATCGCAACGGCTGCCGGCAATATGGCGGCGCTGGGCAGCCGAATTGTGGCTGGGGCGCTGGCGGTTGAGATTCGAGAGCATGCCAATGCCGTCGCGGCAAGCCGAATATTTACCTGGAGCAATTTTTCCAAAGTCATCTATATCGGGGTTGGGTTTATCATCGTTGCTTCGGTCGGGATCGGTTTGCTCGGCCGGCGGGTGCTGCCGTTCCTGATCGGTCTGCCGGCGATCTTTGGCCTCGCCTGGCTCGCCCTCCTGCTGGGGCTCCTCATCAGCAACACGATCGGCGTTCCCGAGTGGCTTAAACCGGCAGTGCAGACCGAATTATTCATCAAGACAGGCCTGGTCATCCTCGGAGCGAGCCTGCTCTTCATGGAGGTTCTGCAGGCCGGCGCACTGGGCATCACGCAGGCCGTGCTGGTGGTGTTCGTCGTCTGGTACGCTTGCTTCTGGCTGTGCAGGAAGCTGCGCGTGGACGACGAATTCGCCGCGATGCTGTCGACCGCGGTGTCGATCTGCGGCGTCTCCGCCGCCATCGCCGCATGCGGCGCAATCCAGGGCGACAAGAAAAAACTGTCCTACGTCACCTCGCTCGTCCTCGTCGTCGCGGTTCCCATGATGATAGTCATGCCTTGGATCGCGAAGTCCACCGGGATGAACGATATCGTGGCGGGGGCATGGCTCGGCGGCACGCTCGACACCAGCGCCTCCGTGGTTGCAGCCGGCGCCCTCATCAGCGACGCCGCCATGAAGACCGGCGTCATCGTCAAATTCTCGCAAAACGCCCTGATCGGAGTGGCGGCTTTCATGCTGGCGATCTGGTGGACACTCAAGGCCGGCGCAGCGAGCGGTGAGCGGCCAAGCGCAGGCGTGATCTGGGAGCGTTTCCCCAAGTTCGTGCTGGGCTTCGTCGCGGCCTCGGCGGTCTTTTCCTTTCTGCTTCCCGCCGACATCGTGAGCGGCACCCGCGGCGCGCTGGGGGAGATAAGAGTGTGGTGGTTCGCCCTGGCGTTCGTCTGCATCGGACTGGAGACGCGATTGATCGAACTGGCGACGACGGATCAGGGGCGGCCGGCGCTCGCGTTCATCGGCGCCCAGGCGATCAATGTCTTCTGGACGCTCCTGCTCGCCTGGCTGTTGTTTGGCGGAGTGATCTTCGCTCAGCCGGTCATCAATTAGCAAAGCTGGCGCGGATGGAGGGTGCGCCCCCCCCTCAATTCGGCGGTTCGGTCAGCAGCTTCTCGCCCGCGCGGCCGCGAAAATCGTAGACGCGGGCATAAATCACGCCCTCGCGTTCGACGGTCGCCATGATTGGCGCCTGCAGGTACTGGCAATAATAGGTGCCGAGCGCCATGGCGAAGTCGGCCTTCTTCTCGTCGAAGGTGGTTTCGAATTGCAGCCCGAGCGCCTCGCGCGCTGACGACTGCGGGCCGCAGATCGCCACCACCCAGCGCCGGCCTTGCGGCGGTTTTTCGGCCGCGGCTTCAAGCCGGCTGCGCAGTTCGTTGGCGGCCTGTTTGAAAGCGAGGCCCCAATAGTCGAGCATGTAGTTGTGCTGCGCCATGCGCACGCCGCCGGAGGCCCAATTGAATGCCGTGTATTGGTAGGGGTGCAGGCGCACCATATCGATAACCGGCAGCGTCACGCCGCCAATGAACACCACGGCCAATGCGCCGAGCGCTGCTTTGCCCCGCGCGCGGGTGACCAGCCAGGCGGCCGCCAGTCCGCCGAGCACCGCGAAGGGCGGCGCGAAGAAGATGAAATGGCGTAGTCCATTGTAGAGCGCCGGCCGCGTCACCATGGCGATGGCGATGGGCAAGATCGCGGACAGCGTCACGATCAGCAGGCCGGCACGCTTTGAAAGGGCGATGTCGCGGCGCGCGATGCCGCGGTACAGCGACGCGGCCAGTGCGCCGATGCCGCCCATCAATCCAAGCGCCAGCATGATTTCCGGCAGCGTGAGCACGAACAATTGCGGCACATAGCTCGCCGGCATGTCCGGCACAGAGACCAGCATGCCTTGGTAGAGCTCTTTCCAGGGCTTCTCAAAAAACGTATCGAAATATTTCGCCGCGCTGAGCGGATTGAGCGGCGACAGGATCGACCAGGGCCACAGCAGTCCCATGATGAGATAGGCGATCGGCAATGCTGGCAGCAGCGTCCATACGAATTTGCCAAGACGCGCGCGCGCCTCGCGCGGACTCAGCATCTGGATGTCCTCGGCCACGATCAGCGTCAAGCCGGCGGCGAGGCAGGGCGCCGCCACGACGGCAAGGATGCGCGAGCCGAATGCGACACCGAGCGCGACGCCGACCAGCACCATGGTGCGCGGGCTGGGCCGCGGATATTCGTCGATCGCGCGCACCATGGCGAGCAGCAGCACGATCATCGCCACCGCGAAGGGCGCATCCTTCGCGTTCATGAACATGTGGCCGTAATAGAGCGGGCAGGTCGCCAGCAGCGCGAGCGCACACAGGCCGGCGATGGGGCCACCCAGGCGGCGCGCCAGCCGCCAGGTGGCGAACAGTCCGGCGATACCGATGGCGGCGCCGATCAGGCGGCGGGTTTCGAACAATCCGAACGGCAGGACCTTGGCGGCGAGCGCCGCGGCCATGTCGAAACCGCCGCCATACATATAGAGGTTGACGAAGGAGAGCGCCCGCCGGTCGGCAAAGCCCGAGCCGTAGAGCTTGAGCAGCAAGTTGCCATATTGCGAATGGGTATAGTCGTCCCAGCCGAGGCCGTAATCGCGGAAGCTTATCCCCGCGACGATAGCGACGACGGCCAGGACGACGAGAGCCAATCGATCGGCGAAGAGGCTTTCCGATCGCATGCAGAACAAGCCCGTCAGAAGATCGAGAAGAACATTTAGTTCTTCGCCGAGGTGCCTATTCTCTGTGAAACAGGTTTCACTTGCTCACGGCGACAAACAGCTCTTCTACGTAGTCCCAATTGACCATGTGGTCGAGAAACGTCTTGAGGTAGTCCGGCCGCCGGTTGCGGTAGTCGATGTAATAGGAGTGTTCCCACACATCGCAGCCCAGGATCGGCGTTCCGCCATGAACCAGCGGATTTTCGCCGTTCGCGGTCTTGGTGACGGCCAATTTGCCGTCTTTCACCGTGATCCAGGCCCAGCCGGAGCCGAATTGTGTCACGCCCGCTTGGGTGAAATCTTCCCGCATCTTGGCGACGCCGCCGAGATCGGAATCGATTTTGGCCTTTAGTTTACCGGGAATTTTGTCGCCGCCGCCGTTCGGCTTCATCCACTTCCAGAAATGCATGTGGTTGTAGTGCTGGCCGGCATTGTTGAAGAGCCCGGCATTCTTGCCGAAGGACCCTTTCACAATCTCCTCGAGCGATTTGCCCTCCAGCCCGCTGCCGACCAGCAGCTTGTTGCCGTTATCGACATAGGCCTTGTGGTGCTTGTCGTGATGATATTCGAACGTCTCGCGCGACATATAGGGCGCCAGCGCGTCATGGGCATAGGGAAGCTCGGGCAGCGTGAACGACATCAGATCCTCCTCGATCCACAAATGGTGATTGCGAAATAAACCGGTCTCTGAATGAAACAGGCAGGTCTCGGGCAAGTTCCTCAATTCAGTTAATTAGGCCCTGGCGGGGTTGGGGGCAACGCCTTGCAGGTGTCTATTCCCGCTGGAAACTACGCTAGTACAAGGGGCATTTCACTCAGGGATCGAAGGAAATTACGGCGGAGCCGGCCACCGCCCAGGCCCATCAACGTTAATGAAGTTTGAGGGTATTTCTTGCTATTTTAACATTATCAGTTGCCGCCGGCGCCGGAAAAAGCCAGAATTCTTCATTGTTAGAATAGTTTAGCCGGTAGTTGTGTACGGAACGACGAAACTGGTGGTTCAGTAGAGGATCGTAATGCGTATGTCAGGTTTATTGTTTGGTGCCGGCGCCATCGCCGTCTTGGTGGGCGCCGCGATGATCGGAGTTGGTGTTCCGGTCAATGAATTCAGTTTCGGCAACACCCTTATCGTTGCTGGCGCCACGGTCGCTGTCGGCGGCTTGATCATCATCGGGCTGGGCATGGTAGTCGCTCAGTTGCAGCGGCTCACCGAAGCATTGGCCACCCGCTCGCCCATCCGATCCAGCCGGCCGCTTGATATGTTCGAAACCGCGGCCGGCTCTCGCACCGCCCCGGCTCCGAGCCGAGACCCGTTCCCGCCCAAGTCTAAATCCGATGCTGGCAATCGCGAGCCGTATTCGTTTGACCAAGGTATGGGTACGTCGATGCCGGTGAACAGGCAGATCGAAGCCGGTCCGGCCCATTACGCCGTGCCAACGCTGCGCAACCCGGATGAATCTCTGGTTGCGATCGAAGACGGAGTTTCGCTATCCCAACAGCATTCGATGGCCGCACCTGCTCCGGTCGCTGCCAATTTCGCCGAGCCCGCGCGGCATCTGCCTTCGTTTAACGTCAATGGATCTGAGATGGCCGGCCATCGCCATGAGCCGACGCTCGATGCCGGTTGGCGGCCGGGACAGCCTCCGGCTGCACCGGCGCCACCGCGACAGCCGCAAACCGCATATTTCGACGCGATGTGGCCTGCCGAGACCAAACCGGCCAAAAGCACGGCCGATACCGATGCCAAACCATATGAACAGAAATTCGATATGGCGCCAAGTGAAAACACTGTTGCGCCGGCCAAGCGCGCCGAACCGGAAGCGCCGAAGCCGCGTCCAAGGAACGAGCCGCGCGCGGTCGCAATCCTGAAATCCGGCGTCGTCGACGGCATGGGCTACACGCTCTACGTCGATGGCTCGATCGAAGCCGAACTGCCACAAGGGATACTGCGGTTTGTCTCGATCAACGATTTGCGCGGGCACCTCGAAAAGAACGCGTAAGAATATTTGGCAAGAGCTTGGCAAATAGCCAAGAGCAATGCCGCTCGCTTGTGCCGCGGACGGCATTTTCGTTTTAACCGGACCGGACGGTGTGCCGAGAATCCGCCGGCCCACGCCAGCCGTAGTCGGCCGATATTCCCGCGTATTCAATAACATCACAGCAAAACGCGAAGACTAACCGCTATTGTTGCCATCTTTTTCTTGCGGTGAATGAAGTCCAATAGTAAAGTTTAAATATAGGATACATGTCGAAATCCGTTGCAATTGGTAGACCGGACCGGAGTGACAACTTTCGTCACGCGCCGTCTGCGGTTCGCCCGGTCCGGCAGCCGCGCTAGAGTAGGGCATCCTCGATGAGCGACACCCCGGTAACCGGAAATTATATTGAACTGACGGCGGAGATCGTTTCCGCCTATGTGAGTAATAACACTGTCCCGGCCGCTGAGATTCCCGGTCTGATCAGCCAAGTGCACACAGCGCTTGCCCGGGTGTCTGGAAAATCCGGAGACGCACCAGCCGAGCCGCTTAAACCGGCCGTGTCTGTGAAGAAGTCGATCACGCCCGAATTCATCGTGTGCCTCGAGGACGGCAAGAAATTTAAGTCGCTCAAACGGCATCTGCGTACGCAGTACAACATGACGCCCGAGCAATACCGCGAAAAATGGAGTCTTGGCGTCGACTATCCGATGGTCGCGCCCAATTATGCGGCCGCTCGATCCCAATTGGCCAAGCAGATGGGGCTCGGCCAGCAACGCCGCCGCCGCGCCAAGTAGCCAGTGCCGGATTCGATGGGCGGCCGCCGCAGGTCGGCCCGGTTTTCACAATTGAAAATTACCAAGCCTTATCAATCCGATAGCATAGGGAAAAACGCCTTGAGGATATCGAACGCGAGCGTGCCTGGCCCGCGCGTTCGGCCAAAGTCGTGCTGCAACTCGCGCTTGACCGGCTCGCTCGCCATTACGGCTACGCGGCGCAGACTAAAGGGCGGACGCAGGCGCCAATCCGTACCTGGCTCGCCGATGGCGCGACGTTTAGCGTGGATGGAGGATAGGCCTCATATGCACGGTCATTCCGGGGTCGCATGACATGCGCGAACCCGGAATCCAGATGCGAGCACAGCGGATGTTTCTGGATTCCGGGTCCGACGCGGAGTCTGTCATTGGGCCGCGCTTTGCGCGGGCCCGTTGGCGCCGTCCCGCGAAGACGGAGTTGTTTAAGCCGCGGCCGCGAGCGCCGCATTCGCTTCCGCGCGGATGCGTTCGACCATGGAGCGCAGGCCATTCGAGCGTTGCGGTGTGAGGTTCTCACGCAGACCGATGCGGTCGAACAGCGCGAGTGCGTCGGTGGCCAGGATCTCAGCCGCCCGCTTGCCGGAATAGAGTGCAAATAAAATGGCGACCAGCCCGCGTACGATATGCGCGTCGCTGTCGCCTTCGAAGGTGAGAACGGGGCCGGCGGCGCCGTCTGGCTTCACGTGTGTGAGCAGCCAAACCTGACTGGCGCAGCCTTGCACTTTGTTGGTTTCGGTGTGGGCACTTTCCGGCAGCGGCGGCAAGGTGCGTCCGAGTTCTATGACATAGCGATAGCGGTCATCCCACTCATCGAGCAAGGTGAAGTTTTCAACGATTTCGCCGATGGTTGTCATGACGCCGTCGTTTGGGGGGGGCACAACAGGCGTCCCCTTCAGTCTCAGACAGGTATATAGGCCCGCCGGCGCCGATGGCCAAAATAGTTCGAG